>JAFGFF010000019.1 GCA_016931075.1 Pirellulales bacterium | reverse complement strand
CTTTCTTCCCGTTCGGAGGAGGAGCGGTTGGCTATCAGCCCGTGATCGTCCCCATGCCCGATGGCGTTTCGCTCGAAACGACGGCCGTCGTCTCGGCCGACCGACGCTATGTTCGCGTCAATCCGCAGCCGTTCTTCAGTACCATTGTCCAGGTGGATACGTTTAACTACGCCACCGGCGAGAGCGCCAGCGAAGGAAACAACGGCAACAACGGCGGCTTCGGTGGTGGCGGCGGTGGCTTTGGAGGCGGTGGCTTTGGAGGCGGCATGGGTGGCATGGGTGGCATGGGTGGCATGGGTGGCATGGGTGGCATGGGGATGGGCGGCATGGGTGGCGGCATGTTCTAATCCCCAGGACGGCCATGTATTCCAGGCACGACGGAGCGACACGCTGACTCTGACATGATTGTCACGATTGATGGCCCCGCCGGGGCGGGCAAAAGCACGGTGGCCCGGGCTTTGGCCGGGCGCCTCGGGTTTCTCTACCTAGACACCGGGGCCATGTATCGCGCGGTCGCCTTGGCCGGGCTGCGCCGGGGCGTCGATTGGGAGAAGCCCGACGAGTTGGCCGCGCTGGCCCCGACGCTCTCGATCGAACTGGACGACGATCGCATCTTTCTCGACGGCGAAGACGTCAGTCGGGCGATCCGCACGCAAGAAGTGACCCGGATCACGCGCTTTGCCGCCGGCAACCCGGACGTCCGCCGGCATCTGGTCGACCTGCAGCGCCGCTTGGCTGAAAAGCACGACGCCGTAACCGAGGGACGTGACCAGGGAACAGTCGCTTTTCCCAAAGCCGACTGCAAGATCTACTTAACAGCCAGTCCAACCCAGCGGGCCAAACGCCGGCTGGCCGATCTCGAAGCCCAAGGCGAATCGGCCACTTTGGAAAACGTCTTGGCGGCCCAAGAAGCCCGGGATCATGGCGATGCCTCGCGCGAAGTCGGTCCTCTGGCCAAGGCGGCCGACGCCGTCGAAGTCGTGACCGACGGCCTCTCGATCGACCAGGTCGTCGACCGCTTGGTGTCTCTCGTCCGCCCGCCACAGGCCCCGTAGGCTTTTAGGCTGCACTCTCTCGGCCGGGCTTTCCTTTTCCGGGGGGGTGGCTTACAATGCGGCCTGTCTTTGGGGGTTCTTTTCTCGAATACCTGGCCGGGTGCCGACAAGGGAGGTGACAGTGGACGCCACTACCTGCTACGTCCTGTTGAGTGCGATGATGTTCCTCGAGTACGCCATCTGGGGCGCTTGGGCCCCGGTCTTGGCGGCTCGGTTGCTCGGTCCGCTAAAGATGACCGGTAAGCAGACCGGTTGGATCTACGCGACGCTGCCCATTGGAGCCATGATCTCCCCCTGGATCGCCGGCCCCCTGGCCGACCAATCGATCGATGCACGGTGGATTTTGGTGGTCTCTCACGCGATCGGGGCCGTCCTGTTGTTCTTGGCAATCAAGCAAATACGATTTAGCGGTCTGTTTGGCGTGATGTTTGTTTATGGGCTGTTCTACGGAGCCACTATCCCCTTGGTCAACTCCGTGATGTTTCGCCACCTGAAGACGGCGGGAGTCGGAGAGGGCGCGGTCTTCATTTGGGCTCCGGTCGCCTGGGCCTTGGTCGGCTATGCCCTGACAGGCTTCCGGTCGATGCGCAAGAGCGAGGGGGACGGGAGCGACTGTCTGGTCTTCGCGGCCGTTCTTTCAGTCGCGATGGCTGTTGTTTGCGCCATCCAACCTGAAACAGCCCCGAAGGCGACCGAGGGCGCCATGGGGCAGGTGCTGGCGATGCTCAAGGATGTTCCCTTCTTAGTATTTATTTTGGCTTCATTGGTCATCGCAGGCATGATGCAGTTCTACTTCCTGGGCACGGCCCAACTCATGCAGGACCGTGGGCTGAAGAGCAAGTTCGTCCCCGGTGCAATGGCGATTGCCCAAGCCGTCCAGGCCGCGGCCACTTGGTTCCTCCTGATGCTGTTCTTCGGAGACAAGCTCGGACCAAAATGGACTCTCGTGTTGGGGGCTGGGTGCTGGATGACGCTCTTCTTGATCTATGTCGCGGTAAAAATACCAGCGGTCCTCGTCATTGCCCAAGCGTTGCATGGTTTGGCCTATGTGTTCTTCATCATTGCTGGCCAGGTATACGTCAAGGAAGTCGCCGGTGAAGCCATTGCGTCGTCGGCACAGGCGTTCATTATCTTCATTCAGGCCGGAATTGGATTGTTCCTCGGAACCCAATTGGCCGGCTGGGTGATGGACCGGTGCTCGGTGGAGGGCAAGTTCCAGTGGAGCAAGGTCTTCGCGGTGCCGGCCGGCTGTGTCCTGGCAGGAATAGTGGCCTTGGTCCTCGTGTTCTCCGATCCTCCGAAGGCCGAGGGGGAGAACAAGAAGGGCCCGGATCCCAAGGAGAAAGCTCCGGCTGCTCAGAAACAAAATGCTCCCGATCCGGCCGAGTCCACATGGGCGCCGGTGTCTTCCAGCACGTTGCGGCACGGATAGAACTGTCCGGGTGTTTTGCTTGTTGAGTTGAAAACGAACGGAAAATATTCCCTTCCCGGCCCGGGCGACGCGGTTGCTCGGGCCGGGTTTTTTCTTGGGGCCGCATGATGGTCTCTACAATCCTTTTCTTCGTGCCGACTGCACACGCTATTCGGTCGATCCTACTGCGCGGACCGCGTCTTCCTTACAACCCTCACGCTTCGAGAAAAATCGGGCTCTGGCCGGAGATTTTCGTTAAACCCCGCAATTTGACTTCAGGGTTTCGTGACCTACGTTTTCTTAGAGGCGGAGCGTGCAGGCATCGGTGATACGAGTCGACCACGTCACTGCCTTTAGGGAGTGTCGAAGGTCGGAGCAGTTTCTGCATCTCGTCTAACCGACGTCGGCGCTTCGCGAGGAGAGGCCTGAAGTCTCTCATCCTCGACAAAGGCAAACCGGTCGAAAGGCCGGGGCGCAAAGCCAAGGGCCGGTTGGGGGCGACCCCGCTGGTAGCCTGGCTGCCGAAGGGATGTTTTGCTATTCGGCGTGATGCGAGGGAGAGGCGACTTACTGATTCGATTTTGGGAACGGGAGGACGCGACCAGGCCATTGTCGGTTCCTTCGGGCGTCGGCAACGTGTCCAAGCGTACCCACACAAGTTGGTCTCGGTGGGCTCCCTTCAGGTCAAACCATTTGGCCGGGAGTCGCCGCTTGACAGGAGGAATCCTATGAAGTCGCTTGCGAAGAAGGTGCAACGTTTCCTCGTCTCGGAAGATGGCCCGACCGCGGTCGAGTATGCCGTCATGCTGGCCCTGATCGTCGTCGTCTGCTTGACCGCCATCGAGGCGATCGGCACCCGGGCGAATGGGACGTTCGAGACGGTCCGCGATTCGCTGCCGGAGTAATGTCAACTTGTGTAGCGGCCGTGGGCAGGCCGGGTGTTCCGTCCGTGCCCTCGGCATGAGTGTTTGCTCGCCCCCTCGCGGCCCGCTCGTCGGCCCGCGAGGGGGTCGTTTTTTAACGACTATGAAAAGGCCGAAAAAGCCTGTTTCGGCGGCCGAGAGAGGCAAAATCGCCCTCGAACGGCCCGTTTTTGACCTACAGTTGTAACAGAGGGCAGGCGAGAGAGGGGGTCGCGCGGTTCCGTGTCGCGCGGGCCCGAGCGTATAGTCCAGCGGGGTGAGAGCCGAGGACGGAAGGACCGGCGGCAACGCCGAGGTTTGGTTTCCTTTCCGTCTTCGACGGTAACGATCGAGCAGGTCTTGCGAAAGGCCGGCCCGGACACGCCGTGTATCCGAATCGCCCCGGAAGCAAAACTTTGTACGTGGCGATGGAGAACTGAGTTATGTTCGGAGAATGGACGGCTTCCAGCCCCATGGCAGACATTTCGGGCGTGTGTATTCTGGTCAGTCTCGTGCTGATCGTGGCAGCCGTGATTGACGGCTGGCAATTGAAGGTCCCCAACTGGATCACCTTTCCGATGGTCCTGACCGGCTGGATCGCCAGCGCGATCCTCTTTGGCTGGTCCGGCCTGGCATGGAGTCTGCTGGGCACGGTGGTCGGCCTTGCCCTGTTGTTGCCAGCCTACGCAATCGGCGGCATGGGCGCCGGCGACGTAAAGCTCCTGGCTGGTGTCGGGGCCTGGGTCTGGGGAACGGTGACTTTCTACGCGTTTTGTGTTTCGGCCGTGGTCGGTGGGGCCATCGCCCTGGTCATGGTGCTGTATCGCAAGAAGTTCAAGCACCACAAAGACCAGTTTTGGGCGATCCTGACCGAGATCTTCATCGTCCGCGACCCCAATCAGCTCTCGGCCATGGCGGCCGATCGAAAGAGCACCATGATGCTACTCCCGTATGGGATTCCTATAGCCATTGGTACGATCGCCTATTTTGCATTCATGGGTCTGCTGCTATGACGCTTCAACGAATGGGCAGATGGGTAAAGAAGGCAACCTGGACAATCAACTCTGACGAGGGGGCAATGAGTAACAAACTGGAGAAAGTCTACCGGTCGTGCCGAAGACACCGACGAGGTGCCGCGGCCGTCGAGTTCGCCATCGTTGCGCCCGTGTTCTTCCTGATGATCCTCGGGATGATCGAACTGGGCCGCGGCGTGATGGTTCAACAGGTTATTACGAACGCCTCGCGCGAAGGCGCCCGGCTGGCCGTTCTTCCGGGAACGACCACCGCGGACGTCGAAGAGCGGGTGGACGGCGTGCTCGAAGCCGCCGGCATCAACGGGGCGACGATTGAGATATTGGACGGCGCGGGCAATCCGCTCAACCCGGCTGATGCCGGGTATGGAGAAGTGATCAACGTTACGGTCTCGATACCTTTCGATCAAGTCTCCTGGTTGCCGGCGTCGAAGTACTTGGCAGGGAAGACCTTAACGGCCTCTACCATTATGCGCGGAGAGCGGATTCAGTAGGGGTTCCTGGGCTTGGTAGCGTGGTCTGGGCGAGGAATTGGACACTCGCCCACCGGCTTCGTTGGGTAACAACATGCAGATGAAGTCCGCCGTACTGCTTCTCTTGGCCCTGGGCTGCGGCCTGGTGGCGGCGATTGGGGTCACCCAGGTCGTCAGCAAGGAACCTGCCGCTCCGGCCGGTCCCCAAGACGAAGATCGCATTTTCGTAGCCTTGAAGGACATTGCCCAGGGTGACCTGATCACCCCGCAGATGGTCCGTCTCGAGCCGTGGCCGGCCGACCGCGTGCCAGAGGGATCTTTCCATAAGATCGAAGACATCGAAGGCTGCCGTGCCCGGGTTCAGATCCTGCAGGGCGAGGCCTTGCGTGAGAAGAAGCTGCTGGGCAAGAATGCCACGGCGTCGACGCCGACCGACCATATTCCGAAAGGCCTTCGGGTGGTCGGGGTGCGGGTCGACATGGTCAGCGGCGGTGGATTGATTCGGCCCGGTGACCGGGTCGACGTCCTGGTCCACTTCAAGCGCGACCTGAAGAACGACATCCCGGAAAACCGCACGAAGACGATCCTCCACGACATCAAGGTCTTCGCCGTTGGCGACACCTACAAGCTAGACCCGACCTTGGACGAGGAGGATTCGCTCCACGCCAAGACTGTCTCGCTGTTGGTCACTCCGCACCAGGCCGAGGACGTGATGGCGGCCGCCCAGGTAGGCAAGATCCAGTTGGTGATGCGGGCCCCAGGTGACAGCGACACGACGCCCACCCCGGGCACCACGCCAGGGGAACTGCTTGGCATGTCGAGCGGAAGCAACCGCAAGGCGGAAGGAATGCCCATGGCGCCTTCCGGCAAGTCGGGAGGCATCTTCGACCTGCTCAAGGGAATGCAGGCCCAAAAAGAAACCAAGAAACCGCCCAAGACCCAACCGATTCCGCTGGCCGAGCCCGAGACCTGGAACGTCCAGTTGTTGATGGGCTCGGACGTCAGCGACGTGATGCTGCAACAGCAGGTTGACCCGAACACGGGCGGCGTGCGTTGGTACACAAGCCAAGGCGGCGCGCCGCCGGCTCCGCCCGCCGAACCGATGGTTGCCCCTCCCGCGCCACCGGCCCAGCCCGACGGGCAACCGAAGGATCCGGACGCCTAGTAGCCGAAAGGAAAAAGCTGCCAGGAACGGCCGCGTTTGAGTTCAAGGATGAACCGCCCCCGCGTGGGGCATCGAGCAAGGAAGCACAAGGATGGCAAGTCACACATCGCGGTCGTTCCACCTCCCGACCCGCCGCATGGCGGCCGTATCGTTGGGGGTTCTCGTGGCCCTGGCTTCCGCTTCGCTGGGCCAGAGCACGTTGAGGCTGGCTCCTCAGACGTTGCCTCCCAGGACCGTCTCGCAGCCGGCGTCCCTTCAATATCAATATCCGGCCTATCCTCCGCAGGTCGGAACCTACGGCCAAATCCGAATCGCCCAAGCGGCAACTCCGACGGCTCCTTTGACTCCCTCGGCGGGAAGGACACCGCCGCCCTCGGGCATCGCCCCCACGGCGTCGCAACCGCAGCCGCCGATCGTCCAGCCGGGTGAGCCGCAGTTGGTCCGTCAGCTCACGTCGACCAACGAGCGGATGGAAATGATCATCAACACGACCCGCATCCTCGCGCTCGACCAGCGGATCACCCGCATCGGCGTCAACAATCCCGAGATCCTGCAGCCGACCATCCTCGCGCCGAACCAGGTCCAGATCGAGGCCAAGAAGGCCGGGCTGACGCACATCAACCTCTGGACGGCCAGCGGGCAGATCTACTCGGTCGGCGTGATCGTCAACGCCGACGCCCGGGAACTGGACGCCAAGCTCCAGGCCCTGTTCCCCGGGGCCTCGCTCAAGGTGGTGCCCGTGGCTAACAGCATCTTCATCACGGGCTACATCGACGAGCCGGAACACGTCGACCACGTGATCCGCATCGCGGAAGAGTACTACGCCAAGGTCATCAACAACATCACCGTCGCCGGCGTCCAGCAGGTCCTCCTGCACGTGAAGGTGATGGAGGTCTCGCGGACGAAGCTCCGGACGATGGGATTCGACTGGACGCAGCTCTCGGGCAACAGCATCGTGGCGTCGAGCGTCGCGGGACTGCTCGGAGCCGTCGCGCCGGCCAGCGAGGAGCTGAAGATGGTCGGTGGCATTCCCGTCCTGGAAATCACCCCGCCCCAGGCGGCCGCTAGCGGGAACCAGACCTTCGCTTTCAACGTCACCGAGGGAAGCAACGCCTTCTTCGGCATTCTCGAAGCCTTGCGGCGGAACAACCTGTTGAAGATCCTGTCCGAGCCGACCTTGACCACGGTGAGCGGCCGGCCAGCGACGTTCAACGTCGGCGGGGAGATCCCGATCCTCGTCCCGCAGAGCCTCGGGACCGTGTCGATCGAGTTCAAGAAGTACGGCACGCAGCTCGACTTCATCCCGATTGTGCTGGGCAACGGCAAGATCCGCCTTGAGGTCCGGCCGAAGATCAGCGAAATCGATCCGAGCAACAGCATCGTCCTCCAGGGCATCACCGTGCCTGGCCTTCGCTCGCGCGAGGTCGAAACGGCGGTCGAGCTTCAGGCGGGCCAGACGCTGGCCATCGCTGGGTTGGTGCAGACGCGGGTCGAGGCCGAGTCCCGCGGGCTCCCGATCTTGGGCGAGGCGCCCTACATCGGGGCCATGTTCCGCCGCGTCGAGGAACGGCTCAACGAGATCGAGTTGCTCATCATGGTCACGCCCGAGATCGTCGACGCGATGAACCCGGATGAAGTGCCCGAATGCGGCCCCGGCATGAGGACCACCAGTCCTTCGGACCACGAACTCTACTGGAAGGGTCACATCGAGGTGCCCAACTGCTGTCCATCGGGTTCTGTCGCCGATTCCTACCCGGGGGGCCAGGCGGTGCCCGGAATGACGCTGGAACCCAGCCCGGAACCAATGGGTTCGGTTCCGAGGTTGGTGCCCAACGACGGGCAGCAGCAGGTCATCCGGACGGCCTATCAGACGGATCGTTCCGGTCGTTATAACCGGACCAATTGGCAGGGCGGTGTCAACGTCAGGCGTTCCAGCCCGGCCCCGCTACCCGGCTTCCAAGGCCAGACCGGTTACGGCGTGCTACGTTAATATGTGGCGCCTGGTGATCCGTTAACATGGGAAATCGGGCGTCATGCCCACGTTTGTCGTGGGTATGATTCGGCGGGCAATGCACGGCCACGACAAGTGCGGCCATGGTGCCCGACGAACATCGCCGGCCGTGACGCGACCGCCACGACCTCCGGGAGACGGAGGTTATGCGGACCGGCGCCCCAGTACCTCCCGCATCCTGACGACGCACGACCATGAGCAATGTCCTTCGATTGGCGATTGTCGACCCCAACGACGCGACGCGCGACGCGCTGAAAAACTTGTTGTTGGGGATGGACATGGTCTGGCTCGAAGCCGAGTGCTCCCGATACGAGTTCTTCGCCGACGTGGTGGGCCAGACTCACCCGGACATCGGCCTGGTGGTCATGGACGCGTCGCCGGAGAAGGCGCTCGAGTTGGTTTCCTCGCTGGCCGAGACCTCGCCCGAATGTTCGGTCCTGGTCGTCAGCTCCTCGTCCGACGGGAACCTGATCTTGCAGGCGATCCGGGCCGGTGCGAAGGAGTTTCTCACCCAGCCCATCCGGGTCGACGACCTGGTCGCCGCGTTGGGCCGCATCAGCGAGCGGCGGTTCGGCCGAGGCGAGAACAAGCCTCGGGGGAGCCAGATCGTCGCGGTGGCCGGCGTGACCGGGGGCGTGGGCAGCACGAGCATCGCCGTGAACCTGGGCTGTGCCCTGGCCCGGCACGAGTCGAACAGCGTCGGCCTGGTCGACCTGGACCTCTGCCTGGGTGACGCCGACGTCCAACTTGATACGATTCCCGACTACACGCTGGTCGACGTGGCCCAAAACGTCACACGACTGGACTTCACGCTTCTGAAGCGTTCGTTGACCAAGCACTCCTCCGGCCTATTCCTGTTGCCCCGCCCGGCGCAACTGGAAGACATCGCAATGATCACGCCGGAGGACATGCGCCGGGTGTTCGGGCTGCTCAAGGCGAGCTTCAGCCACCTGGTGCTCGACCTGTCGAAGTCCTACAGCGCGATCGACATGATCGCCCTGGAGATGGCCAGCAAGATCCTGCTGGTCACGCAGCTCGATCTGCCCTGCCTGCGGAACATCGTGCGGCTGATGTCCTCGTTCAAGGAGATGGACGGGGTGGCCGACAAGGTGCACGTCGTGGTCAACCGGATGGGCCTGGACAGCGGCCAGATCACGCTCAAGAAGGCTCAAGAGACGATCGGCCGCGAGATCTACTGGCAGTTGCCCAACGACTATCGCACGATGATCGAAGTCCGCAACAACGGCGTGCCGCTGATCGAGCAGGCCCCCAAGGCGGCGATCACCCAGTCGATCCTCGCCCTGGCCGACGCGATCACCGGCGACCCGAACGCCGAACAACCGGCCCTAGGCGGCCGTTCCAGCCTGGGCCGCCTGCTGGGCCGTCTTTCCGGCAAACGCGAAAAGTAGACGTCCCATCGCTCGTCTACCCTTGCCGCGACCTCTACAACCGGTACAGAAGGACCGGCTCTCCCGTCCGCAACGTAAGCTATGCTTTCGTTGAAGTGCTGTGTACCTTTGCCTTTGCGGAGGGCACGGTTACTAAACCCCGAAGTTCGCGAAATCGGTTTGCGACCGGACATCGATGGAGTGACGCTGCCGAACGGTTTCCCCCATGAGACCCACCACCCCCGCTCGACCTACCGACTCTAAAGAAGCCAACTTCGAGGCGCTCAAGCAGCGCATCCACAGCAAGCTTGTCGACAAGTTGGACCTGTCCCGTGTCGGGGAGCTCGAAGGGGACGTGCTGCGTCGGGAGATCCGGCTGGTCGTCGAGCATCTATGCGACACGGAAGACACGCTCCTGAACCGCAACGAGCGCGAGCGGCTCATCGACGAGGTGCTCGACGAGACGTTCGGCCTCGGCCCGCTGGAAGTTCTGCTCAAGGACCCGACGATCAGCGACATTCTGATCAACGGTCCGAAGAACATCTACGCGGAGCGTCGCGGCAAGATGGAAAAGACGAGCGTCACGTTCCGCGACAACAACCACCTGATGCAGATCATCGACCGGATCATTTCGAAGGTGGGCCGTCGTGTGGACGAGACCTGCCCGATGGTCGACGCCCGCATGCTCGACGGCTCGCG
>JAFGFF010000190.1 GCA_016931075.1 Pirellulales bacterium | reverse complement strand
GTCCTGGACGACATCCTGACCGCCACCGACAACGCCCGACTCGTCCGCACGCTCAACCTCCTGGACGAAGCTGCCGACCGGTTCCAGATCCTCATCCTGACTTGTCATCCCGAACGCTATCGAGGGCTTGACAGGACGAAGTTTGTGGACCTGGAGCGGATTGTCGCGGAAGGAAGGTGAAGGGGCCACGGATGAACTCCGATGGACAAAGATGCTTGGTGGGGACGTGCAAGAGAAACCGAGAACGGCCGTGGATAACACCAAAGCCTGAGAAAGACAACTGGCCTGAGACTATTCAACTTACGATGGTTCCTCTGCCCAGTTAGGAAAAATGCATCGCCGGGGTAAAGCAATGGTTCGCAAGCTTCTTGATTTCCTGATCCTCAAACCCCCAATCGATAACGACATCGATGAGTTGGACCGTTTCATGATACCTGGCAATAAGAGCCTCTTGTTGACGAGACTTCCCTATGCACCAACGTATCCATACTCGAAAATTGTCGAGAGAATCGATGGGAAACAAGCGGTTATGCGCAGGATAGATGGTCATCCGGACCTGGCTGACTACTTGTGGAGCAAGGCGGGAATTGACATTCCACCATCATGTCGCTGGGTGATTCGTGCAACGGCGGCGCTTGCTCATCCAGAGACAAACATCATTTTCGCGATCACTGGAGGCACCCACCACGTATCGATTCGTCTGCGACGCTCGGATCTCGCAGAGTATCCCGACATTGCTTTGATTGATGATGACGGATCCAGTAAGTATGTTTGGGTGAAATCGCGATTAGATAGTGTGGAAGATCGCCGTCTACTTGCCCTTGCCCATTCCGCAGCATCCCGAGATTCCACAACCACATGATAGATCGTTGTAGATAAAAGATTGCATTCTTCTCTTCCGTGGCCCCTTCCCTTTCCCTTTTTCAAATAATCCACCATGCCCATTGAACGTGTGATGCTCGGATGGGATCGGCCGGCGCTGGAGGCGGCGGTGGAGTGGGTGGGCGCGCGGTTTGGGGATGGGATGGTGCTCGACCTGAGTGGGCTGGTCGTGGCCGTGCCGGGAGCGAGGGCGGGGAGGCGGTTGTTGGAGTTGCTGGTCGAACGGGCGGAAGAAACCCGGCTGGTGCTGACGCCGCCGGAGATTGTGACCGTCGGCCGGCTGCCCGAGAAGCTCTATCAGGCCCAGCGGCCGTTCGCGCCGGAGTTGGTCCAGCAGCTTGCTTGGGTCGAATCGCTCCGTCGGGCGGAGCCGGAGCGGTTGGGCCGTCTGGTGTCGCGCCCGCCCGAGGCCGACGACCTGGCCGGATGGCTGGCCCTGGGCGAGATGCTCGGCCGGCTGCACCGCGAGTTGGCGGCCGAAGCGATGGATTTTCAAACGGTCGTCGACTGCGGCCAGCGAATGGCCGGATTCCGGGAAGAAGCCCGATGGAACGTGCTGCGGCACTTGCAGGAGGCCTATCTGGCGATTCTCGACAGCCTGGAACTCTGGGACCGGCAGACGGCCCGGCTGTTCGCACTTCGCGGCGGCGAGTGCCGGACCGATCGGACGATTGTCCTGCTGGGCACGGTCGACATGAATCGGGCACAACGCGAAATGCTCGAACAGGTCGGCGATCGGGTGATCGCGTTGGTCTTCGCCCCCGAAGAGTTGGCCACCCGGTTCGACGCCTTGGGCTGCCTCGACCCGGGACGATGGCAGAAAGCGTCGATCGACCTGAGCGCCGAACGGATCACCGTGGCGGAAGGCCCGGCCGAGCAGGCGGCCGCCGTGGTCGAGACGATCGCGGGCTTCGACGGCCGGTTCGCCGCCGAGGAGATCACGGTCGGCGTGCCCGACGCCCGGGTCGTGCCGCATCTCGAACAGCGTCTCCAATTGGCCGGCCTGGCCGCGCGACACGGGGCGGGCGTGCCCGTCTCGCGGACCGCGCCTTGCCGGTTGCTCTCGGCGGTGGCCGATTACCTCGATGGCCGGACGTTCGAGTCCTTCGCCGCCTTGGTCCGCCACCCGGCCATGCATGATTGGCTCGAAAGCCGGCCAATCGAAGGCGACTGGCTCTCGGCGATGGATACCTATCACGAACTTCATCTGCCGCATCGGGCCGGGCCGCCGTGGTTGGGCCGGCCCGAGGAAAGCGAGATGGTCGGACAGGTGTTCGAGGCGATTGAGGAGCTACTTGGAACAATAAATCCCGGGTGGCAGGTGGCTGAACGAAGTGAAGCCCCAGAGTCCTCGCCTTCTGGGGCACCGCTTCGCTCTGCCCCAGCCACCCAAGAATCTGTCGCCCTGGGACCAACCATTTCTAAAAAACGTTCGTTGGGCGACTGGGCCGAGGCGGTGATTGAACTAATCGTCACGTTATTCGGCCGCGAGCCGTTGGACCCCGACGATCCGGACGATCGGGCCGTTCTTTCGACGTGCGAAAAAATCCACGAAGTGTTGGCCGAGGGCCGTGAGATTCCCGAGGCCCTTTCGCCCAAGCTCGGGCCGGCCGAGGCGCTGCGGCTGGTGTTGCGGCGGGCGTCGAGCCAGCGAATCTCGCCTCCTTCCGGCCAGGAGGCGATCGAGTTGTTGGGCTGGCTCGAACTGCCTTTGGACGACGCGCCGGCCCTGATCGTCACCGGCATGAATGAAGGCATCGTGCCCACGGCGGTCAACGAGGACCCGTTCCTGCCGAACCAGCTTCGCCACGAGTTAGGCATCGAGGACAACGACCGGCGTTTCGCCCGGGACGCCTACGCCCTGAGCGCGTTGGCCGCGTCGGGGCGCGACTTGCGTTTGATTGTGGGCCGTCGTTCGACGGAGGGCGACCCGATGCTGCCCAGTCGGTTGCTCTTTGCCAACGACGCCGAAACGGCCGCCCGGCGCGCGGTGCAGCTTTTCGGCTCGCTGCATACACCCGCGAGCACGTCGCTTGGCCCCGGCATGTTGCATCCTGGCCCAGGGCATTGGCGGCGCGATCCGCCCCGGCCGGAGCCGTTGGCCGAGCCGGTCACGTCGATGCGGGTGACCGAGTTCCGCGACTACCTGGCCTGCCCCTATCGGTACTATTTGCGGCATTGCCTCCAACTCGAACCGTTGGCCGACCGGTCGGACGAACTCGACGGCCGCGCGTTCGGCTCGTTGTCCCACGAGGTCTTGCAGCATTTCGGCCAGAGCGACGCCGCCGGGCTGTCCGATCCGGACGCGATCGCCGCCGTGTTGGAAAAGCGTCTTGAGCAACTCGTCGCCGCCTTCTGGGGCAAGCATCCGTGGCCGGCCGTGCTCGTGCAGGTCGAGCAGCTTCGCGCCCGGCTGCGGCGGTTCGCCCAGTGGCAAGCCGACCACACGGCCCGGGGCTGGCGGATTCTGCACACCGAATGGTCGCCCCAGGACGACGCGGCCCTGTTGGAGGTCGACGGCCGGCCGATGCGACTGCATGGGCGGATCGACCGGATCGACGTCCACGACGCGTCGGGCCGGATGCTCTTGACCGACTACAAGACGTCCGACAGCCCGAAGAAGCCCGAGGCGGCCCATCGCACCCGTGACGGCTGGATCGACCTGCAACTGCCCTTGTATCGGCACCTGGTCCAACCGATCGCCCCCGACGAGGGTATCGAGTTGGGCTACCTCGTGCTGCCGAAGGATCTTTCGAAGGTTGGGCTGTTGAAGGCCGATTGGTCGGAGGACGATTTGCGTGAGGCCGACGAGATGGCCCGATCGGTCGTTCGCGCGGTCCGCAACGAAACCTTCTGGCCGCCCGTCCAACCTCCGCCCGCCTTTTCCGAAGATTTCGCCGCCATCTGCCAAGACGGCCGATTTGGGGCCGCCATGATCGACGACGCCGAGGACGGCAACGGCGAAGGAGGGGACGAATGAGCGAGCCCTTCGACAACACGGTCATCCGCGCGTCGGCCGGGACGGGCAAGACGTTTCAGTTGAGCAACCGGTTCCTCGCCCTGGCGTTGGCCGACGAGCCGTTGGACGCGATCCTGGCCACGACGTTCACCCGCAAGGCGGCCGGCGAAATCCTGGATCGGGTACTGCTCCGGCTGGCCGAGGCGGCGCTGGATGAGGCGAAGTGCGCCGAGCTGGCCGTGTTCGCCAACCAGCCGGGCCTGACTCGGGAGCAATGTCTCGATCTGTTGAACAAAATGCTGCGCCAACTGCACCGGCTCCGCGTCGGGACGTTGGACCGGTTCTTCATCCAGATCGCCCGAAGCTTCGGGCTGGAACTGGGCCTGCCGCCGGCCTGGCAGATCGCCGAGGAGTACGACGACCGGCGGTTGCGGACCGAGGCCATTCGCGACGTGCTGCAGGGCCAATCGACCGAGGACACACTCCGGCTGATGCACCTGCTGAGCAAAGGCGAGGTTGCCCGGTCGGTCAGCGCGCAGCTTGGCTCGCTGGTCACGGACCTTTATCACGTTTTCGTCGAATCGCCCCCGGCGGCGTGGGACGCGTTGCCGAGGCCGAAAGCGCCGTCGCCCGAAGAGGTCCAAGCGGCCCTTGACACCCTGCCATCGCTACCTTTGCCCTCGGACAAGCGAATCGAAAAGGCCCGGGCGGACGATTTGGAACGGTTCGCGGCCGAACAGTGGGAGGCGTTCCTCGAAAAGGGCCTGGCAGGCAAGATCGCTAACGACGATCCGGTCTACTATACGAAGCCGCTCTCCGACGCGGTGCAAGAGGCCTATCGGCCGTTGATCGCCCACGCCAAGGCCCAGATTATTGGCCGGATCGCCAACCAGACCGTGGCGACCGGCGAGTTGTTGACCCGATTCGACGAGGCCTACACACGGTGGAAGCTGGCCGCGCGGAGTCTGCGATTCGACGAGGTGACGCGGCGGCTGGCCGGCAACTGGATGGACGATCGGCTCGATCAGGTTGCCTACCGGCTGGATGCCCACCTGCGGCACCTGCTGTTGGACGAGTTTCAGGACACCTCGCCCATCCAATGGCACGTCCTGCGGCCGATCGCCCGGCGCGTGGTCGACGGCACGCGGCGGCGGTCGTTTTTCTGCGTGGGCGACGTGAAGCAGGCGATCTACGGCTGGCGCGGCGGGATGGCCGAGATCTTCGAGGCGATCGACCGCGAGATGCCAGGCCTGGCGGCCGGACGGCTTGATCAGAGTTTCCGCTCCAGCCCTGTGGTGATCGACACGGTCAATCGCGTGTTCGAGAACCTGGCCTCCAACCCGGTCTTGGCCCGACACCCGGAAGCTGCCGCCCGATTCGCCGAGCGGTTTTCAACGCATACCACGGCCCGAACGGAATTGGGCGGTTTTTGCGGACTGCTGACCGCACCGGCGGCCGAGGACGGGCAGAAGCAGGCCGACGTGACGCTCGCCGACGCGGCCGAGCGGATCGCCTGGTGGTACAAAAACGCCCCGGGCCGGTCGATCGGTGTGCTCGTGCGGAAGAACCAGACGGTCGCGAGGCTGATTCACCTGCTCCGCGCGGCCAACATTCCAGCCAGCGAAGAAGGGGGCAATCCGCTGACTGACTCGCCGGCCGTCGAGTTGCTTCTCTCCGTGCTCCGTCTGGCTGATCACCCGGGCGACACGACGGCCCGATTCCACGTGGCCCACTCGCCGCTGGCCGAGACGCTGGGCCCCGCGCGGCACGACGACGCCGAGGCGGCCGTTCGCGTCGCGCGGGATTTGCGCGAGCGGCTGATGAACGACGGCTACGGGCCGACGCTTCACGACTGGACCCGGCGGCTGGCCTCGGAGTGCGACGCGCGGGAGCTCGGCCGGCTGGTCCAACTGGTCGAGCTGGCCTACGGCTACGACGCCCGGGCGACCACTCGGGCCGACGACTTCGTCCGCCTGGTCGAGCAGCAGAAGGTCGAAGATCCCTCGTCGGCCGATGTCCGCGTGATGACGTTCCATCAGGCGAAGGGTCTGCAGTTCGACGTCGTCGTTTTGCCCGAGCTGGACGTGAAGCTGTTGGGCCAATCGCCTCGGCTGGTCGTCGGCCGGAGCGAGCCGACGGGGCCGATCCAGCGGGTATGCCGCTATGTCGGGCTGAAGAGCCGGTCCCTGCTGCCGAGCGCGTTCGCCGCCATGTTCGACGACAACCAGCGTCAACGGGTCGAAGAGTCCCTGTGCGTGCTGTACGTCGCCGTCACCCGAGCGGTCCACGCCCTGGAGATGATCATCGCTCCCTCGGCCGCAAACGAGCGGAGCTTGCCCACCACCTGGGCCGGCATTCTCCGCGCGGCCCTGGCCTCACCCGATCCGACCGAACCCGAGACGGCCCTGTTCACGGCTGGAGATTTGGATTGGATTGGTTCGAAGAAGCAAGAAGCTGAGGTGACATCCAAGGTGGCACTGGCGTCTCGCCAGTGTCCTCACAGGCAAGATGCCCGTGCCACCCAGGCAGAGGCCACCCAGGTTGAAGCAGAACCGGTCGGGCTGCAACTTGTCCAACGGGCGACCCGGCGACGGGACTTGGACCGGCGAAGCCCTTCGCAGCTTGAGGGCGGGCGGAAAGTCGATCTGGCCGATCGGTTCCGCGAGACGTCCGAGGCTCAGCTTCGCGGCACGCTGTTGCACGCCTGGTTCGAGACGATCGGTTGGCTAGAAGACGGGTTGCCCGACGAGGCGACGCTTCGGGCCGTCGCCGCCCGCGTGGCACCGGGCGTCGGCGACCTCGGGCCGCACCTGGCCTTCTTCCACGAGGCCCTGGCCAAGCCGGTCGTCGCTGAAACGCTCCGCCGCGAGTCGTACACGAGCGGCCAACTCGGTCCACACACGCCGGCGGCCGAATTCAATCCCCAGTCAGGCCAACCCCATCTGGAAGTTCACTGCGAACGCCGCTTCGCCGTCCGCGACGAAGACGCCCTGCTGACCGGCACAATCGACCGCCTGGTCGTTCTGTTCGACGGCCCCACGCCGGCGGCTGCCGACGTCATCGACTTCAAGACCGACGCCGTCTCGCTCTCGAATCCTGCCGCCCTGGACGCCCGGATCGAAATCTACCGCCCCCAACTGGCCGCCTACCGCCGCGCGGTGGCCGCTATGTACGGCCTCGGCCCGGATCGCATCTCCGCCCGATTGGTCTTCCTCGAGCCGGGTCTGGTTCGAGGCATGTGACGTACTCCGATTCCACCATGCGAGTTCGCTTGCCCTCGGGTGCCACTGGCTCTGCCAGTGCTGGTTGCCGGAACGGGGAAGCTCCTAGCAATGCCACAAAGCACTGGCGGAGCCAGTGGCACCCGAGCACCCTGGGGCATGCATCACCGTGTGTTGTAGATGCTCTCGATCTGCCCCTGGCGGCGGTTCCAACGAGTTTTGGCGGGGTCGTAGTCCGGATTGGGCGAGGGCATTTGGGCGTCGACAGATTTGCGCCAGGCGATAAGTTTCTGGTGCAGCTCTTTGACCTTCTCGGGCATGGCTTTGGCCAGGTTGTTCTTCTCGCCTAAATCGTCCTTCAGGTTGTAAAGCAGCAGGCGGCCGTCTTCAAAGCATTCGATCAGCTTGTAGTCGCCCTGGCGGATGGCACTGTAGGGCGGCTGGAGGTGGTTGCTGTAGTGAGGGTAATGCCAATAGATGGCGTCTCGCTTCAGGTCGCCTTGCTGCTTGAGCAGCGGCACGAGGCTTTCGCCGTCGACGGTGCGCGGCTCGGCGCCGACCATGTCGAGGATGGT
>JAFGFF010000189.1 GCA_016931075.1 Pirellulales bacterium | reverse complement strand
TCCGCCCAGGTCGACGAACGCGCCGAACTCGGCGATGTTCTTGACCACGCCCTTGCGGATCTGGCCGATTTCGAGCTCTTCGAGCAGTTGGGACTTCTTTTCGGCCCGTTCCGATTCGATCAGCGTCCGGCGGCTGACGACGATGTTGCGCCGGGTTTCGTCGATTTTCAGGACGATGCACTGGATCGTCCGGCCGATGTAGTCGCCGATGTCGGCCGGGCGGCGGATGTCGACCTGGCTGGCCGGCAGGAAGACGTTCACGCCGATGTCGACCAGCAGCCCGCCCTTGATTTTTCGCGTGACCTGGCCGGTGACGACGTCCCCTTCCTGGACCGTCTCCATGACCTTCATCCAGGCCTCGATCTTCTCGGCCTTCCGCTTGCTGAGGCAGATCATGCCCCGGGTGTCGTCGACCCGGCCCGCGACGTCCTCGACGTCCTCGACCAGGACCTTGATGGTCTGGCCGACTTCGGGCGGGGGCTCCATCTCGTCCCACTCGCTGCGAAGGATCACGCCTTCGCTCTTATAGCCCACATCGACCAGCACGAACTCGCCGTCTACCCGGAGGACCTTACCCTCGACGATCTCATTGAGCGCGACCTCTTGACCACCCCAATCGATTTCGTCCTCGGGCGCCCCTTCCAGCGCGGCGTCCAATTCCTTCTGCCATTCGTTCTCGCTAAGATCCAGACCTCGAATCAGGTTTCGATTGACCATAATGTGACTTGTTTACAACCCTGGCTGGCGGCGATAATCGTAGACGTACCCAGGCGCCCAACTTTGGCGGCCTCGCTCCGATCAGCGCCACTCCCAAACAACGCAACGACCATGCCTTGCCCCGGCCCCCCAACACGAGGGGCAACTGCGGGATCTAGACGAACTTGTTAATATATCAGATCGGTTTCGAGGCGACAATCGACACAAGGACTGCGACGAGGGAGAATTTCGCTTCGCCAAAACCTCGGTGGTGATGCGAATCGGTCAACGAGATTACCAAGTCTACCAGAACCCCTTCATTCAAGGGGAAGGTTGGTAATTTTGGAGCCGGTGCTTTGTCAGCGTTCGTGTCGGCATCAAGGAACCCAGTCATGAGTCCCGATTCACCCACCCCATCTCGCCCGCCGATCCAATATGGCATCGGCACGCTCCTTATCGCTACCACCGCGCTGGCTGTGCTCCTAGGCACATTACAATGGATGGGTCTTGCCCCAGAGGTGATTGCCCTGGTGTTTGGAGTGCTCCTAGTCGGCGCACTAGCCGGCGTGGCCCTCGTCGTGGCCTTACTCCGGGGAATAGATAATCGGAGACAGGACGGAGAAAACGACGAATCGTAGACAGACTAGTGGTTCTTCGAGTGATCCATTTCAGACAACATCGTTAGCCGTGCCATTCGAACAACGCCCTGGATTTGCCTGCAACTGCATGCCTAGGCAGGCACCTAAAGGGATCATGTCCAAGCAAACCAACAAACAACAGTCTGGGCTGTTGCCGTCGTAACACAAGCAGTGACGTTGTCTGGACAATGATCAATAGACTAAAAATTTGGTCAGCCCATGAATGACTTGAACGACCAATGTGCTCACTAATCATGCCCAACTAGATCCACAAGACTAACCACCAGCCACTTGATTCCCCGGGAGCGAACAACATGAATTTGTATCTTCTTCGCCATGCGTGGGCCGGGCATTTCGGTGATCCGGAGTGGGCCGACGACTGCGAGCGGCCGTTGACTGACAAAGGGGTCAAGCGATTTGCCGAGGTGGCTGGGCGGCTGGTCGAGCGGGGCGTCCGGCCGAGCCTGGTGGCGACCAGCCCCTTGGTCCGATGCCGCCAGACGGCCGAAATCCTGGTCGATGCCCTTGGCGGTGGTGTCGAGCTTGTCGAAAAACTGGAGCTTCAACCAGGAAGTGATCTGGAGACGATGGTTGCCTGGACAGACCAGCTAACGGACGAGCATGGTGAGATCGCCTGGGTCGGCCACGCCCCGGACGTGGGCCGGATGGTCGCCACATTGATCGGTCAGTCGGGCGGATGGATTCGGCTTTCCAAAGGGGCCACGGCCGCCGTGCGGTTCTACGACCGGCTCGAGGTCGGCGGTGGCGAACTCCGCTGGCTCGTCACGGCCAAGCTGCTGGGTTGCTAGGCAGGAGTAAAGGTTGCCCTTTGCGTCAGGCGGTAGGCCGCCTATATTGGGAGCGGAAATTCGGCCCCCTTTCTCCGAGGAATCGTGTGCCATGCCTGAGACGACGCCGTTGGAACTGACTGACTACATCCGCGCAACGTGGGACTTTAAGCCAGGGGTTTACTTCCGCGACATCACGCCGCTGTTGGAAGCACCCGAGGCGTTCGAGCGGGCGATCGACCAGATGGCCCAACGTGTGGCCGGGCTGAAGATCGACCGGATCGCCGCGGCCGAAGCGCGGGGGTTCCTCTTCGCTGCTCCGTTGGCGCTGAAGCTGCAGGTCCCGCTCGTGCCCATCCGCAAGCCGGGCAAGTTGCCGTTCGAGACGCTCTCGCACACGTACGAACTGGAGTACGGCACCGACACACTCGAGATGCACGTTGACGCGATCCCCGACGGGGCGAGCGTGCTGGTCGTTGACGACCTGCTGGCCACTGGCGGGACAGTCCGGGCGTGCTGCGAGATGATCGAAGAAGCCGGCGGGACCGTGGCCGCCTGCCTGTTTCTCATCGAGCTGACCGGCCTGGCCGGCGCCAAGGCCCTGGCCCCGCACCAGGTCATCAGCCTGATTCAGTACGACTGAGAAGGCATCTCACAGCCAGGCCTATCGCTTCCCAGGGAACCTATCCAGGGATGCTGTATCCTTGCCGAACGGTTTACCCCGCTTACCCAGGCGGAACAGGCGGACCCTCCAGACGGATTTGACGCTAGGATCGGCACATCCGGTTTCTCTTCTGTGGCTGACCTGATCGATCAACGAGAGGAGTACCTATTTTCGATCAGCACGGAAGGGGGTGCACGGATGAGCCGGCGCGGATTGTTCTTCGGTGGGCTGGTGATAGTCGGGACCTTGTGGCTGGTCATGGCCGAGACGGCCTGCGCCGTTGAATTGGGGCGTTTGCTTCCGGCACGGCAGCCTCGCCAGACGCCAGCCTGGTCGGGCAATCCCCGGGCCATACCTATTCAATCAGTTCATCCGCAGGCCTATTCGGCCCAGGGCCAGTCGGCCGGGATTCCCGCGCCGCATCGCTATCCCGAATACAACCAGTGCTCGCCCTGGTACGGTTACGGGTTCGGCGTGCCGACGTATAGCTGGGGCTATTTCGGCGCGACGTACCGCCCGGCTGTCAATTGCCACCACGGCTACTACGGCGACTTCACGCAATGGGGCTATCGCCGGGGCTATTGACGGCTCGGTAGTGGGGTCTCGATCTCTTCTCTATTGCGCGATCTGTCGTTGTGACAGACAGCATTCTGCTCATGCGCACGTATGTCGGGCGCAGTAGATGCGTTTCTGGAAGTACGAGCCGCCATCATCCGGCGGCTGCGCCGCCACCCACTCCCAAAAGGAGAGAGAAGCATGATGTGGGTGGCTGCTAATACCGGTTGTTGTCCTGAAAAAACGCCCGAGTTTTGTTAGCAGAATATGTGCCTGGTCCTTCCCAATGGGGGACATGTTGCACGATATGATGTGGGGTGGTTAAAGTACCAATCTAGAAAGCCCAAACTGTTGCCACGCAAGGCAATCTCCAACCTCTAATCCCCAATCCCTAATCCCCTATCCCCTAAAACCATTTCAACTCGGGGCCAACCTCCCTACAATTGTCCATGGTGAGTGTAATGAACAACCAAAACATCCTTGTGGTCGAGGACGAAGAAGAGATCCGCGAGTTGGTCCGTTATAATCTGACGAAAGCGGGCTATGCCGTGACCGGCGCGGCGTCGGGTGAAGAGGCCCTCCGGGCGATCGGTTCAACCTTGCCCGACCTGGTCGTGCTCGACCTGATGTTGCCCGGCATGGACGGCTTGAGCGTTTGCAAGATTGTTAAAAGCGACCCCCGGACTCGCGACGTCCCGATCGTGATGCTGACGGCCAAGGGAGAGGAATCGGACATCGTGGCGGGCTTGGAGTTGGGCGCGGACGACTACCTGACCAAGCCGTTCAGTCCTAGGGTATTGTTAGCGCGGATGCGGGCCGTCCTGCGGCGCAAGGCCGACGGGGCGGAAACCGCGGCCGCGCCGGTACAGATTCACAATCTGGTCATTCACCCGGGCCGGCACGAGGTCCTCGTGGACGGGGTGCCCGTCGAAATGACGTCGACCGAGTTCCGCGTGTTGCACTCGTTGGCCCGACGGCCGGGCTGGGTCCTCACGCGGCGGCAGATTTCCGACGCGGTGCACGGAGAGAACTATCCGGTGACCGAACGGAGCATCGACGTCCAGATCGTGGCCCTGCGAAAGAAGCTGGGCACGGCGGGCGACTACATCGAAACGGTCCGCGGCGTGGGATACCGGTTCAAGGAGTGACCATGCACAAGCGACGGCTGCTGTGGCAGCTCTTCCCCGTCTACCTCTTGACCATGCTTCTGACCCTTCTGGCCGCGGGGTGGTACGGTTCCAGAACGCTGAAGGAGTTCTACTACGAGAAGACGGGCGGCAACCTGATGTCGCGTGCCCGATTGTTGGAGGAGGAAATCACACGGCAACTCGCCAAAGGGGAAGATTATCACCGCATCGATGACCTGTGCGAACGGCTCGGAGGGCCTGCCTCGACGCGCCTAACGGTGATTCTGCCCAATGGCCGCGTGGTGGGCGATTCGGAAAAGCCGGCCGACGAGATGGAGAATCACGCCGACCGTCCGGAGATCATCGCCGCGTTGGCCGGTACGCCCCACCCATCGGTCCGGCCCAGTGACACGCTCGGGATCGACATGATGTACGTGGCGATTCCCCTCGAGCGGGACGGCCGCGTCCTGGGCGTGTTGCGAACGTCGGTGCCGGTGATGTCAATCGAAGGGTCGCTGCGCGCCGTACGGTGGCAGGTAGCCGGCGGCGTGCTCGTGGTGGCAATTCTGGCGGCCGTAGCAAGCTGGTTCCTCGCGCGGCGGATTACCCAACCGCTGGAACAACTCAAACGCGGAGCCGAGCAGTTCGCCCGGGGTGATTTCTCGCACCGGCTTCCGACGGGCGATTCGGTCGAGGTGGCCGCGCTGTCCGAGACGATGAACCAGATGGCGGCCGAACTGGACGCACGGCTGCGGACCGTCATCCGGCAGCGCAACGAAGTCGAGGCCGTCTTGTCGAGCATGGTCGAAGGCGTGGTGGCCGTCGATCAGCGACATCGGGTAATCACACTCAATCAGGCCGGCGCCCGGCTGCTGACGGCCAATTTCGAAACGGCCCGAGGGCGGAGTCTCGAAGAGGTCGTCCGCAATCCCCGGCTGCTGGCTCTGGTCGAGAGCGTCTTCTCTGAGAAGGAGGCCGTCGAGGACGAGATCGTTCTGTACGACCCGGATGAACGCTACTTGCACGCCCAGGGCACGGTGCTTCGCGACATGGAACCGCCCGGGGCGCGGCCGGGCGAGATCGGTGTGCTGGTCGTCTTGCACGACGTGACCCAACTGCGACGTCTGGAACGAGTCCGACGCGACTTCGTGGCCAACGTGTCGCACGAGTTGCGCACGCCGATCACGTCGATCAAAGGCTTTGTTGAAACACTGCTGGACGGAGCCCTCCAGCAACCCGACGACGCGGTGCGGTTCCTAAGCATCGTCGCCATCCAGACCGACCGGCTCAACGCGATTATCGAGGACCTGTTGACGCTTTCGCGTCTGGAACAGGATCCCCAACGAACGGATCTCACCCTGGAACCTGGTCGGATTCGCGAGATTCTAGAGTCGGCCGTGGCGGTGTGCGAACCGGCTGTCACGGAAAAGGACCTGACGATCGACTTGACCTGTGACCCGGGCCTTCAGGCCAACGTCAACGCGGCCCTGCTCGAGCAGGCGGTCGTCAATCTGGTCGGCAACGCTGTGAAATACAGTGACCAGGGCCAGACCATCCACGTCGAGGCCGAACAGGTCCCGTCGGGCGAAATCGTGCTCCGCGTGCGCGACCACGGCTGCGGAATCGCTCGGGAGCACCTTCCCCGGTTGTTCGAGCGGTTCTATCGCGTCGACAAGGCCCGAAGCCGCAAGCTCGGCGGCACCGGCCTGGGCCTGGCTATCGTCAAGCACATCATGCAGTTGCACGGCGGTCGAGCCACCGTCCAGAGCGAGCCGGGCGAGGGAAGCATCTTCTCGCTCCATCTACCCCATCCGGTCGAAGCTTCCGAACCGGCCTGATTCTTATTTACTTTGGTTAGCAGATTGTTAGCCAGCCACCCCGTGTGTGCTGTTTCTTGCACTCCATCGGCTGCTTGTAGACTTCTAACCGAATCCTCACACACTCCTAACATTCTGCCTCTACGATGCGCAAGGGGGAACGACTAGACTGGGCCGATCGGCCGAGAAGGGGCGTGGAAAGCAGGCGGCCGGGTCGGGGCATTCGTAGCGATGTGACCCTGCCGAATTGGGCGGCGGGTGTGTGCAACGGCATGTTATGCCAGTCCTTGAAGGAGAGAAGTGCAAGAAATGTTCAAAACCCTGAAAAACGTGGGTGGCGGATTGGCGATCGCGATCTGCACTTTGTTCGTAACGACCTCCTGCAAGCCGAGTTCTGAGAAGGGCGGTAAGGATGGTGGCGGCGAACAAAAAGTCACGATCAAAGGTTCCGACACGATGGTCCATCTCTGTGGGAACTGGGCGGAGGCCTTTAAGGAGAAGCACCATGGCGTCGAACTGGCAGTGACAGGTGGTGGGTCGGGCACTGGGATCAAGGCCCTGATTAATGGGACGACCGACATCTGCGCTGCGTCGCGAGCGATGAAGGAGACGGAGGAAGCCAAACTGAAAGAAAAGGGAACTCCTCCTCAGAAGTTTGTCGTCGCCACGGATGGGATCGCCGTGGTCGTCAATCCGGCCAATTCGGTCGACACACTGACTCAAGAGCAGATTCGCAAGATCTACACCGGCGCGTACAAAAGTTGGTCGGACGTTGGTGGGCCGGACAAGCCGATCGTTGTCCTTTCGCGGGAATCCAGCTCCGGAACGTACGTTTTCTTCCAGGAGCATGTCCTCCAGAAGAAGGACTATCGGCCCGACGCGCGGCTCATGGCCGCCACCTCCGCAATCATCACGGCCGTGTCTCAGGACGAGGGAGCCATCGGTTATGTCGGATTGGGCTACGCGGTCGAAGCGGGCGACAAAGTGAAATCCTTGAACGTCAAGGCGGACGAGAATTCAAAAGCGGTTGCTCCCTCCGAGGCCACCGTCGTTTCCGGCGAGTACTCAATCGCCCGACCTTTGCTCCTCTACACGGGCGGCAAGCCCGAAGGATTGGTCAAGGAATTCATCGACTTCTGCCTGAGCTCCGAAGGCCAAAAAATCGTCGCTCAAACAGGTTACGTACCGGTCGGATCGAAGTAGGTATCGCTGATGCCCGGTCGCATGTGGCGAGACAAAGCGATTCGAGTGATGCTGGTCGGCGCGGCGTCGACCAGCATCCTGATCGTCCTTTTGATCTTCCTGTTCATCGGAAAAGAGGCGGTGCCGTTCGCCGTCAAGCCGGGCCTGGGCGAACTGCTGGGCAAGAACTGGATCCCCGTTTCGTTCCAGCGGGTGTCGTTTGGGATTCTGCCGCTGGTGACGGGGACGTTGTTGGTGACCACGCTGGCTACGTTGATGACGATCCCCTTCGGCGTGTGCGCGGCGGTCTACATCGCCGAGGTCGCCTCTGCCTGGGAACGCGAGATCCTCAAACCGTTCATCGAACTACTGGCGGCTATCCCGTCGGTGGTGCTCGGGTTCTTCGGCCTGGTCGTCGTCGTGCCCTTGGTTAAAGCAATCTTCGGTCTTCCCTCAGGGCTCAACGCCTTGAGCGGGTCGATCTTGTTGGCGTTGATGGCCATCCCGACGGTGATCTCGATCTCCGAGGACGCCATTCGTAGCGTGCCCGAGTCGTATAAGTCGGCCTCGTTGGCCCTGGGCGCCAGCAAGCTCCAGACGCTTTGGCGAGTGACCGTGCCGGCGGCCCTGTCGGGCATCATTGCGGCGGTGATGCTGGCCGTCGGTCGGGTGATCGGCGAGACGATGGCCGTGATGATGGTCACCGGCAACTCCCGGCTGATCACGTTTTCTCCCATTCAGCCGGTCCGGACGATGACCGCCACGATCGCCGCGGAAATGGGAGAGGTCGAGTTCGGCAGCGAGCACTATCAGGCGTTGTTCTGTGTGGGCATTATCCTGCTGTTGGCGACGTATATCCTCACTCGCATCGCGCAGCGGACCTTGAAGAAGTATCGGATGGCATGAAAGCCGGTCAGTTCTCCGACAATCTGGTGTTCTGGGCGATGCGGATCGTGACCTATACGATCGTGCTGATTGTCGGTTACATCATCTTCGACATCGTTTGGAAAGGCGCGCCGGTGATCAGTTGGGCGTTCCTCTCGACGTTCCCTAAGGATAGCGGCGCCGCGGGGGGAATTCTGCCGGCGATCATTGGAACGGCCTGCCTGGTGACCGGCACGCTGGCCGTGGCCTTGCCGCTGGGGATCACCAGTGCGATCTACCTGTCGGAGTATGCCAAGCAGGGACGATTCACCGCCTGGATCCGGTCGGCCATCGTGACGCTGGCCGGCGTGCCGTCGATCGTGTTCGGCCTGTTTGGCTTGGGGTTGTTTGTCAATTTTTGCGGGATGGGCACGTCCATCCTGGCCGGCAGCTTGACCCTGGCCTGCATGGTCCTGCCGACGATCATTGTCTCGAGCGAAGAGGCCCTGCGGGCCGTGCCTGCGTCGCTGCGTCAAGGGAGCCTTGCTCTGGGAGCCACAAAATGGGAAACGATTCGAAAGAATGTCCTGCCGTACTCGATTCCGGGAATGCTCACCGGGGCGATCTTGGGGATCGGCCGAGCGGCGGGCGAAACGGCGCCGATCCTGTTGACGGTGGCGGCCTTTTCGCTGACGAAGCTGCCCCGCTCGGTGTTCGACCAGGTGTTGGCCCTGCCCTACCACCTCTACGTGTTGGCCACGCAGCACCCGGCGGCCGACAAGGCGCTTCCCATGGCCTACGGCACGGCCCTCGTCTTGTTGATCCTGGTGCTGGGAGTGAACCTGGCGGCGGTCCTGCTGCGGGCCAGGTTCAGAAAGCGACTGCGGTGGTAGAGCCCGATAACCAACTCGATCCGTCCGACTGCAAGGTCCAGGTCGAAAACCTCGACTTCTGGTACGGCCCGACGCAGGCGCTCTTTGACATCGCGATGAACATCCCTGCGCGGCAGGTCACCGCCCTGATCGGCCCGTCGGGCTGTGGCAAGTCGACGTTCCTCCGGACGCTCAATCGAATGAATGACCTGATCGACGACACGCGACTGAAGGGAAGCATCCGGATCGACGGCCAGTCGATCTATGCTCCGAACGTCGACGTTGTGTCGTTGCGAAAACGGGTTGGAATGGTGTTTCAGAAGTCGAATCCGTTCCCGAAGTCGATCTTCGACAACGTGGCTTACGGCCCGAGGATCCACGGGATCCGCCGCCGGCACGTGTTGGAAGAAATCGTCGAGCGGAGCCTGGTCCGCGCGGCCCTCTGGGACGAAGTCAAGGATCGGTTGGACAGCAACGCGTTAGGACTCTCAGGCGGGCAGCAACAGCGGCTGTGCATTGCTCGGGCGTTGGCCGTCGATCCGGAGATCCTCCTGATGGACGAGCCGGCCTCGGCCCTGGACCCGCGCAGCACGGCCCGGATCGAGGAATTGATCGACGAGCTTCGCACGGACTACACGATCGTCATCGTCACCCACAACATGCAGCAGGCCTCGCGGGTGTCGAACTACACGGCGTTTTTCTACGAAGGCGTCCTGATCGAGTTCGGCGCCACCAAGCAGCTCTTTACGCTGCCTTGCGAGAAGCAAACCGAAGACTACATCACCGGCCGGTTCGGATAAAAGAAACCCATGTCCATCCATCTGTTTCGCGAAGTCGACCAGATCAAACGGAAGCTGCTGGCGCTCAGCGCGGTGGTCGAGGACCAGGTCCGCCAGTCGGTCAAGGCGTTCGAGCAGCGCGACTTGGATCGGGCCGAAGAGGCAATCCGGCTCGACGCGTCGATCGATCGGGCCGAGGTCGAAATCGAGGAGGAATGCCTCAAGATCCTCGCCCTGCACCAGCCGGTGGCGGGCGACCTCCGCTTCATCGTCGCCGTGTTGAAGATCAACAACGACCTGGAACGCATCGGCGACCTGGCCGTCAACATCGCCCGAAAGGCCGTGGCCCTGGCCACGCAACCCGACCTCGAGTTGCCCTTCAGCATGGTTGGCATGTCGGAAAAGGCGCAGAGCATGTTGCGCGACAGCCTCGACTCGCTGGTCAACCTCGACCCGGCCCTGGCCAGCGACGTCTGCCGCCGCGACGACGAGGTCGACCTGATGAAACGCAAGATCCGCCGCCAGGTCGAATCGCTCATCCAAGCGAACCCCGAACGGATCGCCCTTTTCCTGAAAGTTCTGGCCGTCTCTCGCAATCTCGAACGGATCGGCGACCTGGCGACCAACGTCGCCGAGGACGTCATCTACACTGCCCAAGGCCGGATCGTCCGCCACGGTGGTGATGTATCGAGTGCCGATGATGCCACCGACAATATCGACGGCGAGTAGTCTATCGGAAGAATCCAATGTTGAAGCTGAACATCTCGAACCGGTCGCCTCGGTTGTGGGAGACGGGGAAGGCAAAGTCCAACGCGATCGGGGCGGATCCCATGGCGGCGACCTTGATCCGAAGGCCGAAGCCCGGGGCAACGCGGTAGTTGTCCGTCCAGTGGTCGATGGTTGGCTCGGCCGTGCCCGTGTCGCAGAAGACGACGCCCGAGAGCATGTCGTCGGCGGTGATCGGGAAGAGGTACTCGATCGAGGCATACATCTCGAAATTGCCGCCGACGATGACGCCGGTGGCCGGGTCGCGCGGCGAGGCCCCGCGGAAATCGAACCCGCGGATGGTCGAGAACCCGCCGGGGAAGAACCGTTCGTAGATCGGTGTATCGGACCCGCTCCAGGCGACCGAGCCGCGCAGGCCGATGACGTGGCGTTGCGTGCCGTCGGGGTGTTCCTTCAGGAGGAAGTACCGGCGATATTCGGCGTCGAGTCGGGGATAGCTGTAGGTGCCTACGACCTGCTCGACGCCAAACTGGAGCAGGTGTCCCTGGGTGGCCAGGTAGGCGCTGTCGCGGGTGTCGTTGATCAGGCGGAATTGAAATCCATGCAGAGTCGAGTCGCCCAGGGCATCGGTCAGATCTTGCGGGGCCGGGTTGACCGGGTCGTAGACGGAGACCTTCATGCCGCGGTAGGCGATGCTGGCGGTCAGCCCGTGCTTGAGCAGGTAGCCCAGCGCCACGCGGCCGCCCAACCGGTCTTCGTCCCATTCGAGGTAGCGTCGGGTATAGAGGTGGAAGCCCAAGCCGAGGCTGTAATCGGATCGGAACAGGTACGGGTTTTGGAAGTCGATGATGTATCGTTGTACTTCGGTGCCGGGCATGGCTTCGAGGCGGAGTTTCTGGCCCGCGCCACGCCAGGCAGTGGCGTTGCGGATGTCGGCCCAGCCCCGGGGGAATCGGGCCCAATTGAAGTTCTGTTCCTCAACCATGACCGTGCCCATCAACCCGACGTCCGAGTTGACGCCCACACCCAGCGTGAACCGGCCCGTCTGACGGCCTTGCACCGTGGGGGCCAACGTCATCGTCCGGAACGGATCATCGTCGAACGGTTCGTTGCCGAAATCATTCAGATCGTCCAGCACGCCCCGCGACGGGTCTTCGGCGAACCGGCCCGGCAGATAGGGCTCGCCCCAGTTCGAAGGTCCCGCGGGCTGGCCGTAGTTCTGCCCGTAGGCGGGCGCGGCCTGCGCCGACTGGAGCGGGGAAAGGTTTGATGGTTCGCTGGACGTCGTGCCGGAGGGCTGCATCGGCTGGCTAGGCAACAACGATGGCACGGCACGGCCGGCGTCGGGGGTGAATTGGGCACGAACCACTTGGCCGGTCGGCCGGGACCAAGCCGGCGGGCCGCTGTACTGGACCTCTTGCGGGCGTGTATTGGACCACGTATTGGACTTGGTCTCGGACTCGGGTGACGCGTCGAGCGTGCGGAAGTCGCCGATCGGACCCGGAGGCGGCGGCAGACTGTCGGCAACGCTAGACAACCGGCCCAGGCCTAACGATTCACCCTGGCTGAACTGCCAAGGAGCACTCTGACAACCCACAACACCCACAAGGACCGTCAGGCACGCAAGCCACGGCAACAGGCGAGTCGGGCGATACAACACGGCGGGCAGGACAGCGGGCATGGTCATCTAGTATCCTCCGTTCCGGGAGCCGGACCAGGTGGGGGGCGCGGGACGTGTCGGCGCCCAACGGGGCGCCTGCGGTCGAGGGTCGGGACTCTGGCCGCGGAATCGGGTCAGACGCGGCGGTTGGGCGATCTGCGGACGCCCTTCCCTCTCGGGTGTTTGCTGGCTGTCCGTTTCCGGTTCGGTCAGCACGATACGCGGGTAGATGCCGGCGTACCGGTTGTTTTCGAAGAGTTCCGACGCCTCCAACCGAATTTCGCTGGCTCGAAGCTCGTCGATGTTGATGATGTCGCCCGGCCGGATCGACAGCCGGTTCAACACGGTCGACAACTTCGTGTGGGGATATTCCTCGGCGATGACCGGCTCGACGCGGCCGGCGATGTAGCGGTGGCCCTCGTCGATGTTGTAGACCAGGTCCAACATGCCGGGCTCTTCGAGCAGACGCGGCTCGGCCCGAATGTCTGCCTTGACGTATCCGATCCGTCCGTACTTGTCCTTGATCTCGCGAACGTCGGTTTCCATCTCTCGTTGATTGAAATAGTCGCCGCGGATGAGTTTGAGGTCGCCGCCCAATTGGTCGGTGTTGAATTTCTTGTTTCCCCCGAAATAGACATCGCGGACCTTGTAGCGGGGTCCCTCGTTGATGACAAACGTCACGCGGACCAGCGCGTGGTCTTCGAAGAAAGTCATGCCCCCCAACCCGACTTCTCCGACGAAACGGACCTGGGGTTCGACCTGGGCGTTGAAGAAACCGAGACTTCGGTAATAGTTGATCAGGCGAGTCTTGTCTTCTTCGACCTTACGTCGATCGTAACTCCCGGTGACAACGGGAATGAAGCCCTGTTTTGATTCGATGACCGTACGCAGCTTGCCGTCGGAGGCGATCGTGTTGCCTATGAAATCGGCCCACGCGACCCGTTGTTTCGGGCCTTCGCGGATGACGAACACAGCCCCCGGATCTCCCGGCTTGGCTCCTTCGTAAATGGACACTCTAGCCTCGGTATAGCCTCGGTCGTGGTAAAGTCGTTCGAGCTTGCGTTGGGCTTCTTGGACGGCGAACGGATTGGCCGCGCCGCCGACTGTCAGCCCGCATTCTTTAAGGAGTGTTTTCTTCTTCAGCTTCTGGTTGCCGACGAACTTGACGTAGCGTAGCGTCGGCCGCTCGACGACTTGGAAGATGACGATCCGCCCGCCCGGCGCCGGTTGGGAGGAGGTCTTGATGTCGGCGAACAGATTCGTGTCGTCTAGCCGCTGGACGTCCTTTTCGATCGTTGCTCGGTCGTAGCGACGTCCTGCCCGGGTGCGTATGTGGGAGAGGATGGTCGCCTTGCCGACCGACTGATTGCCGATGATCTGAACGTCGACCACTTGTTCCTCGGCGGGCGCGCGAAGTCCAGGCGCGCCGGCCGGGGTGGGCTGTGCGGGAGGTTCAAGCGGCGGGTATTGCGAGTAGGTTGGTGAAGTGTTGGCCGTCGGACTGCCGACGACGTTGAGATTAGCCACGCGGGGTACATCGGGCGCGTTGGGCGTGTAGGTCGGAGCACTCGGCGCGTAAGGCGCGGGCGGCTGTACCGGCGGATACTGGGCACCGGCCGTGCCGCAGATCAGCCATACGGATAACACCCCTATCACGAGGCACGCTGCGCGCTGCCAACTCGGCATGACATGATCTCCCATCAGGCATGGTCGTTTCCCGGCACGCCTGTCGATGCGCGCGCCGTCACGGCCTGACACTCGAGACGCTCTTCGTTGGCCCATTCTCGGCTCCTTCGGCATCCTGTTGTGTTACGCGCGTGTCCGATTGGGATTGGATGAGGCTTGAGATAAGCTGCCTGGACAAGGTCTCACATTCACCGCCCCCCACCCTAGGGCGGTCTTCTCACGTCGGACAAGTACACAGGGTCGCGTAGAAATACTCGAACCGCCCAGTCGGGGCAAGGTGAATTCGAGAAGAGAGAGGGAGAAAGGGGCAGAAGAAACGCTCTGGGTTGCACCCCAAGCGGACCGATCGAGGCCGACCTTTGGCAAGACCGCGAACGGTTCCCCTATTTCTCCCGTCTTACCTCGCCGCAGCTAGCAATCAGGCAGTCTTCTGCCCTTGCGGCGGGGGAGCGGGAAGGAGATGAGAGAGTTTAATTGCGGCCAATTGCTCACGTGTGTGCTCGGTCACCTCGTTGATCGCTTCCCTCAGGCGGTCCTGAGCGCTGGGAGGCAGGCCCTCGCTCAGCGGCAGGGTCGAGATCATCGGGCCATCGATCGCTTCGATCACTTCGAGCAGCGAAACCTCATCGGCCGGCCGTTCCAGGGAGTACCCCCCGTCGACGCCTCGCGTGGAGGAGAGAATTCCACGGGCCACCAGATTCCGGAGAATCTGGAGCAGAAAACGCTCCGGCATCCTCCCCTCGGAAGCCAACTGGCTGCAAGGGATGGGGATGTGGGGCTCGGACCGGGCCAGATGGAGGCTCGCCTGGACAGCGTAGGCCACTGTACGCGACAACTTCATCGTATCGCCCCCGAGGTTATCCAGAGAAGATCCCCTCTTACATGGGGCATCGTAACCGAGTTCTTGCCGGAAAGTCAAGGACTTCTCCGCAAGAACAATGGTTTTTTTGTCGAATTGCCCCGTCCGCAAGAGAGGGGGACACGTCCTTGGCCGTTAGAAAGCCTTTTCTGCTTTACTCGGCCGCCGGCTTTTCGGCCTCGGACGGCTCGGGAGCATAGCGCAGGGCGTGCCAGCACAGCAGAATGGCCCCGCAGACCAGCAGGCTGTCGGCAATGTTGAAATTGGGCCAGTGCCAGGGGCCAATCATTACCAGGATCCAGTCCCGGACCGCGTGGACGGGCTCGCCGATTTTGTGTAACTCGTTTACGTAGTTCCAAGTAAGCCCTGGCATCCCCAACCGGTCGTAGAGATTTCCTAAAATGCCGGCAGTTACACAAGCCAGCGCGATGTTCAGAAGCCGGTCTCGAGCGGCCCCGGCGACAAAGAGCCAAGCCAGCACGGCCACCAGCGCAACGGCCGCAAGCAGAGCGAACACGGTCACAAATCCCTGGCCGAGTCCGAATAGGGCCCCTTCGTTCAGGCTGGTTTGAAGGCCGACGACGTCTTGCCAGAGCCACCGGGTCGGTCCGCCGGGCATCCCGGCAGTACTAAAAGCCCAGTGTTTTGTGGCCAGATCGGCCACGAGGCCAAGAACGGCGATAGAGCCGAACGTAAGGTACCGGTCGAGGGGAACTGCCCTCATGGCAGGTTCCTTGGGGGGTGCGAGATTTATCGAGGGATGCGATCAGCCTCGCTCCGCCTCCGAGGCGCACTTGATGCAGAGCGTGGCGTAGGGGATGGCGTTGAGCCGAGCCTTGGGGATCCGCACGCCGCACTCTTCACACTGGCCGTAGGTGCCGTCTTCAAGACGCTCCAGGGCGACCTCGATCCGGTCGAGCGTGCTTTCGTCGTTTTCCATCAGGCTCAGGGTGAATTCCTGCTCGAAGTTATCGCTTCCGATGTCGGCCATGTGGATTGGCATGCTCGACAGGTCGCCGTTAGCCTCGGAGCGGCTCTTCTTCAGTGCGGCGTCGGCCATCGTGTTGACGTCGCCCCGCAACCGCGCCCGAAGCGCGATCAACTGGTCCCGATACACCTTGAGGTCGGCCTTCTTCATCGCGTTGCTCTCCACCGGTGAATGTTGCCAGGGAGCACGGTCCACCCTCAGTGGCAGCCCCCGAGACTTGTCATTTTAAGGCCGGGGTAAAGGCCTGTCAAACCGGTACGGCCTACGATGCCTGAAGGTTCGTTTCACCCGAGATTGGCCCTCCGAGGGCATTCATGGCTTGCTAACGTGGCAACACCATCCCATAGGGTGGGGGCCACGAGGGCCGCGGTCCCAGCGGGGGCTTGCACGTTAGCACACCCTGTCGTGAATCCATCTCCGGTCCCGTGCCCATCTTGATACCAGACCGGGGCTGCCGTATAAGAAGCTTCGTATCCTTGTGCAATGATTTGTCCCGAATTATCTCAACAAAAACCTTAGAACACCGGTCGAGACACTTTCGCTCATATCCCCCAATCGGGCCGGTCGCTGGCGTGGTTGGCCGGGTGCCGCACGACCAGGCGATTCCCATTCGACGGCATCACTCGCGTGAAGGAACCGAACGATTAGCCCTTCCGACACCTGCTATCAACAGTGCATCTGGCCCGAGTGCGCGGCCACCTACTCGGTCGGCGAGGTCCTGACGGCCTGCCCCGAGTGCGGCAACCTGCTGGACGTTCGCTACCGTTGGGACCGACTCAACGTGCCTTCGAAGCTGGCCGAGTTCGAGAAACACTGGGCCCAGCGTGACGATCCGCACTCGTTCAGCGGTGTCTGGCGGTTTCACGACCTGTTGCCTTTCGCCCCGCGTGACAAGTGTGTCACTGTGGGCGAGGGGCAGACGCTGTTGCACCAGTCGGACGGGGCCGGCAAATACGCGGGCATGAAACTCGGCCGGTTGTTCTTGCAGTACGAGGGCATGAATCCCTCGGGCAGCTTCAAGGACAACGGCATGTCGGCTGCGTTCACCCACGCCCGAACGGTCGGCGCGCGCCGGGCCGCCTGCGCCTCGACCGGCAACACGAGCGCCTCGCTGGCCCTCTACTGCTCGGTCACCCGGCTCATGCAGGCGGTCATTTTCGTCGGCTCGGGCAAGATCGCGTTTGGAAAGTTATCCCAAGCGCTCGACTACGGGGCCCTGACCGTCCAGATCGCCGGCGACTTCGACGACGCCATGGCCCGGGTGCAGGAGATCACCAAGGAACTGGGCATCTACCTGGTCAACAGCGTCAATCCCTTCCGCTTGGAAGGCCAGAAGACGATCATGCTCCGGGTGCTCGAAGCGCTCCGCTGGGAAACGCCCGACTGGATCATCGTGCCCGGTGGAAACCTGGGCAATTCCAGTGCATTCGGAAAAGCGTTCTTCGAACTGAAGGAACTCGGTCTGATCGACCGCATTCCCCGGATGGCCGTCATCAATGCGACCGGCGCCCGGACGCTCTATGACTTGTACGAAGAGCAGGGCGTCCGCTGGAACGAGGGCAAGCCGAACCTGCCGGCTGTCGACGCCTATTGCCAGGACATGGACGCCACCGGCCGACGCGCCTCGACCATCGCCAGCGCAATCGAGATCAACCGGCCGGTCAACTTGATGAAGTGTCTTCGGGCACTCCAGTGGACCAACGGCGTCGTCCGTCACGTGAGCGACCAGGAAATCCTCGACGCCAAGGCCCAGGTCGGCGCCGGCGGGATGGGCTGCGAACCGGCCAGCGCCGCCAGCGTCGCCGGCGCAAAACGCCTGGTCGCCGAGGGTGTTATTTCGCCCGATGAACGCGTCGTCTGCATCCTGACCGGTCACCAACTCAAGGACCCCAAAGCCACCGTGGCCTATCACACGACCGACCAGCAGCAATTCAACGAAGTCCTCGGCAGCCGCGGAGTCCGCCGCGCCGCCTATGCCAACCGGGCCGTCGCCGTGGCCAACGACAAGGACGAAATCATCAAAGCCATCCGGCTGTATGGGTCGAATATGTAGACACTATCTCTATTTAGACGTCCGCCATGCCCATCAAGATCAACGACCTCGATCTCCTGCTCGTCGAACTGCCTTGCGAGGCGGGGCCGGACGTGGCGAGGTGCTTGCTGGCGAGGTTGACGAGCGACTCGGGCTTGGAGGGCTGGGGCGAAGTGCCCTCGGCGTGGAAGGCCGAGGAGTTGGCCAGCCGGCGGGAGATGCTCTTGAGCGTCCTGCCAGGCCGGGGATTGTTCGACGTCGAGGACCTGTTGCGGCTGGACGTCCTGGCCGAGCCGGCGCTGCGGTGCGCGATCGAGATGGCCTGCTGGGACCTGATCGGCCAAGCGCTGAAACAGCCGCTGTGCCATCTGTGGGGCGGAAACTACCGCCGGCGGGTCCCGCTGGCCGTGCGGCTTCCGCAGGCCGGGCCCGACGAGACCTCGCGGCTCGCGAGGGAATTGGCCGAACAGGGTTTTCACTCTCAAGTTCTCACCTCGACGGGCAACCCGGCCGACGACGCCCGGCTGGTCACCGAAGCGCGTCGAGCCACATCTGATCGGGCCGAATTGCGTCTGGACGGTTGCCAAGGCTACGACCTGGCCACTGCCCGGGACTTGTGCGCCGAATTGGAATACGAACGTCTCGCCTGTTTCGTCGATCCATTGCAGGCGTCGACGTTGCACGACGTGGCCGCGCTGGGGCGACAGACCAGCGTGCCGCTGGGCGTGTGCCGCGCGATTGGCCGGCCGGCCGACGTGTTGGTTCTCGCCCGGACCGAGGCGGGCCGCTTTGCCCTGATCGATCCGGCCCGAGTGGGAGGGCTGGCCGCCGTGCGACGTTGCGCCGCCGTGGCCGAAGCGGGCGGCCTGAGCGCCGCGCTGGCCTGTGGCCCTTCGCCCGGCGTCGCCGCCGCCGCCATGCTCCACTTGGCCGCCTCGACGCCCGTGCTGGCCAGCGCCAACGAGTGTGCCTACCAACAATTCCGCGAAGACCTCCTGACCGACCCCCTCGAAATCCTCGATGGCATGGTCGCCGTCCCCCAGAGCCCCGGCCTTGGCGTCCGCCCGGAGCGCGAGAAGCTGGAACGGTTTCAGATCGCGTAATGGAGCGTCCAAGTGCGATCCGATTTCAGGTCTCTTGACGTCACAGGAGCTACACGGATAATGCGCGCCTTTGGTCTGTTTTTCTTTCTAGTGCTCACCACATGCCTAGGCTGCACCTCGGCGGAAGAACGGGCGCTTCGTGCTCAAGTGCAGGGTGTGTGGTATGCGACCATTACCCATGTTTCCGAAGAGGGCGAAGAACGATCGGACACGGTGGTCCTGTTCCTGCGGCCGAATGGCCATTGGGTGAATGTGGTGCTGATGGGCTATCCAAAGCCTCCTTATAGCATCGTCTTCACCGAAGAGGGGACCTGGAGTGTTCGAGACGACAAACTGTGCTTCCGCCCGATGTCAAAGCAGTCTGATCCGGGAGAATCGACTATTGTTAGCGTTACAAGCGAGTCCCTTGTGTTGTCATCCGGTTTCGAGGATCCGGTGTCGCTGAAACGCGATTCCGGACGACTCGAAGCGGAATGTCGAGAGACGATCGAGTATAATAGCAAGTGGAAGAAATGACTGCACCCACCGTGTTATTCGGTCGACGTTTTTCAATGCTGAAAAAAACTTACTAAGATAAGGGCCGATTCGTGAACACACAGACCACACTCGTCCGATCCCTCGTGGCAGTCGCCATGGCGCTCACGGCCGAGTGTTGCATTCCAACTATCGCCGTTGCCGCCGATCGCCTGAACATCTTGTTCATCATGGCCGATGATCACTGCCAGGCGGCGATGAGCTGCTATGGGAGCAAAACGGCCCAGACGCCAAACATCGATCGGTTGGCCGTCGAGGGCATGAGGTTCAATCGGGCATTTGCCACCAATTCGCTCTGCGGGCCGTCGAGGGCCGTGCTGCTGACGGGCAGGTACAGTCATCTCAACGGGTTTCAACGAAACGGCCATCGGTTCGACGGCGGCCAGCAGACGTTTCCCAAGCTTTTGCAACAAGCCGGCTACCAGACGGCCATCGTCGGCAAGTGGCACCTCAAGTCGCAGCCAACCGGGTTTGATTATTACAACGTGATGCCCGACCAGGGACGGTATTTTGATTGCCGGCTCAAGGAGTCGGGCACCCCGTGGGAAGACGGCAAACGGGGCGGTGTGGTCCACAAGGGCTACTTGACCGACGTCATCACCGACGTGGCCATCGATTGGCTGAACCGGCGCAAGACGGACAAGCCGTTCATGCTCATGGTGCATCATAAAGCGCCGCACGGGCCCCACCACCCCGCGCCGCGGTACAAGAACCTCTTCAAGGACAAACCGATCCCCGAGCCGCCTACACTGTTGGACGACTACGCCGGCCGGATGCCCGAGCCGATTGCCGACCGGTTGCGTGATTCGCGCCTGCTGATCGGCCGACTGAAGGAATACCCCGACGAACTCGCCCGGGCGAAGCAGATGGGCCGATCGGAAGGGACTCGCTTCATGTACCAGACCCACATCAAGGGCTATCTCCGGTTGGTCGCTTCGCTGGACGAGAACATCGGCCGGCTCTTGGCATATCTCGATCGGAAGGGCCTGGCCGAGAACACGGTCGTGATCTACACGTCCGACAACGGGTTTTTCAACGGCCAGCACGGGTTCTTCAACAAGATGTGGATGTACGAGCCGTCGATGACGTTGCCCTTGCTGGTTCGCTGGCCCGGCAAGATCCAACCTGGAAAAGTCGACGACGACGCCCTGGTGACCATGCTGGACGTCGCTCCGTCGCTGCTTGACCTGGCCGGTGTGCCCGTGCCCGACGAGATGCAAGGCCGTTCGCTGAAGCCGCTCTTGACCGGCTCCGCACCGGACGACTGGCGGCAGTCGGTCTACTACCACTACTACGGCCAGTACAACGTGCCGGAGAACTTCGGCGTCCGGACGAAGCGCTACAAGCTGATCCGCTACCCCACACGCGACCGCTGGGAGCTGTTCGATCTCCAGTCCGACCCACAAGAGATGCACAACCTCTTCGGCCTGCCAGAGCACGTCGCCCTCACCGCCCGGCTCCAAGCCGATCTTCAACGCCTACGGCGGATGTATCGAGAACCGGAGCCGAATTGAGCCGGGAGGCCATCGTGCCTGTTTCAGCTTAGATTCTTGCGCTTAACCGCAAGGATCTCTTCATGCAAATGGCTCCCGGAACAACAGGAATTGGGTCGTTTCCTACAAGGACGCAAAGAAACTCTCTCTCGATAGGTTTTGCGTACCCGCTCCACGTTTTTGAGACTGTCGTCCGTGAGAACACAAGACGTTTGTACCTTCTTTCGTAGCGTGCGCGCCCATAATCGGTGTTTTCTTTGCTCTGTTCTGAGTTGGCAAATAATGATCATTCGGGCGATGCCCATTGGCCCGATCGGCGAGGATTCGTCTTCTTTTTCACGGATTTTGTCTAGCAAAGAATCAATAGTCTGTTACGATAGCATCTACTTCATGAACGACCTCTTCTGATTGCGTCGCTTGGTGGCTCTGCAGCGGCCCTTATATGGCAGTGTGCAGCGGGCGAACCCCTGCTTTTCCAGCACCTAGTTCGATCTCTTCTGACGCTGTCTTCTCGTCAATGTCTCTCAAGCAGAAGGAGGACTCTCTTCGTCTTCGTGGGAACGAGAAAGAGAAGGGGAAGGGTGGTACGCGCGCGACGGGATGTTCGCCGCGGCCCTGCGAATTCTTCTTCACTGGAGGACGCTCGATCATGCGAAATGTGACTCTTGTGCAGTTTGGACGCTCGCGCAATGCTTCTCTGGTTGCCCGAGGATGGCCTCTCTTCATGGCCTTGCTTGTTCTGGCCCTATTATTGCTGGGATCTCCCCAGGCGAGCGCCGTCAACATCGTGATGAACTTCAACAGCGGCGCGTCCGACTATCCGGCTTACGATCCGGACGGATCGAAGCTGGTCACC
>JAFGFF010000018.1 GCA_016931075.1 Pirellulales bacterium | reverse complement strand
GGGCGTGAGCTTGAAGTTGTTCGCCTGCTCGGTCTGGACGATGACCGGCTTGGCCCCGCACAGCTCGACCAGCGCGCCGTAACTCACCCAGTAAGGAGCCGGGATGATGGCCTCGTCGCCGGGATTCAGGAGCACGGTGAAGACGTTGTGCAGCGCGTGCTTGGCCCCGTTGGACACGGCGACCTGGCTCGGGTCGTAGTCCAGACCGTGCCGCTGGCAATATTGGTCGACGATCGCCTTTTTGAGTTCGGGGACGCCCGTGGCCGGCGTGTAGCGGGTTTTGCCTTCCCGCATGGCCCGGGTGGCCGCCTGACAGATGTGCTCGGGCGTGCCGAAGTCGGGCTCGCCCAGCGTCAGGTCGTAGATGGTCGTGCCGGCCGCTTTCAGTTCGCGGGCCTTCGCGGCCATGGCCATGGTGGCGGACGGTTCGAGGGCTTCGACAAGGCGGGACAAGGTCGGGGGCATCGCAAAAACTCCGAAAAAAATGTGACGGTTGACGTGCCAGGACGCACACCGGACAATGATAGAGGTTCGCCGGTTCGCTTCCAAGAGCCTCCCTTCCCCTCTCCCTTTGGGAGAGGGTGGCGGCGCAGCCGCCGGGTGAGGGGAGGTGCGACCACTGGAACCTGCTGGAAGAAGGGTGCCACTGTTGGCTTGCCCAGCAGTGCGCGGCAGGAACGTTTACGAGTTGCACTGCTGGGCAAGCCAGCAGTGGCACCCGGCGAGATTCTCGCCAAAGTGAGTTCCGACAGTCCTCACCACGAGTGTGAGTTCCAACCGCCCTCACCCCCGGCCCCTCTCCCAAAGGGAGAGGGGAGCTTGTTCTCCTCTTTTATGAAAGGAGAGGGGAGCCTGTTATTTGGCCCGCCAACGGTTCGAGAGGAATTCCATGTCACGTCCCCGGTTTGGTATCTGGCTAATTGGCGCGCGGGGCGGCGTGGCGACGACGTCGATCGTGGGCCTGGCGGCCTTGAAGCAGAAGTTGGTGGAGCCGACGGGCCTGGTCAGCGGGCTGCCCGAGCTGGCCGCGCTCGAACCGGCCGGTTGGGACGATTTCCTTGTCGGCGGCCATGAGATCCGCGACGTTCGCCTGGCCGACGAGGCCCTTCGGCTGGCCACGTCCTATCGGATCATCGACCAGGACCTCGTGGCAAAAGTCCAAGAGGAGTTGGAGCGAATCGACCGGCGAATCCGCCCGGGCACAATCTGCAACGTCGGAACGACCATCGAGCAAATGGCCGGGCCGGATGTTCCCCGAGGCGAGTCGCCTCGCGAGGCGATCGGGCGAATCGGGGACGATTTGAACCAGTTTGCCGAGGAAAATGGGCTGGAGCACGTCATCGTGGTCAACGTGGCGTCAACCGAGCCGTCGGTTGACGCAGCCTCGCTGCCGGCCTCCTGGAATGAGTGGGAGCCGCTATTGGAATCGGCCGAGACGTGCCCCGTGCCAGCCAGCACGCTCTACGCGATTGCCGCCTTGACCTCGGGCTGCTCGTACATCAACTTCACGCCGTCGCTCGGCTCGGCCCCCGAGGCGATCGACGAACTGGCCCGACGGCACGAGACGCGTCACATGGGCTGCGACGGCAAGACGGGCGAGACGTTGATGAAAAGCGTCCTGGCCCCGATGTTCGCCGCCCGGCATCTGAAGGTCATGAGCTGGGTCGGTCACAACATCTTCGGCAACCTCGACGGCAAGGTGCTCGACGATCCGGTCAACAAACGGGCGAAGGTGGCCAGCAAGGATCACTTGATAGGCGACATCCTGGGCTACCGGCCTCAGACGCACGTCTCGATCGAATACATCGAAAGCCTGGGCGACTGGAAGACAGCCTGGGACCACATCCACTTCCAGGGCTTTTTGGGCACGCCCATGACGCTGCAGTTCACCTGGCAGGGTTCCGACTCGATCCTGGCCGCCCCGCTGGTCCTGGACCTGGTCCGGTTCACTGAACTCGCCCGACGTCGGGGCCAAACCGGCCGGCTCACCTTCCTGGCCAGCTTCTTCAAGAGCCCCTACGGCGTGGACCGGCAGGATTTCGCCGGCCAGTTCCGCCTGTTGACTCAATGGGCCGGCCTGGAGGATTAGCCGTCTAGGGGCCGTTTCCCCCTTGGAGAATTGCCCCGAGGAGGGTACAACGGAGTACCTTGCGAGATACGTGATTTCAGTCAGGACGAACCACCTTGCCTAAGCGATCCTCTTCTTCCGCGTCCCGGGGCTCCTCGAAACCACCCTCCGACCGGTCTGGCTCGGGCCGACGCCGTGGCCGTCGACGCGACTCGGGGCGAGGTGGTCAGGCCCCCCCGAAACAAACGACCGAGCGGGCCGTGACCATGACACAAGTGGTCCGGGGCGAAATCGACGACGATCTGGACGACGAAGACGCCTCGGGCGAGGGTCTGGACTGGTTCGACTGGATCGAGACGCTTCCCGACGAAGAGAATGAGTCGGCCCCGACGCCCGAGAAGGCAAAATCCAAGGGCAACCGCCGGCGATCATCGAAACCGCGTTCGAAGCCGCAAGACAAAACACCTCCGCCTCCGCCCCCGGAGGCAAAGCCCGCGCCGCCCAAAGCGAAGGCGAAGCCCAAGCCTGCCAAGCAGCCGAAGCAGCAGAAACCGGCCCCGAGCCCCCCGCCGCCAGCGCCGCCCGAGCCGGAGCCGACACAGGCCCCGAAGGCGAAGCGACCGCGTCGGCGTCGGGGTCGAGGCAAGTCGGAAGCGGCCCCAGCGCCCGCCGCCGTGCCCGAGGTCTCGGTGGTCGTCGAAGAGCAACCGCCCCTGCCCGCCGTGGACACCAAGGCGGCCAAGAGCGAGCCCCTTTCGGCCGACAGCGGCTTCCACGAGCTTGGCCTGAGCGACACGATGCTCCAGGCCCTGAGTCAGGCCCGATATCTGGACCCGACGCCCGTCCAGGCTGGGTTCATCGTTCCGGCCATGCGGGGAGACGACCTGATGGGCCAGGCCCAGACGGGCACGGGCAAGACGGCCGCGTTCGCCATCCCGATTCTCGAACAGCTCGAGCCGGGCAAGAAACGCGGGCCGCAGGCCCTAATCCTGGTCCCGACGCGCGAGCTGGCCGTTCAGGTTCGTGACGAAACGGCCAAGCTCTCGGCAGGCCGCTCAACCCGAACCGTGGCCCTCTACGGCGGCAAGCCGATCCGGCAGCAGATCGACAAACTCCGCCGCGGGGCCGAGATCGTCGTCGGCACGCCTGGCCGGGTCTTGGACCTCATGGGCCGGGGGTCGCTCTTCCTGGGCGATCTTCGCCAGGTCGTGCTGGACGAGGCCGACCGGATGTTGGACATCGGCTTCCGACCGGACATCGAGAAGATTCTCCGCCACTGTCCCCAGTCGCGTCAGACGCTCCTACTCAGCGCGACGTTGCCCCCGCCCGTGCTGCGGCTGGCCAAACAGTACATGCGCGAGCCGGAAGAGATGAACTTTTCGCCCAAGGACGTGGCGGTCGAGACGATCGACCAGTATTACTTCACGGTCGATCCGGAGCAGAAGTTCGACCTCTTGGTCAAGCTTCTGGAACGCGAGACGCCCGCCCAGGCGATTGTCTTCTGTCGCACGCGTCGCGGTACGGAGCGGATCTACCAGCGGCTCTCGAAGAAGATGCCCGCCAAGTTGTCCTCGGTCGCCGCGATCCACGGCGACCTGCCCCAGACGACGCGCGATCGGGTGATGAAGCGGTTCCGGGACAACAAGCTGCAAATCCTCGTGGCCACCGACGTGGTCGGCCGGGGGATCGACGTGTCGGGCATCTCGCACATCATCAACTTCGACATCCCGCAGTTCTGCGACGACTACGTCCACCGGGTCGGCCGCACCGGCCGGATGGGCCGCGAGGGGGTCGCCTACACGCTCGTCTCGCCCGAGGAGGGCAACGAGCTGACGCGGATCGAGATCCGGATCAACCGCCTCTTGCAGCGCGACGAAATGACCGGCTTCGCGCCCCCCGCCTCGAAAGAAGCCTCGCCCGAAAAGCCGGCCGCCAAGCCCGTCTTCGGCCGCCCCACACGCCGCATCCGTCGGGCGCTGTAGGATCCCATTGAAGAAGCATTTGGGTGCCATGCCCACGCTTGTCGTGGGCATGTGAGCGTGATTCAGGACAACATGCCCACGACAAGCGTGGGCATGGCACCCAAGAAGTCACGCCGCTCAGTGCTGCGGGGGCGGCGTGAACTTGATCTTCTCGATGAGCTTGACGATTTGCCCGTCGGGCATGACCTTGCCCGAGGCGGCGCTGATGGCGTCGATCACGTAGCGGTAGTGCAGGTTCGGATCGCAGTCCAGCTCCAGTTCCTGGTTGGCCGCCTTGGAGTCGGGGCCCGTGTTCGCGCCGACGACCTGGAGGATCCGGGCACGCAGGGCGCCGAAGGGATCGTTGGCCGGCATTTTGACCTGTTCGAGATAGACCCCGGTGAGCTGCCCGGCGTCGTTGGCCGTCATCTTCACTTTCATGGGGATGGTCGGCTCGAGAGGGTTGCCCCTGGCGGGGGCGCCGCGGGGCATCTTGACGTTGAAATCGCCCTCGGGCAGGACGATTTTGAACGTGAGGATGAAGAAGATCAGGAGCTGGAAGACGATGTCGATCATCGGCGTCATCATCAATTCGACGCTTTCGCTTCGCCGGCCTGTGTTGCGTATGCGCATCGGTCAGGTCCCTCCCTGGATCTCTTCTTGCTGCGCGCGCAGGGCAAACTTCTCGAACTCCAGACCCTGGCACAGCGCGATCAATTCCTGGACCTGTCCCGCTTTGGCCTCGGCGTCGGCGCGGATGATGACCGTCGCGTCGCGCGGCTTGTGTTTGCCGTAGAGGCCGCGCTCGATGAAGCTCTTCTCGCGCCGCAACAGCGGCTCGACCTGCTGCAAGGGGACCTCTTCGCCTGCGTAGATCACCGTGCCGTCCTTGGTCAAGTGCAACGTGACGGGGATTTCGAAGGGGGCCTCGGGCGGCTTGGCCAGTTGGCTGGTCGGCAGGTGGATCCGCTGGTTCTGGTCCGCCTCGGCAAAGTTGATCAGCACCATGAAGAAGGCGATCAACTGGAACGTCATGTCGATCATCGGCGTCATGTCGCATTCAGCCGAGACGGCTTCGCGGCGATGTGTAAAACGCATGGCGTGACTCCGGCAACACTAGCTGCTCTTCTTGCCCACCTTTGAGAACCGGCTCATCAGGTCTTCGCTCAGGATGCCCGCTTCGAGGACCAGGCGGGCGATCCGGTTGCGGAGGATGCCGAAGGCGGCGATGGCGGGGATGGCGATCATCAGGCCGATCAGCGTGGTCAGCAGGGCCTTCGAGATGCCGCCGGCCAGTTCCGAGGCCTTCGGCGTGGCGCCGGCCGTGGCGATCTCGTAGAACGAGTCGACCATGCCGTGGACCGTGCCCAGCAGGCCGAACATCGGGCTGATCGTGCCGATCAGGGCGATGTAGCTGAGCCGGTGTTCGAGTT
>JAFGFF010000188.1 GCA_016931075.1 Pirellulales bacterium | reverse complement strand
GCGGGCATGGCCCATGAATTAAACCTGGCCCACAAGGGGCAGGAACTGGCCTTCCAGAAACTCATGGCCAAGTACCAGGAGGCCCAGGGGCAGGCGGCCGAGCGGGCGAGGCTCGAAAAGGCGCGAAACGACCTCTTGGCCCGGCGCCGTAAGCGAGACGATCTGCAACAGCGGCTGGCTGGCCTCAAGGAAGATCGCCGCCGCCAACTTCAACAGCTCTCGGAACTTCAGGATCGCCGTTTTGCCGTTCGCCGCTCGGTGGCCGAGCGGATCAACAACGCCCTGTCGCCGGCGATCCGCGTCACGACGATCCAGTTCGGCAATCCCGAATTGTACCAACGGCTTCTCGAAGGGGCCCTGCGCGGGGCACGTATCAAGCATGGCGTCGTGGCCGGAAAACTGGTCACCACGTTCTGGCCGGCCGAACTGTCGAAACTGGTGGCCCAGAAGGACGTGGAGCCCCTGGTCGACCGAGCCGAGCTGAACTCCGAACAGGCCGATAAGGTGATCACGGCGCTGGGCACATCGGAGGTGCTCTTCGGGTTGGAGACGGTGGAATTGCTCGACCAGCCGCGGATCGAGCTTCGTGACGGGAATGCGTGCAAGGACTGTGCGACCCTCTCGACCGGCCAGAAATGCACGGCGATCCTGCCGATCCTGCTGATGGACAGCGACCGCCCGCTGTTGATCGACCAGCCGGAGGACAACCTCGACAACCGGTTCATTTTCGAGGCGGTGGTTGACAGCATTCGCAAGATCAAGCCTCGCCGACAACTGATCTTCGTCACCCACAATCCGAACATCCCGGTCCTGGGTGACGCCGAGAAGGTGTTTGTCCTTGACTCCAACGGCACGGCCGCCCGCAAGGCGAATGAGGGCTCGGTCGATCGCTGCAAGGAGGATATCGTGACACTGCTGGAAGGCGGCGAAGAAGCATTCAAGCGTCGCAAGGCCCGTTATGAGTATTGAGTGCCATGAGCGACACCATGATCGATTTCACAGCAACTCTCGCTCGGCTGCGGGCCGGCGATGCCGATATGCCTTGGCCCGATCGCCGCAACCTGGTGACCCGACTGGCCGAGGAATTGTCAGGTGATGACGCGAAGGGACCTCTCGTCGAGTTGGTCGAGCTTCTGGCTGGCGATCCGAAGTGGGAGGTCCGCAGGGACGTCGCCGATATGCTCCTGCTCTTGCCGGAGAACGATCTCGTCCGCCTGGTCGCCCGGTTGTCGGAGGACACCAACGCCTTCGTCCGTAGCGCCGCCGAGCGGCCGATCGCCCGGCATCGCAAGGGGCAGCGCCAAGTTGCCAGGGCGTGTGAAGGACAGGACCGGTTTCAGGTCCAGTGGCAGTCCTTCGAGCGGCTGCACGGGAAACAGGCGCTGGCGCGTGCCCGCCGCATCGCCGAACGGCAGTTCGAGCACCTGATCGGAGCGACGGTCCACGAGATGCGGAATGTTCTGACGCCGTTGAAAGCAAGTGTCACGTCGCTTGCCAGGCAGCTCGATGGCGCGGTGCTCGACCGGACACCGTTCCGCCGCCACGTGACCAAGGCGCAGGGGCGACTCGTCTTCCTAGAGCGATTGCTGGAAGACCTGCGCAGCTTCTCGCAGCCGTTGCCGACGCACCACCGCCGCGAACGCCTGCGGGCCCTGATCGTCGAGGCCGTGGCCATGGCCCAAGACGCCCTGGCTGCTGGTGGGCGGGATGGCCGTCGAGTGAAGATCGAGATCGATGCCTCGGAGGCCGTCACGATCGAGGTCGCCCGCCAGCACATTCTGGTGGCGATCGCCAACGTGGTCAAGAATGCCGTCGAGGCCTACGCCACCGGTCCCAAGGCACTCGAACGGGGAATGGTCTGGGTCCGCGCCCACGCTGTCGGTGACGAGTGCGCGGAAATCGTCGTCGAAGATCAGGGCATGGGGATCTCCGCAGAGGACCTCGACGAACTGAGGCAGTTCACTCCCGGCAAGACGACCAAGCGAAACCAGGGGACCGGGTTCGGGCTGCCCATCGCCCGACGGAATATCCAGGCGCACGGCGGCGAGCTGAGTATTGCCAGCGAGGAGGGCATCGGCACCACGGTCACGACGATGCTACCTTTAGACCAAGAAAAAGGGGGGGAACCATGACATACCGCGCTTTAGTCGTCGACGACAGTCCGGAGATCCTGGAGGTCGTCGGAGACGTGCTGTGCTCGCTCGGCCACGAATTCGACACCGCCACGTGCCAGGACGAGGCCCGGAAGCTGTTGACCGAGCACCAATACTCGTACCACCTTCTGGATCTGGAAATCCCCGTCCGGCCGGATCGGGGATTCGCTCGAATCCAGAACGGGGAAAATCTGCTACGGGAGATCGCGGCCCGCCGCAACGGGCGCCGGGAGCCGATCCTCGTCATGACGGGTCACGGAACCGACAGCCCGAAGCTGGCCGTGCAGATGATGAAGCTCGGTGCCGACGACTACATCACCAAGCCGTTCGCCACGGTGGGCCGGACCTTGGACCGGGCGATCCTCGAGGCGCTGGAAGGAGCCGGCCACCGGCCCAAGCGTGGCACCGCCAAGACGACGCCGAGTACCACCGGGGAGGTTTCGCTCGAACCGTTTGCCGGCGGGGAGTTGGTCCTGTCGCCGTATCGGGCTGAGTTGGCCGGCGCCGTGGTCTGGCGCGAACGTCCCGAGATGCTGATCCGGCGTGTGCTGGGGGCATTGGCCGAGACCCACCCCAGTGGCCGGTATTTTGCCTTCAGCGGATTGGAGCTGGCAGCCAAGGTGGGCTGTTCGGGGGAGGCCAACAAGATCGCCGGCGCGATCCGAGATTTCCGACAGGAGGTCATCCGGGTGCTCCGCGAGGAGGGCGGTATCCACTGCACCCCCCAGGACGTGATCCAGAGCGGCGGCGCCGGGTACCGATTCAAGGAATGGATTGTTGTCCGCTCCGGCGACGTGGTTACAGGGACAGCCCCCGGGTCCGGCGGTGGCACTGATGTCCCTGATGTCCCTGATCATGTCCCTGATGGCCCTGATCATGGCACCGATGATCCGGCGGTCCGTCGCCGTCGATGGATCGTGGGTGAGCTGTCGAAGGGCCGCCATCTGCGAGCGCCGGGGATTGCCACGGAACTGAATGTCTCGTATCGTACCGTGAAGCGGGACCTCGACGCGCTGCGCAGCGCCAACCGGATCGCGTTCGTCGGCCCCGCTCGCACGGGCTATTACCGAATCAAGACGCCGGGCAGCCGGACATAGGGGACTACGCCGTCCGTCGCAGCATCTCTATAAACAGCTGGAGTTTAGGCGACGGATGGAGAAAAGCGGTGACAAACTCCACGGCGGCCGGTTCAAAGACGCGCCAGTCACCCCGACTTTTCTTAAAATCGAGCCCTTCGGCGATAACGTCGAAGGGCTTAGTCTTTGGTAGTTCTACAACATCATTTTGCTATTGGAGGTTTTCGCGGTTTGAGACATACAGGAGGGATGGTGAATCGAACTGGCCGGTTCGGCG
>JAFGFF010000187.1 GCA_016931075.1 Pirellulales bacterium | reverse complement strand
TTTTGGAACGCGGCGAGACGCCGCGTCTACGGGGGAACACTGGGTGCCATGCCCAGACGACCGCTTCAGCGGCGGATGGGCATGTTGGTGAGGCCAGGTGCAAGGACATGCCCATCCGTCGTTGACACAACGCCTGGGCATAGCACCCTATTCCTTCGTTTCAACGGGCTGCTACGGATTGGCCGGGGCGACCGGGGCGGGCACGGGGATCGCCTCGGGGGCGGCCGGGTCGAGGCTCAGGGCGATCGGGTTGGTCGCCGTCCCGTCGGCACGCAGGATGATCACTTCGGCCTGGGTCGGACCGGCCACGGGCAAGTTGGGCGCGGTGAACCGGACGCCCAGGTCGTACCAGCCGAGGATCTCGGCCTCCATCTCGATCCCGCCCAGATGCACGAGCACCTTGCCCGGCGCGGGCCCGAGTCCTTCGCCGGCCAGCAGCACCTGCCCGCCGGGCCGGACGCTCTTCGGCTCGATCTCGAACGCGGCCGGATCGACCGGCAGGACCAGATCGGCGGTCAGCCGGGTGCCGTTGTTGACCTCCGAGGTTTCCTGGATCTCGCGGTTGGCGTCGACCAGGACGTGCAGCGTTGAGAACGGAACCGGCTTGCCCTGAGCGTCGCGGCCTATCTGCATGGCGTCAAACGGCAACCGGATATCGACCGCTTGGGTCTGATTTGGGCCGATCGAGACGATCCGCGCGCCGGCACGGGGTAGCTCGGCGGCCAGCTTTTCGTCATTGCCCGCCAGAAGCAGCACGTCGAACGGCTGAGTGATCTCCTGATTGCTGTTGTTGCGGATCCAGACTCGATAGCGAGGGCCGAGCTTTTCGTCGGGATGGCCCGGGTCGACGAACCGGACAGCCAGCAATTGCAGGTCGGATTGAGCCGGCGGGACGACCACCGGCGGGACGTCGACCCAGGTGCCGCTGGCCACCATGGGCATGGGCGTCCAGACGGGCACTTCCCACCAGACCCACGTCCGGGCCGGCACATAGACCACCGGGCGGCACCACAGGGGCCGAGGGTCCCAGACGGGCCGGCAGTGATGGTACCAGCTCCACCGCACCCACGGATCCCAATGCGGATACCAGTAGGACGGCCCGTCGCCCAGGCCGAACGACAGGTAGTAGCCCGGCCCGAAATAGGCGAACGAGAAGCTGAATCCGCTACGGCGGTAAACCGGGCTGATCCGCCCACGATAGATATGGTGCGGCACGTAGCCGATCGGATGGCCGACGCCCGGCAGATGGGCGTGGCCGCGGGGCGGGCCGGGGTGATGCTTCGGATGATACATGTCCAGCCGTCGGGCCACGTCGCCCTTGTGATAGAGGTCGTATTGCCGGTCCAGGTGGATGCCTCGGGCGACGGTCCCGTGGGTCAGGTGCTTGAAATCGGCCCCGCGGCTGACGGTGTGTGCCCGGGCGTGGCCGATCGTGTCGGGCCGGACATGCTTGAGCGATCCTTTGCCCGAGTCGTGCGGCCGGACCACCATCGGCGGGCGGCGGTGTACCGATTTGGCGTCGGGATGGCCGCCCTTGGGACCCGCGATACGCTCGGCATTGCCCGACCGGTCGTGGCCTTTCGGCCCTTGAGTGTTGTCCGCCCGGTACGAACGGGTGTTGGTCGTATGGGATCGGCCGCCGCGTGACGCGGCTGACGCGTCGGGGATGCTCCGGTCGATCCGGCGACGGATCTCCGACAGGCTCGGCTGCGACGCCGGACCCCGCCGGATCTCGGAATTTCGCTCGGCCGAGTCCCGGAAACTCGGATTGTGGCGAGTCGCCGACGTCGAGCGTCCCTCGGACGTCGGGCCAGTTCGCGTGACGGCCGGCTCGTTTCGGTCGTTCGACGGACCGCGCCGGTGGATCGCCGGAGTGTTTTGGTTAGTCCGATTCTCTGAATTCGACCGGAACACCGGTTGGTTAGCCCGATTCTCCGAGTTCGACCGGAACACCGGGGGTGATGTTCCGCCGGACGAAGGCGGCGAGGAGTTCGACCGGAACGCCGGAGGGGGCGTCCTGTTGGACGAAGGTGGCGATGCGCTTCGGTCGGTCGTCGGAATCCGCCGACGGATCTCCGACAGGGTCGGTTGCGGCGCCGACGACGCGGTGCTTCGTGTCGAACGGGTGCCCGTCTCGCGTCGGGCGTCCTGTCGGGTGATGGGCACGGGCGTCGTGGATCCAGTCGACTGCGACGGCCCTCGCCGAGGACCGACCAGCTCGGGCGTCGACGAACGAGACGAACTGCTTCGAGGCGCTGGAGTCTCCAACCGTCTGGTCGACCCAACCGGCGACGGCGAGGACGCCGACGACGACCGGCTGGACCGCGACGGGGCCGCCACGGGGGCCGGGGTTTGTCGAACCGGACCGGTCGACGAGGACCGCGACACTCGCTCCGAACTGCTCGACGAATGCCGTGCAAAACTCGGCGTGCTCCGGCTACTGCTCGAACGCGATGGCGCCGCGGAGGACCGTGCCGGGGAGGACGATCGGCTCGGCTCCCGGGATGAAGTGCTCGCCGATCGGGTCGACGTGGGCCGAGGCGTGCTCGTCGAACGGAAAACGGCCGGAGAAGAAGATTGCGAGGACGACCGGGAATTCGATCCCGAGGACGATGACCTCGAAGACGACCGTGAAAATGTTGGCTGCGACGACCGCGAGGGCGTCCTCGAAACGGTCGATTCACGTCGCGGCGGCGGAGAACTCGAGCGAGACGGGCCATAGGACCGCGTCGACCGCGAAGCCGAGCTGCTCCTTGATGAAGAAGAACTGCTGGACCGCTGGAATGAGGAACTCGAACTCCGCGAGCTGCTCGATCGGGACGAGAACGACGAGCTACGCTCCGGCGCGCGTCTCGACTCGGACGCCGAACTGGACGACGACCCGCGATCGGATCGCTGCGGCGGACGCCGGTCGGCTCCCCAGGCGTCCACCTGGACCGTGAGCACGAGTGCCCCCAAAAACAACGCGATTAATATGAAAAGCCTTTTCCTTGGCCTTGCTGGAGAGCGACCTGTTCCTTTTCGCTCCGCTTGTGCTGGTCCGGACATGACTTACTCTCCCTCCCCGCTTGGTCTCGGTATGGGTCAGTGTACTCAATTCCCCCGCTGGACCAACTAGCGAAAAACGTGCCAAACAGTCCTTTGATCGGCCGACTCGGTTTGAGATCTCGCAATGAAGTCGTTGCTGCCCAACGAGTTGCGGGCGACGACTCGCCAAGCGAAAGTACCCCTTCCACACGATCGACCTAAGGGCCGAAAGTGCCGTCAGGTTGACTCACGATGTCAATGTGACTGCGCTTTGATGGGCCGTCCTCGGGGTATAACGGAAAGCCCAGGAGCTAGTAACCCGAGGATGAATTACGGACGCCGGAGGTCGATGGGTCGCCGTCCTGGCCCGAAGGCCGGTCGATTACGTGCATATACGGGGCCAAAGACCGCGGCTTGACCCCGGGCAGTCCGGTTTTGCCCACCGGCTTTCCAGCGGATCGTAAAAGATTTATACTGACTTGATTGGAATGCCCTAGAGCCGGGTGGCTGAGACATCCGGCCGTAACCTCCTACCGCTGAACGGCTTCGAACCATGAACAACGGGAACTCCTCGGACCACTGGGACTTGCTTGCCTCCGACCTGGGGGCAACTCCCCAGCCCAAGCCGCCGAAGGAAGAAACCAAGGATCAGAGCCCAGAGGCCGAATTGCCGCCCGAGCCCGATCGGCCGGCCGAGGCGGCTAAGCAGGCTCCGCCCCCAAAGGCCCCGAAACCCAAGCCGCCCGCTCGCCAGGTCGAGCCGGGTTGGGCCGACCTGGCCAAGCAGTTCGGACTGCCCGAACCCGAACCCGAGCCGGTTACACCGCCCGCGGCCAAGATTGCGGAGCCGGCGGCGAAGTTGCCCGAGCCGAAGGAACCGCAACAGGACGAAAGGACCGAGCAGTCGGCGACCGACGCCGTAATTTCGTTCCTTCCGCCTTCCGAGCCGTTCCAGCCCCTTGGATTCGACGAAGTGGTCGCCGACATTACCATGGACGAACGCCCTGACGAACCAGACGAGGCGGAATCCACGTTGGAAAGCTCGGCCCCCGAACGGAAACGCCGCAAACGCCGCCGCCGTCCGCGCCGTGGCGCCTCGGACGACACGGCCGAAGCTCCCGAGAAAGCCGAAGCCCCCGAGATCCCGCCGGCCGAGCCGGATGTGTTTGGAGCCGATGTGGAGGAAACCGAAAAGACCGAGCTGGGCGAAACGCCGGTCGTGGAAGAAGGCGCCCCCGCCGGCAAGAAGAAGCGTCGCCGGCGGCGTTCCGGCCGGAAACGAGGCGGCAAGTCGGCCGACGACGAATCGGGCGACAAGCCGGCGGCGGACTCCGACGAGGACGACTTGGACGACCAAGACGAGGACCGTCCGGCCTCGTCCCGTTCGTCCGGCGGCGCGAAGGGCACGCCGACCCATCGGGGCCTGCCCAGTTGGGAGGAAGCGGTCGGGGTGATCGTCTCGGCGAATCTGGAGGCCCGCGCGAAGAAGCCCAGCGCCGGTCCGGCCCCGCGTCCCCGCGGCGGGCGCGGTCGAGGTGGGCGTGACCGATCCGGCCCGAAAAAGGGGAACAAGGCAAACTGATCTGCACCGGCCGCCTCCCCAGGGTCCAGCAGCAAGGGCGTCTGACACGAGACGATGGCAAGCGCGCGGGAAATCGTAATCACCGGCCTGGGCGTGGTCAGCCCTATCGGCATCGGCAACGATGCCTTTTGGAGCGCGCTGGTCGAAGGACGCAGCGGCATCTCGCGCTTCGAGCAACTGTTTGGCGACAGCGACCTGCCCGTTCCCATCGGCGGACAGATCGGCGATTTCGATCCCAAGCAGTACGTCCGGCCTCGCAAGAGCCTCAAGGTGATGAGCCGCGACATCCAGTTGGCCTTCGTGGCGGCCGATCTGGCCAGTCGCGAGGCGGGGCTCGAAAGCTCGACGGTCGATCCGGACCGGCTGGGCGTCGTCTTCGGGGCCGACATGATCGCCTGCGAACTGCCCGAGTTGCGAAACGCCTACGCCGGCAGCCTCAACCAGGGTCGGTTTGATATCAAGCGTTGGGGCGACCAGGCCATCGCCGAGATGCACCCGCTCTGGATGCTCAAGTACCTGCCCAACATGCCGGCCTGCCACATCGGCATCGCCCACGACGCCCGGGGGCCGAACAACTCGCTCACGCTGGGCGAGGTATCGAGCCTGGCGGCGATTGTCGAAGCGGTCCGGGTGATCGAACGAGGGCAGGCCGACGTCGTGTTGACCGGCGGGACGGGCTGCCGCATCCATCCGACCATTTGGGCCTATCGCCGGGCGTATCCCCTCTCGCGCCGCAACGACGACCCGGCCGCCGCGCTGCGACCGTTCGACGCGGGACGCGACGGCATGGTCCACGGCGAAGGGGCCGGGGCCTTCGTCCTCGAAGAACGCCGCCACGCCGAAGCCCGGGGCGCCCCGATCCTCGCCCGGGTGGCCGGCTTCGCCGCGCGGTTCGAACCGCAGCCCGGCGGACGCGACCCGGACGGCCGCGCGGTGGGCAACGCCATCCGCGCCGCGCTCGAGACGGCCCAGGTCGCCCCGGCCGATCTGGACCACGTCAACGCCGACGGCCTGAGCACGCCGGTCGACGATCGGCTCGAAGCCCACGCGCTTCGTGACGTGTTGGGCGACGTCCCGGTCACGGCCCCGAAGAGCTATTTCGGCAACCTGGGCGCCGGCACGGGCGCGGTCGAGATGGCCGCCAGCGTGTTGGCCTTCAGCAAGGGAATCGTCCCGGCCACGCTCAACTACGAAAAGCCCGACCCGGACTGCCCGGTCAACGTCATCCACGGCGAACCCAAGCCCCGTACCCGGCCCTACGCCCTCGTGCTGAACCAATCCCGAATCGTCCAGTCGATCGCCCTGCTGCTGGCCGAACCGGCATAGTGGCAGGATAATGAATGAGGTGAAGCTGGGTGCCATGCCCACGCTCGCGTGGGCATGTAACTGGGTAGCCCCGATAGCTCCGCTATCGGGGTCGCGAAGCGACAAGAGGTGATCGGGACACGGGGTACACCGTCCTTGACCATTGTCAACCGTGCAACCCAGAGTCCGAAATCTCTTGGGCCTGACGGCCCCCGGATAGCCGAGCTATCCGGGCTCACGGACATTCGGCGACAGGAGTCGCCTCCTACAAATCACAAAATGTAGGGTGGGGCACACTTGCCCCACCAGGAATCACGGTCGACGTTGGTGGGGCAGGTGTGCCCCACCAGGAATCACAGTCAACGTTGGTGGGGCAGTTGTGCCCCACCCTACGTTCTGAATACCAAATACCAGAACGGCCCGACATCGAGACCGACCCATGCCCGAGGTGCTGAAAAACTGGGCGGATCGGATCCGGCGGCTTGCCCTAGGGCTGGCCGAGCTGGAGCCGATCGGCGTGGGCGTTGGCGTGCCCAGCCCGGTGGGCCAGCATTGGCTCGAACTGCTCCGGCGGAAGCTGCTGGTCGAGTTGGAGGACGAGCCGCTGTTGGTCGTGGCCGTCGTCGGCGGGACGAACATCGGCAAGTCGGTCCTGTTCAACCACCTGGGCGGCGAGACGGCCAGCGGAGCCAGTCCCCTGGCGGCCGGCACACGGCATCCGGTCTGCCTCGTGCCGCCGGACCTGACCGACCCCGCGCGGCTGGGCCGGCTGTTCGACAAGTTCGAGCTTCAGCCGTGGCATTCGGCCGACGACCCGCTGCGGGACTCGGACGCCCATCGGCTCTTCTGGCGTGCCGGGAAAAATGTGCCCGACCGGCTCTTGCTGTTGGACACGCCGGACGTCGATTCCGACGTGCAGGTCAACTGGGAGCGTGCCCGGGCGATTCGCCAGGCGGCCGACGTCCTGATCGCGGTCCTGACCCAACAGAAATACAACGACGCGGCCGTGAAGCAGTTCTTCCGCGAGGCGGTCGAGGCCGACAAGCCGATCGTCGTAGTGTTCAATCAATGCGACATCGAGGCCGACCGGGAGTACTGGCCGCAGTGGCTGGCCACGTTCGCCGGTCAGATCGGGGCCCAGCCCCAATTGGTCTATGTCGTGCCGGCGGACCGCCGTGCGGCCGAAGAGCTGCGATTGCCCTTCTACCGCGTCGGCCCCGACGGTCAGGACCTGCCCGGCGAGGCGTCCGACCTGCGCCGCGAGCTGGGCCAACTGGAATTCGACACGATCAAGATCCGGACATTCCGCGGGGCGCTTGCCCGGGTGCTGGATCCGGAGCAGGGAGCCCCGTCCTACCTCCGAGCAATCCGGGCCGCGTCGGGCGAATTCGCCGCGGCGGCCGAGGCGCTTTCGGCTTCGGAAATAGCCCGGGTGGCGTGGCCGACGCTGCCGCCGGCGATCCTGGTCGACGAGATCCGCGACTGGTGGGACGCCGATCGGGCCGACTGGTCGCGTCGGGTCCACGGCTTCTACCGCCGACTGGGACGTGGCGTGCTCTGGCCGATTCGCGCGGTTGGAACAGCGTTGTCTCCCGGCACGTCCGACCCGCGAGAAACGATCCGCCGGCAGGAACGCGCGGCCATCGTTCAGGCGGTCAAGTCGTTGCTGGACGAGTTGGACCGGCTGGCCCAGGTGGGCAACGACACGCTCCGGCCCCGGCTCTTGGCCCTGTTGGGCGGGACGGCCCGGGCCGAGTTGCTCGCCCAGGTCGAGGCGGCCCACGAGGAGCTGGAGACGGTCGACGAAGGCTACCGCAAGGTGCTGCGGGGCGAACTCGAAGCGTGGAAATCGGCCAATCCCCGGGCGGTCCGGTTCCTTCGCTCGCTGGACCACGTCGCGGCGGTCGCCCGACCGGCCATCACCGTCTCGCTGGCCGTCAGCGGTTGGGTCGTCGCCGGCGACCTGGTCGGTCAGGCGGCCGTGCAAGCCGTCAGCCACACGGCGGGCGAGCTGGCCACCGAAGCGGCCATCGCCGGCGGCATCACCGGCGGCGGCGAAGCCCTGGTCAGCAGCACCACCGAAGGCGTCCGCCACGCCGCCGGCCGCCTGCTGGTCCGCCTCCAAGCCCGCTACGCCCAACAACGGGCCGCCTGGCTCGCCTCCTGGCTCGAAGCCCAACTCCTCGGCCCGTTGCTCGACGAACTTCGTCACGGCGCGGAAGTGCCTCAGTGCGATGCCTTTCGGCAGGTGGAAAGCCTTCTTCAAGAACTGAAAGAAGGAACCGCAGATGAACGCGGATAGACGCTAATAAATAGTAGGGTGGGGCACACTTGCCCCACCAAGCTTCCTCAATAAGCGGTCAATCTTCTGCTAAAGACGATCTGCCCCGGTGGGGCAAGTGTGCCCCACCCTACATACTTGTGCGATAATCCTTCCATCATTCGCGTTCATCCGCGTTCATTCGCGGTTCCTCTCCTTCAACGTCCTTTTCGACCCGGCCGTGGATGTAGACGTCGGGGCCGAGTTGTTCGACCACTGGGCGGTCGAGCCGTAGGGCGTCGGGCATGTGGGCGAGGCCTTCGCCGGCGAGAGGAGTGGGGGCCGCGCCGCCGAGGAGTTTGGGGGCGAGGAAGAGGTGGACTTCGTCGATCTGGCCGGCGTCGAGGAAGCTGCCGGCGAGCTGGCCGCCGCCTTCGACCAGGAGGTTGGTCATCCGGCGACGTCCCAGTTTGGCGAGCAAGGCGTCCAACCGTTCGGCCGGCGTTTCGCCCGGGCAGACGAGCACTTCGCAGCCGGCCTCGGTCAGCCTTGCCCGGGCTGCCGGGTCGGAGGTCTCACCCACGGCGACGATCACCGGGCTGTCCTGCGCGGTCTGGACCAACTGGCTCTCCAGCGAGAGGGACGCCCGGGTGTCGACGACGATACGAGCCGGGGTTCGCGGCCCAGGCGGTCGGGCGGTTAGAAGGGGATCGTCCAGTTCGGCTGTCCGGCGTCCGACCATGACGGCGTCGACGCGGCCTCGGAGCCGGTGGACGACGGCCCGGGACTCGGGGCTGGAGATCCAGCGGCTTTCGCCCGTCCGCGTGGCCGTTTTGCCGTCGAGCGTCATGGCCCATTTGGCGATGACCCAGGGCCGGCCCAAGGTGATGAGCTTCAAAAAGGGCCCGGCCAGTTGCCGCGCTTCGTCTTCCAGGAGTCCGACGCTCACTTCGAGGCCGGCCGCTTCGAGCCGGGCGATGCCCCCGCCGGCCACCTTGGGGAAAGGGTCGCGTTGGGCGATAACCACACGGCTGATGCCCGCCTTGAGGATGGCGTTGGTGCAGGGAGGCGTTTTACCGAGATGGCAGCACGGTTCGAGGTTCACCACGAGCGTGGCCCCGGCCGCCCGAGCGCCGGCCATCCGCAGGGCCTCGACCTCGGCGTGCGGCCCGCCGAACCGGCGGTGCCACCCTTCGCCGATAATCTCGGCCCCTCGCACGATGACGCACCCGACCATCGGATTGGGCTCGACGTGCCCCTGCCCTTGCACGGCCAGCTCGAGCGCCCGCCGCATGTGCCAGAGATCGATCTCGCGTTGGTCCATGGCGTTGGCTGTCGTTGAAGGAGTGCGAATCGGAATTCAAACAGGGGTGGCCCGGATAGCTTGGCTATCCGGGGGCCGTCAGGCCCAAGAGGTTTCAGGCTCTTGTTTGTACTGTTGACAACGGTTAAGGACAGCGCAACCCGCGTCTCGACACCTCTTGTCGCTTCGCGACCCCGATAGCGGAGCTATCGGGGCTACCCGGTTTTCTATGGAATCGGCCGTGGTGATTACGGTTTTTCGTCTGGTCGATGCCCCAAAGGCCAGGATGTCCAGTATCGGCGATTCCCCCGGGCAAGGCAAGCAGGTAGCCATCCCTGCCCGTCCAGCGCTGGGCCAGTTGCAGCCCGGGTTTGTCCGAGTAAGATGAAGGTTCTTCGGCAGTGTTTTCCTGCCCGAGATGAAAACCCGCCCTGGAGTCCTCCCATACCATGCCGGTCTCGCCTTTGACGGATCTTTCCCGCCTGTGTCTCCATACGATCACGACGAAACCCTGGTCGATCGAGGAGGCGACCGATCGGTACGCGGCGGCTGGGGTGAAGGGGGTGACGGTTTGGCGGCAGTGGCTCGAAGGGCGGGAGCCGGTCCGGGTGGGCCAGGCGATTCGGGCGGCCGGCATGGAGGTGGTGTCGTTATGCCGAGGTGGGTTTTTTCCGGCTACCGACGCGGCAGCTCGGCAGACGGCCATCGACGACAACCGCCGAGCCATCGACGAGGCGGCCGCGCTGGGCGCGCCGCTGATCGTGCTCGTTTGCGGGGCCTCGCCCGAACAATCGCTCGACGAGTCGCGGCGTCAGATCGCCGACGGGATCGCCGCCGTGGCCGATCACGCCCAGGCGTCGGGCGTCCGGTTGGCCGTCGAGCCGCTGCACCCGATGTACGCCGACCTCCGCTCGGCCATCAACACGCTGGGCCAGGCCAACGACCTGTGCGACGCGCTCGACCTGCCGTCGGTCGGCGTGGCGGTGGACGTCTATCACCTCTGGTGGGACCCGAACCTCGAGGCCGAAATTGCCCGATGCGGTCAGGCCGGCCGGCTTTGGGCCTATCACGTCTGCGACTGGCGCAGCCCAACGGAGGACCTGCTAAATGACCGCGGCCTGATGGGCGAGGGCTGCATCCCGCTTCGCCAGATCCGCGCCTGGGTCGAGTCGACCGGCTTCGATGGCCCCATCGAAGTCGAAATCTTCTCGAACCGCTATTGGGCCATGGACCAGGACGAGTTTTTGGGCAAGATTGTGCAAGCATACAAGGAGCATGTGTAAACGTCGCCAACCGTTCGACCCGAGCCGGGGGTGTGAGCCCCCGGTTTCCGTTCACGACCAACAAGCGTTAACTCGAATACGACACGACAGAAAACGTTGATTCCAGCACGACGAAACGGGGAACGCTAACTCTAGTGCCGCCGAAACAGGGGGCTGACGCCCCCCGCTCGGTTTTTCAATCCCCAATCCCCAATCCCTAATCCCCAATCCCCCACCTCCCCTATGAAAACTCTTGGCATCATCATGAACGGCGTGACCGGCCGGATGGGCACTAACCAGCATCTGGTCCGGTCGATCCTTGCGATACGCGACGCGGGCGGACTGCCCGTCGGCAATGAGACGGTCATGCCCGAGCCGATCCTCGTCGGCCGCAACGCGACGAAGCTCGAGGCCCTGGCGAAGCAATACCACGTCGAGAAGTTCACGACCGACCTGGACAGCGTCCTGGGCGACGCGAACTACCCGGTCTATTTCGACGCCCTGACGACGAATCTCCGCGTGTCGAACGTCCGTAAGGCCATCGCCGCGGGCAAGCACGTCTACGTCGAGAAACCGACCGCCACGAACACCGAGGACGCGTTGACCCTCTATCGCGAGGCGACCGCCGCCGGGGTGAAACACGGCGTGGTGCAAGACAAGCTCTGGTTGCCTGGCCTATTGAAATTAAAATACCTGATCGACCAGGGCTTCTTTGGGCAGATCCTCGGGGTGCGGGGCGAGTTCGGCTATTGGGTGTTCGACGGGCGGAGCCAGGCCTGCCAGCGGCCGAGCTGGAACTACCGCAAGGAAGACGGCGGCAGCATCATCATCGACATGTTCTGCCACTGGCGCTACGTGATCGACAACCTGTTTGGCCCGATCGATTCGCTGGTCGCCCGGGGAGCGATCGGCGTTCCCCGGCGGGTCGACGAGCAGGGCAACGAGTACCAGTGCACGGCCGACGATTCGGCCTACGGCATTTTCGCCCTGAAAAGCGGCGTGACGCTCCAGTTCAACTCGTCCTGGTGCACCCGCGTGCGGCGCGACGACCTGTTGACGATCCAAGTCGACGGAACCGAGGGCTCGGCTGTGGCCGGCCTGCGCGAATGCTGGGTCCAGCACGACTCCTTCACGCCCAAGCCCGTCTGGAACCCCGACATCGCCCAGCCGATCGACTTCTTCTCCAACTGGGAACAGATGCCCTCGAACAGGCCCTACGAAAACGCCTTCAAGGTCCAGTGGGAGCTGTTCCTGAAGCATGTCGTTCTCGACACGCCCTTCCGGTGGAACCTGTTGGAAGGGGCCAAGGGCGTCCAACTCGCCGAACTCGGCCTGAAATCCTGGCACGACCGCTGCTGGGTCGACGTGCCGGAGTTGGAGTGAGAGTTAAAAGGGCACTAGGTCATGGCCTGTGTTTGATTGCGAGCCTGCGATTCAGGCACTAACAGCCCTTGACAACGGGTGAAGGTATCGCCCCAACGTCAGCACATCGTAGCGATTGAAAAAACTCTCGAAGTGGTACGCATGCTTATCGCCATTGTCGTCTTTTAAGATCACGTCGCTTTCGCCGAGGGGGCCACCTGATTGCATGCCGCAATAGGATCGGATTTCCCTAAACAGGATCTTCTCGGACACCTTCGAGAATGCACGTTTGAATCCCCTTGATTGGATGACATGCCTACATGGTCTGTCTGGATCGAAGTCGTTGTTTGGTCGATGGGGATGGGCTGAGATTACGCCGACCATCGGCGTGTCCCCGCCAACCTCTTCGATGTATCGCCACAGAGTCGAGGATAGCGTATTACCGTACCGAACTTTAAGTTCTTTCACTGTATTGAGCCCGACTGTCGAGTCGAGGGCCTCGGTACGAAAACGGTCCTGCAAGAAGAGCAATTGACCTGCAGCATAATTCGCCTCGGCTTCCATGCGAGCGTGGCACGCGGGATTTAGTGAGTATTCGTTGTCGCCAAGATGTAATGCATCGTGCCAGGGAATAATGCTGTGCCCGATCTCATGAGCCTCGTTCCACCTATGTTTCAGTTTGGGTTGGGATTCATCAAGCAGGATGCGTTTCTTGTCGGGTAGCCAGAGAGCCGACAATTTCGCCTTGCGGATGGCGTCGAAGAGAATCATCGGACGCTTGATGATCTGTTTGCCTGCCACCGTTAATCGACTGACAACCTCACTTACCGCTGACGTATCTGCACTGCTGTAGAACTTCCGATCAAGCAGGAGAAGTTCTCTGGCATCATCTAAAATCAGCGGAGGATCAGGATTACCCAGGCCTCGAATAATCTTGTCTACTTGGCCTTGAATATCTTGCGATTCGTATTCCCCGATGATGATGTTCTTCATAACGCAACATCTCACTAGCTGTCTTGCGACCCTAGAAACTCGACAAACTCGGTCATGGCCGCCCGCTCCTCGCGCGACAGTTCAGAAATCTGTGAAGCATTGGCAGCGAAACGGTACGCTGCGTCACGAAGTTGAGTGCTGTGAACCATGGTGACATTCGAGAGCTTAAGCAGAGCACGCTGCGGCAAGTCAAAATACGCCGCCAACTGATGCACGGAGCGCGGCTGGGGAACGTAGTTCGGGTCGAGCTCGATTTTCACGAGTTCCGCTACCTCCACCCGTGCATTGGCCGCGAGTTGCTCGATTTTCAGCCTTCTATCCCTGCGCAGAAACCGGATCAACGTTCCGAAAGCGAAAGTCTCGGCAAATTCTTCATCCTCTCGCTCGGCCTGCCCGCATTCGGAGGTCTGTTGGATCGCTTCCAAACCAGGGCACCCGGCTCCGACTTCATACTCTTCGTCCTGATGGATTCGTTTGTCAAACCACTCCTTATTAAGTTCTAAAGTCATTGTCTTGTCCTCCCTTATTGCATGAATGCCGTCGCCTTTGCCTCTGTCATCTCGAAGTACCGTAAATTCTGGTACGATGCGTCGGGGCCAAGATCAGTCATGCCGCACTTGTCTCGATAGAAAGTGTTTGCTTGCGGGAGCGAATGCAGTCCAATCCTTCCGTGATTGCCCTCGTCAATGCTTAGTTGAATCGCAGCGGCGATCATCACCTGCCCAACACCTTTGTATTGAGTCTCACCGGGAATGGGTCTTCGGTTCCACGGCGCGGCCTCCAGGTATTCGACGTACACGAGGTGCTTGTTTGCCTGCTGCTGTATCCGGCATCGCTTAATCGTATTGACGATCATCAATCCTTGAGTTCGGCCATTACATTCAAGGGCAAAAGACTGGTAGCTAAGTTGGGGCGCAAAGAAGGCCCATTTTGCCTGCCAATCCCAATGCCCGTGCTCCTCCGCATGTTCTGTGGTCAGTGGTTTCCATTTGCTCAACTGGTCGTCCAGATGTCGTTGCAGAATGGAATCATGGAGTTCAGCTTCAACGAGCGCTCCAGATTCACTATTTCTGAGGTAGACAACCGAGGTTGAATCGCTCACAGCACAACCAACTCCGATTTTTCTTTCGTTTTGTCGCTCTCAATGACGAGTTTGTCGCCTGCCTCAAGCCGCGAGTCAACCGCTTGATAGAGACGAAGCGCTTGTCGCATCACGGCGGTCTTGTTCAGCCCCTTTCGGACACAAAGCTCATCGAGAACCTGCATCTCGCGCTCGGTCAGATTAAGAGTCATGGTTCGCTTGTTCATGGCTTCACCTCCTATCGAATTATCGACCACGAACAGGAAAAAGTCAAGTCTGAATAGCTAAATAACAGCTAATTATTAATGGGTATGGCATGGCGTTTTCTCCAGATTGGCGAGAACCGCGACGCCGACCTCGCGTCGCAACAATAGTCACAGTATGACTTTATGAATAAGCGATCAGGTCCCATGGCCGCCAGGTCACAGGCCTTCTCCCAAAGCCAAGACATCCCCGATCACTGCCGCAACGCTCTCTTTTTGTGCCAGGAGTCGCAAGGCTATAGTTATACAGGGGGGCGGGTAAGCCTTTAGGGCTTCCTATGCAAGGAAAAGAAAGAAGAAAAGATGCCGGCATGCCCATCCGCCGCTAAAGCGGTCGTCTGGGCATGGCACCCAGCTGATCTACTTGACCTTCTTCGCCACCTTCTTCTTGGGCGCTTTCTTGGCGGTCTTTTTCGTGGCCTTTTTCTTGGTCGTCTTTTTAGCGGCCTTCTTCCTGGTGGCCTTTTTGCGAGACGGCCCTTTGGCGGCCCGTTCGGCGAGGAGGTCGAGGGCGCGTTCGAAGGTCACTTCGTCGGCCTTCATGGTTCGTGGGAGCGAGGCGTTGGTCGCGCCGTCGGTGACGTAGGGGCCGTAGCGGCCGTCGAGCAATTGGACCGGCTGCTTGGTGACGGGCGAAACGGCGAAGACCTTCAGCGGCTCTTTCTTGCGAGCCCCGCCGCGGCCGCCCTTGGGCTGGGCCAGCAGTTGCAGCGCTTCCGCGAGGGTGACTTCGAGCGGCGAGAGCGTGTCGGGCAACGAGCGGGTCTCGGCGCCGCACTTGATGAACGGGCCGAACCGGCCCGTCTGGGCGACGATCGGCTCTTGCGATTCCGGATGCGCGCCCAACGTCCGAGGCAGCGACAGGAGTTTCAGCGCCGTCTCCAAGTCGACGTCCTCGGGCTGCATCCCGCGGAGCAGGGAGGCGTTTTGGGGCTTCTCGTCGTCCTCGGGCGTGCCACGCTGGACGTAGGGACCGAACCGGCCGACTTTGATGAAGATCGGCTTGTGCGTGTCGGGACAGATGCCCAACGGCTCGTCGCCCTGGGCCGCCTTGTCGAGCAGTTCGAGGGCAGCCGGGATCGTCAGTTCATCCGGCGGCAGCTTGTCGGGCAGGCTCGCCCGGCGGTCGCCCTGCTGGAGGAACGGGCCGTAGCGGCCGACGCGGACGTAGATCTCCTCGCCTCCCTCGGGCTTGCCCAACAGGATCTGGCTCACGTCCCGGGCGTCGATCTCTTCGACTTTGTTCTGAAGCTGCTGCTTCAGGCCGGGGTGGCTGTTGCCGAAGTAGAACATCTTCAGGTAGTCGACGTGGCCCATCTCGCCGCGGCTGATCGCGTCGAGTTCGTCCTCCAGTTCGGCGGTGAACTGATAGTCGACCAGGTCGGGCAGGTGCTCGGCCAGCAGTCGCGACACGGCGAAGGCGACCCAGGTCGGCACCAGGGCGTTGGCCTTCTTGAAAACATACTCCCGGGCGAGGATCGTCTCGATGATCGAGGCGTAGGTGCTCGGCCGGCCGATGCCCATCTCTTCGAGCGTCCGGGTCAGCGCGGCTTCGCTGTAGCGATTGGGCGGCTGGGTCGTGTGGTCCTTGGGCTGAAGCTTCTCGCAGCGGAGCGTCTCGCCCACCGCGACCGCCGGCAGGACGGCCTCGCGATCGGCCAACTCGGCGCCGGGATCGTCCGAGCCCTCGACGTAGGCCCGAAGGAAGCCGGCGAAGTCGATCGTCTTGCCGCTGACCTGGAACACGGCCCCGTCGACTTCGACCGTGATCGTCGTGCGATGGCCTCGGGCGTCGGCCATCTGGCTGGCCACGGTCCGTTTCCAGATCAGGTCGTAGAGCTTGAACTCGTCGGCCGTCAGCGACGAACGATGGTCCTCGGGGAACCCAAAGTGGGGCCCGGCCGGGCGAATCGCCTCGTGGGCCTCCTGGGCGTTTTTGACCTTCGTCTTATACGTCCGCGGCGCGTCGGGCAGGAACTCCTTGCCGTAGCGGTCGGCGATCAGCTCACGGGCCGTCTCGACGGCGACCGTGGCCAGGTTGGTCGAGTCGGTACGCATGTAGGTGATGTGCCCGTTCTCGTACAGGCTCTGGGCCGCCTCCATCGTCCGCCGGGCGGTGAACCCGTACTTGCGGTTCGCCTCCTGTTGCAACGTGCTCGTGGTGAACGGCGGCCAGGGCTTGGACGTGTAGGGCTTGTTCTCGACGTTGAGCACCTTGCAGGGGCTGCCCGCCAGACGCTCGACGAGGGCCTTGGCCTCCTGCTCGTTCAACAGCAACAGGGCCGGGTCCTTCAGCTTGCCGGTCGACTGGTCGAAATCCCGGCTGCTGGGCACACGACGGCCGTCCATCGAGACCAGCGTCGCCTGGAACTTCTCGCCGCTTTGGCGGGCAAATGATCCGATCAGGTCCCAGTAGGTGGCCGAGACGAAGGCCATCCGCTCGCGTTCACGCTCGGCGATCAGCCGGACAGCCACGCTCTGCACCCGGCCGGCCGACAGGCGGGGACGCACCTTGCGCCAGAGCAAGGGCGAGACCTCGTAGCCGTAGAGCCGGTCGATGATCCGCCGAGTTTCTTGGGCCCGAACCAGGTCCTCGTCCACTTCCCGGGGGTTGGACAACGCCTCTTTGATCGCCTCTTTGGTGATCTCGTGGAAGACCAGTCGGCGGACGGGCACCTTGGGCTTAAGCTCCTGGCATAAATGCCAACTGATGGCCTCTCCCTCGCGGTCTTCGTCGGTCGCCAGATAGAGTTCGCTGGCCTCGCGCAGCAGTTTCCTGAGCTTGCTGACCTGTTTCGACTTCCCTCGTGGCACGACGTAGACCGGCGCGAAGTCCTCGTCGACGTTCACGCCCAAATGTCCCCACGAGGCGCCCTTATATTGTTCCGGCAGTTCCTTGGCCCCCTGGGGGAGGTCGCGGATGTGGCCGATGCTGGCCTCGATGTTATATCCGGACCCCAGGAACCGGCTGATCGTCCGGGCTTTGGCGGGCGATTCGACGATCACGAGGGGCTTGCGGGCTTTGGCGGCGGCTTTTTTGGCCATGGCAAACTTGACGGATTAGGGGGAGAGGAACGGGGGTTGTCCCCATATATCAGCCATTCCTCGTGTGTTTCCTGAGCCGACCGGGCTTCGGCCGAACCATCCCTCCAGCCGGTTCGATCGGCCGGGCGGGGCCTAGGCCCGGAAACGATGGTCTGGAATTGTAGCACCCCAGCCCGCCGGCACAATCGGCAATTTCCAAGCTCTCCGGGAAGCCGGAATTATTACCAGGAGCCAAGACGCCACCCCAACGGGGGAAATTGCTATGTACGCCAGGGGTTATTTTTGTCTTTCCACAGAGCCTCAAGAAGCCATGAGAACATGGGTTAATGAGCCTATGGAACGCTTATGATGAAGCGATCTCCCCTCGATATAGACCACGCCCCGAAGGGGCAGCCGTTCTCCCAGCCCAGGGCAATGACCTCGTTGTTCTACACATCTCTGCGGGATGAAGCTGCCTTGTGGGCCGTGTCTCGCACGCCCGTTCACGGGCGTTCCGCCGAAGGCGTATTAGCCCCGGCGTTTACGCCGGGGTTGGGGGGCCGCATCCATTTTGTATTACGAAGGCCCATTTATGGGCCTTTTCGCTGCGCCGGGCTTTAGCCATCTCGCCACGCCACGAGGGTAAGCCCCGTGAACGGGGCTGATATACAGAGGTAATCGCCTCGCCCACCCCGGCGTAAACGCCGGGGCTAATACCCGCCTTCGGCGGGGAAGGGCCGTAAACGGCCCTCTCGATGGTTAGCCTCGCTCGTCCATCCTTATCGACTTGTGTAGAACGACGAGGGCAATGCCCTGGGCTGGGAGAACCCTAGGGCCTGCGGTCCAGTTGACATTCTTGGTGTATAGCATTTCCCACGGAACGGAGTGTGGAACGGGCTCCAACAGCCGGGAAAATCAACTGGGATTGCGTTTGGGAGTGGAGCATTTACAATTGCAGGATTCGGGCCAGCCGGCCTGGTAAACCGACTTCTTGCCCCAAGGACACCGTCATGGCCAGCCCTTTTCGGGTTTTTCGCAAGCATCAAAAGATCCTGATTGCCACGCTCTGCTTGATGGCGATCATCGCGTTCGTATTCCTGGGCATCGTCCAACAACTCCAGGGGATGCGGAGCCATACCGACGAGGTCGTTGTCACGACGAACAAGTACGGCGATCTGACCGCGCAGCAAATCAACAACATGATTGCGTGCCGGCAGGCGACCGCCAGGTTTCTCCGAGCGGCCCTGCAACAATACGGCGCCGGGCCTTCCACCGAGGCGGCGTACATGCAGCTCAACGCCGTCATGTACGACCTTGAGAGCGGCGGTGAGATCGCAACGGTCGATACATGGCTCAAGTGCCAACGGGCAGCCGAGCAGGGATTGAAGATCAACGACGACGTCGTCACGAATTTTCTTCGCGAGGCGACGAGTCACCGTGTGTCCAACCAGCAGTTCGCCGCCCTCTACAAACAATTGAATATTTCGGAAAACCTCGTCTACGACACGCTACGGGACGCCTTGCTGGGGATGTACTACGGCGACATTCTGTCGTATGGTTCGCGTGTGACGACGCCGGCCGAAAGCTGGGAATACTTCCAGCGGCTGAAGCGGTCCGTCGACGCCGAGGTCGTGCCGGTCGCGGTAGCCGATTTCATCGACCAGGTGCCCGATCCGAGTGAAAAAGAGCTGAAGACCTTTTTTGAAGAGCACAAAAATGTGTTTCACGTGCGGGGTCGGCCCGAGCCCGGATTCCGCGTGCCGGAAAAGGTGGCGGCCGAGTACCTGGTCGCGGAGCTTGCCGAGTTCTCTTCGCCCGTCGCGGTGACCGAAGAGGAAATCAAGCAGTATTACGAGAACAACCGCGAGGAGTTCGCCAAGCTCATTCTGCCCGGGGCGGCCGAGGATGAAGAGGGGAACGAGGACGAGAAAGACAAAAAGGACGGGAAGGCCGCCCAGACGTCTTCCGACGAGCCCACGGCAAAGACGACGGACGACTCGAAGAAACCGGCTGCCCCAACCACGGAGACCGCTCCGAAGGACAAGGGCTCTGAGGAGAAAGCTCCTGAGAAGAAAACCTTCGAGCAAAAGCCCCAGGCCACACCGAAGGACAACGCCTCGGCGCCGTGGAAAGGCGTGACGGTGCGACTCGTTGCCGACGAAAAGCAATCGGCCGGCGAATCCAAAGAAGCCGAGAAAGAACCAAAGACCGCCAACACGGATGAGACGGGCCAGAAGAAGGAAACAGGTACGAAGGAGTCCTCCGCGCCGGCGCCGCAAGCGCCAGCGCTTCCGGTGTTCCCCAAGTCGGACGCCAAGAGCGCCGATTCGGCGACGCCTCCGAGCGACGCGCCGACCCAGCCGGAACCCCCGATCTCAATCAAGAAGGAATACAAGACGCTTGACGAGGTGAGATCGCAGATCCGGCGCAAGCTGGCCGACGCGAAGGCCGTGGAGCGAATTGATAAAGCGTTTGACGCGGTTTCCGAAAAGCTGAAAAAGTTCCGCTTGGCCAACATCCATCATCAAGCGCGTGACAAGAAAAGTGCCCCGCCCGAAATCGACATCAAGGCCCTGGCCAAAGAGCACGGTTTGTCGTTCTATCAGATCGGTCTGGTCGACCGGGTCACGCTTTCGGAAACGGAGTTGGGCAAGTCGGTCAAGGTGGACTCGAATCTCGGCGACTTGGGAATCGGCGTCACCGAGGACCTCTTCAAGCGGCTCAATAAGTACCAAACCGACCGGTCACACGACGGCCTGGGGACGAAATACTACCTCTTCTGGAAGACACAAGAAGAGAAGGAACACATACCCGAGTTCGAGGACGTGCGAGACGAGGTCCTGTCTGCCTGGAAGGAAGTCCAGGCGCGGTCGCTGGCCCGGGCCCGGGCCGAGGCGCTGGCCGCCGAGGCGTCCAAGGTTAACAGGCCGCTCCGCTCGTCGTTGATCGGGAAATCCGGAGTGAAAGTCGCTCAAACCGGAGAGTTCACCTGGCTGCGACTCCAGCCGGGGCAATACGGCAATGATGTCGTTTCGAGTTCCGCGCCGAAGGTCGAATGGGCCGGCGAGGAATTCATGCGGACCGTCTACGGCCTCGAAGTCGGCCAGGTCGGCGTGGCCATGAACCAGCCTGAGTCGATCGCCTACGTCATCCGCCTGACCGCCACGGCGCCGACCGAAAAGGTCTTGTGGGCTGAGTTCATCCGAAGCGACGCGTTACGCAACCAGGTCGCCAACGCCGTCAACCGGAGCCAGTTGCGGCAAGTCTGGTCGGAAGAGCTGCAGAAAGAAACCGGGCTGGAGTGGAAACGCCCGCCCCACATCGAGCAGGACCGCTGATCGCTGGATTGCTTTTCACACATTCCTAGTGTAGTGTCTCAACCGGATCGTGATTTATCACCATGACACGAGCCTGTAGGGAACGTCCTCCGTGGCGTTCCGATGGCTCGGTCAACCGGGGAACGGCACAGAGGCCGTTCCCTACAGAGTGCCAAGCCGGCCTCTCGGCGAGTTAGGCTCCGGCAGACGCAGCGATTTCGCCTGTTTCCGTGGCGGATCCGCCCACGGATCGGATATGGCGCCCGACTTTCTTGTCCTCTTCGAGGATGTGGGTCATCACCCAATCGACACAGCAGTGTTTCATGCCGTGGGCGAGTTCAGCAAGGTTGCCGGTCCCCTTCAGGCACTTGTTCATCCGGTTGATGATCGCATTGTGCTTGCGAACATGGTCCTGAAAATCGGGATACGCCACGCGCCGCATCAACTGCTCTTCGTTGCTGAAATGATAGCGCATGTAGTCATACAGGCCCTTGATCGTCTGCTTGAACCGGTCAGACTGACTGGCCGGATCGACGATCGAAAAGGTCTCGTTGGCCAGGGTGAACAACTTCTTGTGTTCTTCGTCAATCTGCCCGCCGTCGACACAGTAGCTTTCGTCCCACTGGAAGCTGATGGACATCGCGTACCCCTTGAATATGACCGAAGACACGTCTGAGCCGCTGTAACAAATATGGCTCAGCGTACGGGGCGAACGCGGATGTCGGAAGAGAGTCGTGTCCGGGTGGAGTCCGGTGGGGACGGTTTTTCCGCCTGGACGGAGTCGCACAGGGGGAGTCGAACGGCCAATCGGCTGGCCTGGCGGGTCAGTAGGGTCGGATTTTCGCCGGGTACGGCCAGCAGCGCGGCGACCGGGCACCATGGATTTTGCGGCCCCAGCAACGGACCGTCCCGATCCATCAGCACGCTCGGCGGCTGGGTTTCCTGGCAATATCCGGCTATCTGGAGACCTTGCCCGTTCAAGCCGAATCCCAAGGCCATCTTCGTATACGGGACGGAGGAGCCCAGAGGCGCCGTTCTGGGCAACGGTTCCAGATTCAGATGTTTGGAAACGCTCTGGACGAGTCGCCGGTCGACCGTGCCCGGCCCGGCGGCCACGCGCGCGGCAAGCTCGGTGAGCCGGCTATCGAGGAAAGCAGCCCTGATGA
>JAFGFF010000186.1 GCA_016931075.1 Pirellulales bacterium | reverse complement strand
TGCGTGACCAATTTCTGGATCCCCGACGGGTTCAAGGACGTGACGATCGACCGTTTCGGGCCCCGCCAACGTCTGGCCGAATCGCTCGACGCCGTCTTCGCCGAACCGATCGACCCAGCCGAAAATCGGGACGCCGTCGAGAGCAAACTCTTCGGGATCGGCACGGAGAGCTACGTCGTCGGCTCGCACGAGTTCTACCTGGGCTACGCCGTGCGAAACAACAAACTGCTGTGCCTTGACGCCGGCCACTTCCACCCGACCGAGACGATCTCCGACAAGATCTCCTCGGTGCTCGTGTTCCTCGACGAGATCCTGCTGCACGTCAGCCGGGGCGTCCGCTGGGACAGCGACCACGTGGTCACGGCAACCGACGAGCTTCGCTCCATCGCCGAAGAGATCGTCCGCGGCCAGTTCCTCAACCGGGTCCACCTCGGCCTGGACTTCTTCGACGCCAGCATCAACCGGATCGCCGCCTGGACGATCGGCTCCCGGGCCATGCTCCGCCAGTTGTTGATCGCCCTGTTGGAGCCGACGGCCCGTCTGCGCCAGTTGGAGACCTCGGGCGATTTCACCTCCCGTCTGGCCGTGGTCGAAGAACTCAAGACCATGCCCTTCGGGCCCGTCTGGGACTACTACTGCCTGACCCACGACGCCCCGGTCGGCACCGACTGGATGGTCGAAACGCGGCAGTACGAAAAGGACGTCCTCTCCGAGCGGGAGTGAGAACGTGTTTTTTAATCGGGGTGCCACGTTCGATAATCCCGCGCCCCGCAATAAACCTGTAGGGAACGCCCTCCGTGGCGTTCCTGGGCGCTCCACAGAGGAACGCAGCAGAGAATGCTCCACGAAGGAACGCCACAGAGGGCGTTCCCTACAGATCAATGTGGAATGGAGCAAGCATGGCGGAACAGGGGACTAACGTCCCCCGCTCGGATTCAAAATCTCAGATCCTAGATTTCAGAATCCCGAGCCCCTAGTCCCGAGCCCCCAGTCCCCAGCCCCAATCTTCGCTATACACTAGGCGAGTTGGGCCAGCCAGAAGAGGAGCAGGCTGGTTGCGTTCAGGGCCGCGTGGGTGATGATCGAGGGCAGGATGCGGTGCGTGCGGCAGTACAGAGTGCCCAAGACCAGGGCGAAGGGGAACAAAACAAGCGGGTCGGATGAAAAGGACTTCGGGAAGAACTGCACCACGAGAAGATTGATCGCAAGCAACGGACCGACCACGGCCGCCGCGGCGGTCAGGCCCGTCTTGAGGTCCTCGCCCAACTTCTTCGGCGCCCATCCCAGGTCGGCGGCCGTCGCCCCACGGATCGCGCGGACCCAAAGAAGCCCGCATACCGCGGCTATCAGCCCACTGGCCGCTCCGGCCACTGTCTGGAGCACCAAGTATTCCGGCCGATGCGGTGGGCCAGCCGTGCGAAAGTGGACCATGGCGAAGGTCACCGACGTCAGCACCACGGGCGTCACCCCCCAGGGCAGAAACCGCGCCAGTGTGGGCAACACCGGTCGAAGTCGCGCCTCGACCGATTCCAACCAGCCTTGCAGAAACAGACGAAACAAAATCTCCTCAACAATCGGCGCCACGACAACCGCCGCCAGCAGACACAGGACGAGCGTACCGATCCCACCTTGCCTAAGGAGCACTTCGACCGTGTGACTCGTGCTTTCCTGGTTGGCGCCCTCGACCATCAGCGGCTCGCTGATGTCCGGGTCCCACATCCAGAACCCGGCCGCCACCATGGCGAATTGCGTGCCTAGAAAGACCATGACGATCGACACCACGTCGACCGCCCGCCAGGGCACGGGCACGCGCGGCTCGAGCGGCAGGACGGGCTGCTTCTTCCACCATCGCCCCAGCAAGAGCACCCACGCGACCATCGCCGCCCAGGCAACGACTCCAAGGCCGATCAGGTGCAAGGGGATCGTGGTTGCCAGCAGAGGCTGCATCGTTGTCCTTTATCAGTCGACATTTAAAGAACTGGAGGGCCACGCTCCGTCGTGGCCGGGGTGGCCGGGGTGGCACTGGCGTCTCGCCAGTGCTTGTTCATAGACACTGGCGCTCGCGCCAGTGCCACCCGCCGAACTTTCCGGACGCGACGGAGCGCGTCCCTCCAAATCACGCTTGTTCCCCAAGGGCGGCTGGACTACTTGCCCGCCGATCGGGCGAACCGGACCGCGGCCACGACGTAGACCAGGCCCGAGTAGACCGTCAAAACGATGGACGCCCAGATCGACACGGCCAGCGTGACCCGGCACCACTCGGGCGGCGGATCAACATCTCGGCAGGTGAACGCCAGGTAGCACAATCCGGCGGCGGCCGCCACGCACTGCAAGAGCATCTTCCACTTGCCTGCCCACTTGGCCGAGAAGTCGCCCCCCTGCTTCTCGACCAGGCCGCGCAGTGCGGTGACCAGCAGTTCCCGACCGATGATCACCACGACCATCCATGCCTGCAACCCGCCGTAGGGCGCCACCCTCATTTCCGGCACGGCCACCAGGTAGATGAACGTCCCGCAAATAATCACCTTGTCGGCGAACGGGTCGAGCACCCGGCCCAGGGCGGTGACCTGCCCATACTTCCGGGCGTAGTGCCCGTCGAGCCAGTCGGTGCTGGCGGCGACGATGAACAGGATAAAGCCCACCAGGTAGTATTCCCACGTCAGGAAGCAGAACATGACCACCGTCAACAGCAGCCGCAAGCTGGTCAACAGGTTGGGTACGTTGAAGATGCGTGGAGAAGGCGATTGGGTCATGCTCGGACTCGTCTATTTCGGAGGTCCCACGGCAACCCCTATTAAATCATATTCCTGAGCCGCGACAATCTCACACGGCACAATCTGCCCGGACCGCAGGTTTTGGCCCGTGACGTAGACCAGACCGTCGACATCCGGGGCGTCGGCGGGGGTCCTGCCCACATAGGCGTCGGGTTCCTCGGGCATATCACGGTCGATCAGCACGTCCCAGGTCCGGCCCACTTGGGCCTCGTTCCACGCCTGGGCGATGGGCTGTTGGGTCCGCATCAGAACCTCGGCCCGCTGCTGACGGACTTCCTCGCTCAGATGCCCGTCCAATTCGGCCGAACGAGTGCCCGGCTCCAAACGATAGGGGAACACGCCCAGCCGTTCGAACCGCTGGTGGCGGACGAACTCGACCAGTTCCTCGAACTGGGCCTCGGTCTCGCCCGGGAAACCGGCCAAGAGGGTTGTCCGAAGGATCAAGCTGGGGATCCGCTCGCGCAGCCGATCGAGCAGTTCCTCGGTCTGCCGGCGCGAGAGCCCTCGACGCATTCGCTGGAGGACCTCGTCGTTGATGTGTTGCAAGGGCAGGTCCAAGTAGGGGACGATCCGCCGGCCCGAGGCGATCACGTCCAACAGCCGGTCGTCCAGATGCTGTGGGTAGAGATACATCAGGCGGATCCACGCCAGGCCGTCGATCTGGTCCAGCTCGGCCAGCAATTCGGCCAGCCGCGGGCGACCGTCCGTGTCGCGGCCGTAGTAGCTCGTATCTTGGGCGACGACGATCAACTCGCGGGTTCCGTCGACGACCAACTGCCGGGCTTCGTCGACGACCTGCTCGATCGGCTTGCTATGATACGGCCCTCGGATGGCCGGGATCGAGCAGAACGCACACACCCGATCGCAGCCCTCGGCAATCCGCAGATAGGCCAAATGGCCGGGCGTCAGGCGGAACCGATCGGTGTCGGCCGGCGGGCGGATCGGGGCTTCGGTTAGCAGGAGACGCTCCGCCGCATCATCCGAAGCGGCTCGACCGGCGACCGTGACGATCTCCTCCCGAGCAAACACGCCAAGAATCTGGTCGACCTCGGGAAAGGCGGCCAGCAACGCCTCGGGCTCGCGCTGGGCATAGCACCCGGCCACGACCACACGGCCCACCCGACCAGCCCGTTTCAGATCGAGCACTTGCCGGATCACGTCGTCCGACTCCTCCCGTGCCGAATCGATGAACCCACACGTGTTGATCACGACCAGATCGGCCCCCTCGACCTCCGAGCTCCACCGATAGCCCTCCTGGTGGAGCAGGCCCAACATCCGCTCGCTGTCGATCAGGTTCTTCGGGCAGCCCAGGCTCACCAGCGCGCAGGTCTTCTTGCCCTTCCCGCTCATCCGTCTCCGTCGTGTTTTGGCCAAAACGTCATCCCCGGTTCGATAGTCACCTCATCTACCGAAATGGTAGTCGATCGGCCGTTAAATGGTAGGTGCCGCGCATGAATAAGCTGACTGTTTTTCGATATGTAGGAGGCGACTCCTGTCGCCGAAGGGGGCCTGAATGAAGGACTTTCGGCGACAGGAGTCGCCTCCTACAGGCACAAAAATGCTTCGAGATCCCTTGGGCCTACCGCCGCACCAGACGCGAGGGGGTCGACCGCTCGCGGATGCGGGCCGAGAAGTCGGGCCGGTCGTGGTAGACGTAGGCCAGGGGATTGACCCGGGCTTCTTGCCGGGCCTGGTCGAGCGTCGAGTTCGTGGCCAGCAGGCCCAGGTCGTAGGCCAATTCGTCCGCCTTGCCCGCCACGAGGACGCGATAGTCGAACGGAATCCGGTCCGGAACCAGCCGGTTAACGTGCCGGACGATGTTGCTCGTGCAGTTGTTCGTCAGCGTGTTGTAGAACTCGGGCCGCAGGGCGAGCTGATTGGCCCGATTCAGAATGTCGACGAAGAGCGACTGGATTTGCTCCTGGGTCGCCCGGGTGGGATAGACGTGGACGTCGTTGTGCCACTGGTGCGTGCGCAACTGGATTACATCGCGCTCGTCGGCCACGACGTACATCAACTCGTACTGATTGAGCATGCCCTTGATCGGGTCGTACGTCTCGCCCTTCTCCTTGCGGATCTCGACGCTCACGGCCACGTACTGGTCGTCGTCGAAACCGAAACTGAGCATCGTGTGGGCGAGATTCGGCATCTCGGGGAACGGCACCACGATGAAATCGACCGAGCGGATCCGGTCCAGGTCGAACGTCTTGTCGTAGTAGCCAGGCGCGTGGCCGCCGTCGGCGTGGTAGCGGAAGTTGCGGATCCGCCGGATCGTGACCTGGTTGCCCTGGAACTCGGCCGTGGGCAGGACGGCCTGGTCCGCGTTCCAGTCCCGGTCGTTCGACGGCATCAGCGGGGAAACGAGCGGATGCGTGGTCGGATCGGTCAGGGACGAGTCCAACTCGACCTTCCGGGGCAAGGCGTCGGCCAACCGCCTGCCGTCCAGTCCGCCAGGCCCCGCCGCGCAGCCGAGGGCTGCCAGCGTCGCCAGAACCGCCAGAACAAGGATGGAGGCCGACAAACCCTTCATGTCCCAGATGACTCGCGCATTGGCAAGATGAGTAAGTGAGTCAACCCGCGCAGACCCGTCGCGCCGGACGCTCAACAAGCGGGGCGAGTGATACCGGAAATAGGTGGCCAGGGCAAGAGGTTTCCGACGACGTCCACCAGGGCCGGAAGGGTGGGCGGCACCAACAGCGGGCACAAAAAAAAGCCGGACCTCCCGCAAAAGGAGGTCCGGCTGTTATGGATTCGGCCGAGCGATCGGGGCTAACAGGGCAAGCCCCAACGGGCCGAGGATTCCTTTAGGCGGCCTTCGGGGCCGGAGCGGGGGTCTCTTTGCCGGCGGGCTCGCAGGCCTTCGGGGCACAGGTGGCCGGCTCGCAAGTCTTCGGGCAACACGTCTTCGGACGGCAGGTCCGCACGCGGCAGCGGCGAGGCTTGCAGGTCTTCGGCTCGCACGTGGCCGGAGCGCAGGTGGCCGGTTCGCAAGTAGCCGGAGCGCAGGTGGCCGGTTCGCAGGTCTTCGGCTCGCAAGTCTTCGGGCAGCACGTCTTCGGACGGCAGGTCCGAACGCGGCAGCGGCGTGGCTTGCAGGTCTTCGGCTCGCACGTGTTCGGCTCGCAGGTAGCCGGAGCACAGGTGGCCGGTTCGCAAGTCTTCGGCTCGCAGGTC
>JAFGFF010000185.1 GCA_016931075.1 Pirellulales bacterium | reverse complement strand
CGCCCATTGGGGCGCCGGCCCGGCCGATGCGAGCGTGCCCGAGCCGGGGACGTTCTGCCTGTTGATCGGATTGCTGGCCGCCTTGCCGGCATGGACACGCCACCGGCGACGCTGACTGGGTGATCGCTCGGCACTACGGAAAACCTGACGCTGCACGGAGGCGCCATGACAACCAAAGCCTATACCCACGTCTACACGGGCGACGGCAAAGGCAAGACGACGGCCGCGTTGGGACTCGCTTTGCGAGCAGCCGGCGCGGGTTGGCCGGTCTTCCTGGGGCAGTTCGTCAAGGGAATGCATTACAGCGAACTGGCCGCCTTGGAACGATTCGCCGATCTGATCACTGTCCGTCAGTTCGGTCGCGCGTGCTTTATCGAGCACGAACCGGAGGAAGCCGACGTCCTGGCCGCCCAACAAGGCTTGGCTGAATGCAAGGAGGCGATTGCCTCGGACGACTACCGGCTCGTCATCCTCGACGAGGCCAACGTGGCCGCCGCGCTGGGCCTGCTGTGCGTCAACGAGTTGGTTCGGCTGATCGAGAGCAAACCGTCCGACGTCGAACTGGTCATCACCGGTCGTTGGGCCCCGCAGCCTGTCCTCGACCGGGCCGACTTGGTCACAGAAATGCGTGAAGTCAAGCACTACTACCGCCAAGGCGTCCTGGCCCGCGTCGGCGTCGAGAAATAGCCCGCCGCAAGAGCACCTTGCCTCGCTGTGAAATCGTTCGTTTCTTGACATGCCAAGCCCCCGGCGGTAGTTTCGGTAGTTGATCCACATTGCATTGTGGATCGAAGTGCAACTGAGAACCACGTCCGGGAGCGAGCATGCCCAAGCGACAAGTGTTATTCATCCTCTGGTGCAGGGCGTTTTTCATCACCCTCTTTTTTATACTTGGCTTCACGGCATGCCATGCCGAAGCTTCCAAGCCGTCGAAAACCCAACGGCTGAACATCGTGTTCATCTTGTGCGACGACCTGGGCTACGGCGACGTGGCGTGCAACAACCCGCAAGGCAAGATCGCTACGCCCCGGCTCGACCGGCTGGCGGCCGAGGGGATGCGGTTTACCGACGCCCACACGACGTCGTCCGTCTGCACGCCGACCCGCTATAGCGTCCTGACCGGGCGGTACAACTGGCGGTCGCGGTTGCAGCGGGGCGTACTCGGAGGGCTCTCGCCCCGGCTGATCGAGCCCGGACGGATGACGGTCGCCGAAATGCTCCGCCGCGCCGGCTACCATACGGCCTGCATCGGCAAGTGGCACCTCGGCATGAATTGGGCTCGAAAGAAGGATCCTGAAAAGAAGTTCGCCGACGCGATCGAAAAGGGCAAGGAAGGCTGGAACATCGATTTCACCCGGCCAATCACCGGCGGGCCCAACGCGGTCGGATTCGACACCTTTTTCGGCATCGCCGCGTCGCTCGACATGGTGCCTTACACGTTCATCGAGAACGACCGGGTCACCGCGCTGCCGACGGTCGATCGGGCGTTCCCTATGATGCCAGGCAAGAAAGGAACGACCCGGCGCGGGCCGGGTTCGCCCAAGTTCGAGGCGATCGACGTCTTGCCGACGCTCACCCGCAAGGCGGTCGAGTACATCGCTCAACGGGCGTCGCCCGAGGCCGGCGGCAAGCCGTTTTTCCTTTACCTCCCCTACGCCTCGCCCCACACGCCGACCCTCCCGTCGCCCGAGTGGCAGGGCCGCAGCGGCTTGAACCCCTACGCCGATTTCGTGATGCAGAACGACGCCTGCGTCGGCCAGGTGCTCGACGCGTTGGCCAAGCACGGCCTGGCCGACAACACGCTGGTCGTCTTCACCAGCGACAACGGCTGCTCGCCCTGGGCCGATTTCGAGACTTTGGGCAAAAAGGGGCACGACCCGAGCTACATCTATCGTGGCCACAAGGCCGACATCTGGGACGGAGGGCATCGGGTGCCGTTTATCGTTCGATGGCCGGGCAAGGTTTCCGCCGGGACGACGAGCGGGCAACTCGTCTCGCTGGTCGATTTCATGGCCACCTGCGCCGACATCACCGGCACGACCCTGCCCGAGGACGCGGCCGAGGACAGCGTGAGTCTCCTGCCCGTGCTATTGGGCAAGGCCGCCGGCCCGGTCCGCGAGGCCCTGGTCCACCACTCGATCCAAGGCAAGTTTTCGATCCGCCAAGGCCGCTGGAAGCTCGAACTCTGCCCCGGCAGCGGCGGCTGGAGCGAACCCCGCGATCCGAAAGCCCGAAAGCAGGGCCTGCCCTCGATCCAGCTCTACGACATATCGGCCGACCCCGCCGAACGTCACAACGTCCAAGCCGACCACCCCGACGTGGTCAAGTCGCTGACCACCCTGCTCCAACAATACGTCACCACCGGCCGCAGCACGCCCGGCACGTCGCGGAAGAACGACGGGAAGGTGGATATTTGGAAGCGGAACAGGTAGCGTAGGCTTCGTGTGGATTGCCGAATACCAGATAGGGAAAAGGCGGAGATTGCCTATGAAAGAAGTCGACTGCAACCTGCCTTGGTGGCGTGCAGATCGGCCCTGGGGCTTTCGGTTCTCGCTGCAAGATGGGATCATCATTATTGCAGGCGCAGTTGCCACATGGATAGGACAACGATTTCAAACAGAAATGCTGTTTCTCATTCCTTTCGTATTGGGACACTTTCTGCTGTTTTGCAATACATTTCGGGTCGGTGGTGAAAGAACGCTGATTTGGATCGGCGTGTTCCTCGTCAATGTCACCGGCTTCGCGGTCTTCAACAACATCCACTGGTTCTGGATTCTCTCAGCACAGTCCGCGTTTACCGGTGTGTTGATTGTACAATGCGTGTTAAGTCGGAACTACCACGGCATTGCCTGTGAGCAGATCAACAGCGAAGGTTATCGAAAAGGTGCAAAGGCGGAAGGAGCGCTAACCCGAGGTGTGTTGAAACGGATCGGCGTCCCCAATTCGGTCATCCAGATACTGATCGGACGCAAGACGAAAGACTTCGAGGACTAGTTGGCCACGTATTCCAAGCCTGTGGAGACCCGCCCCTGCGTCGGGGGGGCTTGAAGGATCGTTATCAATCGCCCCATTTCTCGCCCAAGAGAGCAGAGCCCAGGCAACCGGGCTGGTTGCCGTCGCGGCGTTCTTCGTGAAAAGAGGACGATCATGCTAAATCTGATCGAGGCGGTGGGGATGAGTGGGTGTGTTCGGGCGGGCCTGGGGATGCTTCAGGCCCCGTTCCGGCCGCGCTACCTTGGGCGGCCGCTGGCCGTCTGCTGGTTCATCAATTTCCGCTGCAATTTGCATTGCCCGTTCTGCTGCAAGGCGAAAGAACTCCGCACCGGTGTACCCGAACTCGATCTGGATGACAAAAAACACCTCTGCCGTGCGTTTCGCGAGTCAGTCTCGCGGCTCTACCTCAGCGGCGGCGAGCCGACCTTGTCGGAGGATCTGGGCGACACGCTGGAATACTGCAAACGGGAACTGCGATTCAAGGGCCTGGGCTTCACGACCAACGGCGTTCGACTGCTCGAACAGGAGAAAGCATTCGCCTTCGCCGACTCGATTTGCATCAGCCTGCACGGCATGCCCGACGACCATGCCGAGTATGTCGGGATGACTCCCGCCATGAAGGCGGATCTTCTGGCCGCACTAGGGCGTCTTGCTCGAAGCGACCAGACCCGGCACAAAATCATTAGTTTTGTCATTACCTCGCGTAACCTGGGCCAACTGCCCAAGGTCGCCGCGCTGTGCCGAGAGTACGGATTCACGCTTTCCGTAGCGCCGGCCAACGACTTTTCCGAAAGCGAATCACTGACCGGAGGCAACGGCAAATATGCCGAGGCGATAAAACGCCTCGTGACCGAGCACCAGGATATTCTGCTTGGGACGCGCGCCTACCATGACCGCATCGTCCATCGTCGGCCGTACCGATGTTTTCCGCTGGCCGTGCCGAACGTCTATCCCGACGGACGTGTTTGCCGTCCTTGCGACAAAGGGGGACCCAGCGAACACAACCTCCTGCGGGGCGTGTCTCTCGACCAGGCTGTCCGCCAGATCGAACAGGATCTGACCTTGCGCCCTTGCTCGTCCAATTGCTTTAAAGCGGGCGTCGTCGAGCGGAGTCTGCTCTTGGGGAAACTCTTGCCGGTGAAACAACCGTCAGGCCAACTCACTTGCCAGTCGCATCCGGCTTGACCGCTCGCCCATACCAAAACGCCGTTGATTCGTAGTGCTGCTGGCACTCGTTGGCGTGGCCGGCTTCGAGGGAGGCGTGGAGGCTGGCGCGGAACGGGATGGGGTCGGCCAGGTGCCAGCGGTAGAGGACGAAGCGGCCATCGAAGAAACGGTCGTGGTCGGTCAGGTTCCGTTGGTAGTGGGTCACGCCGTGGTCGTAGCCCTGGTAGAGCCGGTGGACGCCCCAGGCCATGCCGAAATAGTCCTCCGTGCCCGTGCCGTGCAGAGTCGCTTCGGGCCGGCCGTCGACGAGGAATGTCTCGTCGCCTTCGTACCATTTGCCCTTCCGGTCGGGGTGCGACTCGACGGCCAGGACCGTGCCGACGTAGCGGCCCTCGGAGGCCCGAATGTCGGCCAGCAGGTGGTTGGCCGTTTTCGGGTCGTTCGGTTGGCCCTTGGCCAGCGGCTTGGTGAAATGGCGGCGGTTGTAATGGGCGTGAAACAAGAGCGGCCGGTCGGGCACGTCGTGAAGCTGGTAGTCAACGTGAAAATGGAGCTTGATCGGGTCCTTCGTGCTGTTGAGGAGTTCGACTTTCGCGCTTTTCGCGAACGGCATCGGCCAGAGGATATTAAAGCTGCCGCGGCCGACGCCCTCATGATCGCGGTTGCTTTGTCTTGCCCGCATTGTATTAAGCACGGGCGACGTCAGGTCGTTCACTCGCCACGGTCCGGTGGCCGTGAGCATCCCGACCGGCACGTCGTCGACGGTGACCTGATTGTCGAACGTGAACCGCATCTTGATCGTGCCCAAGTAGTCGGGCGAGGTCGACACGATGGTGAACCAGATCCGCCGGATGCTTCCCGAATCGCCGTCGTGCGCAAGCAGCGTGGCCCTCTGGCCGGGCTCAACAACGTGGTAGTCGAAGTTTCCGCCCGAGGGATTGTAGGACGATGTCCTGCGCCGCCCTCCGACGACCGGTTCTTTCCAGAGCGAGTCGACCGTCGTGCCGGCAGGATTGGCTGCGTTGGCCAGCGCGCATCCAAAGCCGAACTCGCCCGCCAATAGGATTCCCAGTACCGTAACCACCACCCATGTCCGCATTCGTCCATCCCTTTCAGATGCTTCGCGACGACGCTAACCAATTCCAAACGAAAACACATCCTCTACTCTACCACCGCGTCATCCGCCTGACGACTCAATCCACTTCGCGCTTTTCCCTTTGCGTCTTTGTGCCTTGGCGTGAGCCCTCTCCCTGTCTCCGTTTATCAAGTCGAGCTCAGGCCGGCAGGCCTTGTGTTTCCCCGCTACGGGAGGGTGTTGCGGTGCCGGGCGCGAAGGTTACACTGCATGGGTAAGCTTTGGCCGCCAGGGGCGTGTCCGCCGGGTCGACCGATCGAGGTCGACGTGCCTGGCCAGCGGACGGACACGCGATCGGCGAGGGTCTGATTCCAGACACCTCGCCACCGATTCGCGCGGCCATCGTCTCCAGCAAGGGCATCGTGGGGTTGCTTGCTCAGGGGGACTCATCATGTCTCGTGTCGGGATCTGTATTGGGGGCGTGGTCTGCGCGCTGGGGATCGGTTTTAATTCGGTGGCCGTGGCTGGTGATTTTATAATCAATCACGACGATACCGATCTACCCAGTCTGTCGTTGGCCCTGATCGAAAAGGCGAAGACCGATCTGCACATCGCCTACGGTCACACGTCGCACGGCAGCCAGGTGACCACCGGCATGACCGGTCTGAACACGTTCATCAACGGCGGCGGCCTGGAGTTGTACTATCCAAACAACACGTTTCGGTGGAACGACGGTCCATTGTCTGGGGCTCTCGATCTGGACGATTACTTCATGGACGGTGACCTGGGCAACCCCGATCGCACCACCTGGGCCGCGCGAACGCGTGAGTACCTGGGCGAACCGGACCAAAGGAACCATGAAGACGTCAACGTCGTCATGTGGTCTTGGTGTGGTCAGGCCGACACAACCGAAGCGAACATCAATCTCTATCTGAGTTTGATGACCCAACTCGAAAACGACTACCCCGACGTGACGTTCGTCTACATGACAGGGCATGTCAACGGATGTGCGACCGACGGAAACCTGTTTCTGCGGAACCAGCAGATCCGCGACTACTGCCTGGTCAACAACAAGGTGCTCTACGATTTCGCCCACATCGAGAGCTTCGATCCCGACGGCAACTACTACGGCGACAAGCTGGTCACCGACAACTGCGATTACGATTCGGACGGCAACGGCTCGCGCGATCGCAATTGGGCCCTCGACTGGCAGAACGACGAAAACCACGTCGAAGGCACCGACTGGTACTCCGTCTCCTGTGCCCATAGCCAGTCGCTCAACGGCAACCAGAAAGCATACGCCGCCTGGGCGCTATGGACGCAGATCGCCGCGATGCGTGATCCCATGCCAGGCGACGCCACGATGGACGGCCGCGTGAACGAAGACGACGCAGCCGTCCTGGCCCAGAATTGGCTCCAGGAGGTCGATCTCTACATCGACGGCGATTTCAACGCCGACGGCGTGGTCGACGACTTGGACGCCTCGATCCTGGCCGCCCATTGGATGGACGGCGTCGAAGCCGCGGCTGTGCCAGAGCCATCGACCTTTGTCTTGCTGATTACCTTGAGTGCCCTGCTGCTCCTCCGCATATTTCGGCGATAGCCAGCCAAGAAAGGCCCAAGTGCCGCGGCCTGGGCAGAGGCGGCGGCACTTGGTTGAAGATCACGGGCGGATCGAGTCCGGCGCCGATCAGAAGTTGAATGAAATGCCGGCGTAGGCGCCGTGGAGAATCAGTTCGCCGTTGTAGTCGATGCGGTTGATCTCGGGGATGTCGACCAGGTAGTACTGCGGCACTTGCGCGTCGGACAGCCCGATGCCCGTGGCGACCACGATGCGATAGCCGGCCTGAGCGCTCCAGCGAGGCGAAATGCGCCAACGTACTCCCATGTCGATCTCCGACAGGAAGGAGAGCACGTTACGCGCCGACCTGACCGGATAGGTCCCGGTGGCCACGGTGGGCGTCGGGATGTCGCCGTCGCCCCGGTAGATCTGGAACAGGTTCTCGATCCGGTTGTTGTAGATGCCGAACTGTGGTGTGAAGAACAGTTCGAGATTGTGCCATGAGTTGGATCGCACGTCGAATCCGAACTGGAAGCCGACCAGGCTGTTTTTGATGTTATCGGTGATGTAAGCCTCGTCGGCGCCGCCGTTGCCGCCCCAGGCGCCGCCGGCGCGAAGGGCCCCAAAGCGGAATCCATCCTCGAAACGGAAGTACCGCACGCCCATCGTCCACTCGACGTTCCATGGCATGCTTTGCATGCCGCCTAGGTCGCGCCGCAGGAGGTTGATTTCCAGGTTCTGGAACTCGCTACGTCGCCAAACGCGATGTTCGGGCGAGCCGTCGAAGATCGCGTCGCCCGTTTCACCAGTGAATTGGAGCCTCTGCACGTCCATGGGCGTGACGAGGGTTCCGGCCGGGATCGTGAAGCTCGTGAAACTGGTCATGGGATCGAGCATCCAGTAGGTTGCTTCGAGCGCCCAGAGACCACAGCAGAACCGGCGTCCGAATCGGATCTCGCCGCCGCTCTTCCAGTCCATCGAATACTCGTAAAGCTGATGCTCTTCGGCGCCGTTCTCGGCCGACGTGTAGAGCCGGTTGGGTTTGTCACGACCCATCATCAACCATTGGGCCGACGCATACCACGGCGAGCAAGGCGCCATCTCGCAAGAGGGCGCGCAACTGGGCTCGCACGTCGTCGGGCCGCAGCTCTGGTAGCCGCAACCCCCGTATGGCGACCGGTTCGATTCGTTGACCATCTGATTGATCACGTTCGCCCGGGGCGCCGGCTCGGGCTGAGGCTCGATCGGCGCGATCGATTCGGGAGACGGCGAGAGCGAGGCAGGTTGGAATGTGTTGACCGCCGTCGCGGGGTAGGCATACGGCTGGGCTACCGGCGGCGAAGGATAGGAGTTCGGCGCGGGCGTCCAGGTCGGCATGGACGACGTGGCCGGAACGACAGGCCCGACGACCGGATACCCATAGTTCGCTTGCGTCGTCGGCATGCGAAGTGTGTCAGGAGCGCCATACAGCCCATACTGGGCCGAGGCAACGCCGGCCAAAGCCCCAAGCACGGCCAGGCATGAAATGATTCTTAAAACGCGCATTGCGAAGACTCCTTCTTTATCTCCTCGGGAGGCATCGAGACAGCTTCTGCCCTTATTGTGAATCGACTCCCGGAGGCGTCCGGTTTTTGTTAAACCTCGCATGGAAGAGGTCTTTTTCACGATCGGATTCACACCAACCGGCCTTACTCATTCGATCCTGAAAAGAGCGTGGCCATGCGGAATGGGCCGCCTCAACGTAACCGGCCTAACGCGACCGTGAAAGCCTTCGCAAAGCGCAGTGTTTGCGCGATCGGAAAGTCAGTGGAAGGGAAGAGATCGAGCACTGAAAACACTGCAAGAGAAAGAAGAAGTCGCAACTTGGCTCTATCACGACGTTTGAAACGCTGCTCGACGCTATTCGACGCGCAGAAGGCCCAGACGGACCAGTTTCGCGCGGCATTCGTCGCGCTCGCGGCAACGTTTCAGATCGACCCAGGCGGGATCTTGCGCGGCGAGAAAGCCAGTTTCGTCCGTGGGAAGCTTTCCCGATTGCGCAAGCCTTGCGACCACCTCCCTCTCCAGTCGTGAGAGCTGCATGCCTTCCACCCGATAGTCGAGGAAAGCCTCCCAACTTAGTGGGAACAACGGTCGGACGATTTCGTGGCCGATCGTTTGGGCGTACTGACGTATCTCCCACTGGGCGTGTTCGTCCATCCGAAGGTGGAGGAAGTGGAGCAGGTTGTGCAGGTCGACCTTCCAGTAGGCTTCGGTGTAGGTCGACAGGGGCAGGTCCTTTCGGGCCTGTTCCCGGGCGATGCCCAAGGCCAGTCGCCGCTGGTAGACGTCCCGGGCGTGGCGCTGCAGGGCCTCTTCCTCGGCCGTCAGTTCGGCGCCGGTCGCTTCCTCCACGGCCCCCTCGCTCCCCTGGCGATTCGATGCGGCTTGACATCGCCAACCATCGGGCGGGGTGGCCTGCGTGGCATCGATCGCCACCGAGTAGCGAGTGCTGTATTCGTTGACCGAGGCCGTCCGGTGGCGGATCCATTGACGCCAGCAGTCCATCGGAACCCGGACTAACATTTTCAACTCAACCATTTCCATCGGCGTTGTGTGCCAATGGCGCATTAGGTAACGAAGCAACGTCCGGTCGTCCGACGTATGGCGGGTTCCCTCGCCGTAGCTCACCCGGGCGGCCTGCACCACGGCCGGATCGTCCCCCATCACGTCGACCAAGCAGACGAACCCGTCGTCCAGGACGGGGAACTTCTTCCACCGCAGGGTTTCGACTGTCTCGTCGACTCGTGCCATGAGGGAGCCCTCACTTCCTTTCGCATAGGGAAAAGGGGACAGGTGCAATTTATGCGAAGCACCCTACGGGCCGTTCCGGCAAATTGCACCTGTCCCCTTTTCCTGTCTACTTCTCTTCGAGCATCTGCTGATAGAGATTGGCCAGGAGCGCCGGGTTGTCGCTCTTAACCAGGTGGTCGATCTGGTCGGCGGGCACACCCAGCTTGGCCAGCGCCCCGGACGCCCGTTCCCAGATCCGTGCCCGGGCCTTACCCTCGGCCATGTAGAGATCGCTCAACAGATCGCCCAACCGCTGCACCATGATGGCGTCGCGGTTGTTGTAGTAGTTTTTGATCGCCCGCTCTTGGTAGGGAGTACGTTTGGCCATGAGTTGGGTAGGTTGTGGAAGAAAATGGATGACAGTATCTCGATGATATCGGCTGGTGGCACTGGCGCGAGCGCCAGTGCTTTGGCGAACACTGGCGAGACGCCAGTGCCACCCAATGCCGCACAAGACCGACTATTATGGCCTTTCCCGCTGATTTGGCCAGGGCAGACCACGGGGTCGGGCGGTGGTTCCCCTTCCGTTGTTGCCCATGGGGCACTACGATCGGACCATGCCGCAAGGAAAACGCCATCCGCTGATCGCCGCGACACGGGTCACGAGCCTAGGCACGCTGGCCAGCCGTACGCTGGGGATGGTTCGCGACATGGCCACGGCGGCCCTCTTCGGGCTCTCCTACGGGGGGGTGATGGATGCGCTCGCCCTGGCCATCCGGGTGCCGAACCTGTTCCGGCGGCTGTTTGCCGAGGGGGCCTTGGCGGCCAGCTACCTGCCCGTGCTGACCCAATTGCTCGAAAAGGATCGCCGCCACGCCTGGCAGTTGGCCAGCGTCTTGTTGACTTGCCTGGCCGCGTTCCTGCTGGGGCTATTGCTCGTCGGCGAGTTGATCTGCGGGCTGCTCTGGCTGATCTTGGGCGACGTGCCGGGCGTGGGCCTCGTGCTCGGGCTGACGGCCACGATGTTGCCCTATACGTTGTTCATTTGCGTCGGGGCGCAGGTGGCCGCGACGTTGCACGCCCTGTCGCATTTCGCCGTGCCGGCCCTGGCGCCGACGATCCTCAACATCTGCTGGCTCCTCGGCGCGTGGGCGATCTGCCCTTGGTTCGCGCCCGACGAAGAGGCCCAGGCCTACGTCCTGGCCGTTTGCGTGCCGGTGGCGGGCGTGCTCCAGTTGGCTTTTCAGATTCCCGTCCTGGTGAAGCTGGGCTTCCGGTTCGATTTCCATTGGCAGGCCGGGCGCGATGCTCTGGGCCGAGTGCTTCAGGCGATGGGGCCTATGGTCTTGGGTCTGGCCGTCACTCAGGTAAACACGTTTCTGGATAGTCTCTTGGCATGGGGGCTGGCCGCCGCGCCGGACGGGCCGCAGCGGATCGCCTGGCTAGGCGACGCGGTGGCCTACCCGATGCAGCAGGGCGCCAACGCGGCCGTCTATTTGGGCGAACGACTCTACCAGTTTCCCCTTGGCATCCTGGGCATTGCCGTGGCCACGGCTATCTTCCCACTGTTGAGCCGCCATGCCGCTCGGGGACAGCATGATCGGCTGGGGGCCGACCTGACGCTCGGATTGCGTCTGGTTCTCTGCCTGGGTGTGCCGGCCGGAGCCGGATTGGTCCTCCTGGCAGAACCGCTTGCTCGACTGCTCTTCGAGCGGGGGAATTTCGACGCGGCCGACGCAGCCCGAACTGCGCAGATGATCTCCTCCTACGCCCTGGGCGTTTGGGCCTATTGTGCGCTGCCGGTGATCGTACGGGGATTCTATGCGATGGAGGATCGGCTCACGCCGGTTCGCGTGGGGCTCTGGGCAGTGGGGCTGAACTTCGTTCTCAATGTCACACTGATTTGGCCGCTGGCCGAGCGAGGGCTGGCCGTGGCTACTTCGGTGGCGGCCTGTGTGCAAGTCGTCGCCCTAGTCGTCCTTTTCTCGAAACGGAAGAGCCCTTTGGATTGGCCGATCTTGCTTGTCACCATCGGACGGACGCTGGCGTCCACTGCCCTGATGGTGACGGCCGGCTGGGTCACGTTGGGTCGGATCGCGCCGGACGGGACTCTCGTCGGTCAACTCCTCCGGGTAGGAGCCCCCCTAGCGGTGAGCCTGGCCGTCTACACGGTCGTCTATCGCCTGCTAGGCGGCCGTGAGATCGGCATGTTGCTGGGCCGGCACGGATCTTCCCCGGACGGGGGTTCTGAGGTAGACTGAGCCCGTGAAACAGATCGTTGCCATCATCAAGCCGTATCTGGTCGAGAAGGTGCTCGAGGCACTCGAACATGCGCCGTTGGAGGAGTGCGGCATTCGCGAGGTGAAGGGCTACGGCCGTCAGAAGAGCTACTTGGACGCTTACCGGGGTAGCGAGTATTCGATGGCCTTCCTGCCGAAGGTCGAGTTGACCTTTTGGGTCGACGACCTCCGCGTGGATGAGATCGTCCGCACGATTGTTGAGATCGCCCGAACCGGCCGCCAAGGCGACGGCAAAATCTTTGTTCTGCCGGCCGAGGGGGCGTATTGATGACTACGCCGGGGGACACGGATCAAGACCACTCTCGGGTGATGCTTTCAGCCCAATTCTCCGAGGCGGTGGACTTCGCCCGCGGGCTTCACGCCGAGCAACGACGCAAGCTGACCGGGGCACCCTACCTGGGCCATCTGCTTCGAGTGGCAGGCCTGGTGCTCGAATACGGCGGCGCCGAGGACGAGGCGATTGCCGCCCTCCTGCACGACGCGATCGAGGATCAAGGGGGCGCGACCGCGCGTGAGGCCATCCGCGGGCGGTTCGGCGATGCGGTCACTGCTCTAGTCGACGAGTGCAGCGATACGGACCAGACGCCCAAGCCTCCGTGGCGTGAGCGGAAAGAGGCTTATTTGGCCCATCTCGAACGGGCGTCCGACTCGGCCCGGCTCATCGCCGCGGCCGACAAGCTGGACAACGTTCGGAGCCTGCTGGCCAATTACCGTCGGGAGGGTCCGGCGCTTTGGTCCCATTTTCGCGGCGGCGAAGAGGGCACGCTCTGGTATCACCGGGAAGTGGTCCAACGGCTCAAACAGCGCGATTCAAGCCCTTTGGTGGACGAACTCGACTTGGCGGTAACCGAGTTGGAGCGTCTAGCCACCGACTGAAAGCGGCGTCATAGGGCCCATGGCCGGCGAAGCAAGGCGTTCGATTCGCATCTCGGGGTTCGCGTAGTCTTGGTGAAGTTTGCGGGTTGGCGTGTTTTCTTCGGCCCGATTTTGGAGCGAGTCTGGCCGGATAACCGTCAGGGTTTTCCCGGTTTACTGGTGCGTCAAATCTTGCCCAACGAGAGCAGTAAGCCTTTTGCTGGAAAAGGCTTTCGGGCATTCAAGGGTCGCCAGAACGGTTGCCGATATCGACTTTGACCCTTGACCAGATCGTATGCCCCCTGGGTGTACACAAGGGCACGTCAGGCGGCCGAGCGTGGTACCCGAATCGAGTCAAGGAGTGGCTCGACGGCCCTGGCGTGATACACCGTGCGAACTGCGGGAGTAGACCCACCTTCCCCGTGCCCGACCTTGCGTTTTGCTTGGGTCGGTTCTTGCCCATGGGAGGACCCACACAAGACAAGCCGACGTCGACACCCGTGTCACGCGTCGGTTGCTTGGTCGTGCGAAAGGGATGCGAGCTTCCCAGTTCACTGCAAAGGAGACGTTGCTCAATGAAAGGACGAGTGTTATTGGGAGCGCTCTTAATGAGCGTCTTCCTGGCAGGTCCCGGGTTCGGATTCGAGCTCTTGGACAATCTGCTGGGAGCTAAGCATGGCTGCAACGCGTGCTGCGAACCGCAGTGCTGCGAGCCTGCCTGCTGTGAAAAGGCCTGCGCCCCGAAGTGCTGCGAGCCGCAGTGCTGCGAGCCGGCCCCGAAGTGCTGCGAACCGCAGTGCTGCGAGCCGAACTGCTGTGATCCTTGCTGCTGCAAGAAGAAGTGCGACCTGTTCGCCGGCCTGAAGGGCCTCTTCGCCTGCAAGAAGTGCTGCAACAGTTGCTGCGAGTCGGCCTGCTGCGAGCCGAAGTGCTGCACGCCCGAGCCGAAGTGCTGCGAGCCCAAGTGCTGCGAGCCCGCCCCGAAGTGCTGCGAGCCGCAATGCTGCGAGCCCAAGTGCTGTGAGCCGAACTGCTGCGAGCCCGAGTGCTGCGAGCCCTGCTGCAAGAAGCGTTGCACCCCGGTGCTCGACCTGCTCGAGGACCTCTGCAGCCTGCGGATCTGCATCTACAAGAAGCAGAAGTGCTGCGATCCGTGCTGCTGCGAGCCGAGCTGCTGCGAAGAAGTAGGTTGCGGCGGTTGCGGCGGTGGCGTGCCCGCCACCAAGGCTCCGAAGGCGGCCCCGACCGAGAAGCCGGCCCCGTTGCCGGCCGCTCCTCAGGCCGATCCCTCGGCGTCGCTTTACCGCACGCGTAACATCCGTCAGGCCAGCCGAACGGTCGTCATCCGCGGCTAATCACGCGGGCCTGAACCTGTGAAATCGAAGACGGGCCCGACCGAGGGCAACCTCGGCCGGGCCCTGTCGCTTTCTTGCATCCACCCTACATGGCATTGAACGGATCGCGCTGGTAGACTCAACCCACTGGCTGTGCAATACCGTGCCTCCCCTCTCCCTTTGGGAGAGGGGCCGGGGGTGAGGGATGGTTAGTGGTTAGACGCCGCGCAAAAAATAAGTTGATTGTTTTTGACCTGTAGGAGGCGACTCCTGTCGCCGAAGGGGGCCTGAATGGCAGACATTCGGCGACAGGAGTCGCCTCCTACAAACACAAAAAACCTCAAGTTATTCTGACGCGAGCCCTAACCACCAACCACTAGCCACAAATACGTCCTCAGCCGGCAGCAAGCTCTACCCTGTGAAGACTGAAGTTGGAACCATGTCTCAACCTCCTTGGCACGACAGTCCCTTCATGAAGGCGGCCCGATGTGAACCGGTCGATCGGACGCCTGTCTGGCTCATGCGCCAGGCCGGTCGGTATCAGCCCGAGTATCGGGCGATTCGAGAGAAGGTCTCGTTTCTCGAACTGTGCAAGAACCCGGTTTTGGCGGCCGAGGTTATGCTCCGGGCTGTCGACCAACTGGGCGTCGACGCGGCGATTATCTTCTCCGACTTGCTGCCGATTCTCGAACCGATGGGCATGAAGCTCGAGTTCGGCGCTACGGGCGGCCCGATCCTGTCCAATCCGATACGCCAGGCCGAGAACGTCGACCGGCTCGGCGAACTGGACGACCTCGGTCCGCTGGAGTTTGTCTTCGAGACGGTCCGCGCCACCCGCGCCGGCTTGGACGACCGCCTGCCGCTGCTGGGGTTCGCCGGAGCCCCGTTCACGCTGGCCAGCTACGCGATCGAGGGAGGCGCCAGCCGCGACTGCCGGCACACCAAGGCCCTGATGCGGACCGACCAGAAGGCGTGGGACGCGATGCTCGGCCGGTTGGCTCGGGCTGCTTTCAGATACCTCAACGCGCAGATTGACGCAGGCGCCCAGGCCGTCCAGGTCTTCGACACGTGGGCCGGCTGGCTGAGCCCGGACGACTACCGCCGCTATGTTTTACCCCACAGTCGCGCGTTGCTCGGGGCGATTCGGCCCGGCGTGCCGGTGATCCATTTCGCCGCGGGCAACCCGGTCTTGCTACCACTGCTCGCCGAGGCGGGCGGCACGGTGATCGGCGTCGACTGGCGAATTCGCCTGGATGATGCCTGGCGGACCATTGGCTACGATAAAGCCGTTCAAGGCAATCTCGACCCGACCGTCCTACTGACCAATCCGTCCGAGATTCGCCGCGCTGTCCAAGACATCCTCGACCAGACAGACAACCGCCCGGGCCACATCTTTAACCTCGGCCACGGTATCCTGCCCGAAACGCCCGTCGAAAACGCCATCGCCCTGGTCGATGCTGTTCATGAACTCAGCAGCATCTGAGTGGCCTGAATGGCAATGGATGCGCAAAGGACGCCCAGGTGTATGCAGTCCAGATAGGTGCTGCGTAACGCCATGAGTCACCGCATCGATGGAACCTGGAGTATGTGACTTGCTGCCCCCCCCCCAGCCGGGTGCTGGCCGCGACAGCCTGCTGGGCGTTCTGGGCAAAGGGCCGCCAAGGCACTACCATGGAGGAGTGTCAGCCAAGTCGAGGCAATCGTCTTGAACCGCTGAGCATCTTCAATCTGTTCTTTCTTGATCAAAGACCGCATTGGTGAATCCGCTGCCAGGAGAAATCAACATGAGATGGGCGTATCGACTCGTACTGATGCTGGGGATTTGCGTGCTGCTTGGTGTGGGCGCCAAAGCGGAAGCCAAGGACGCCGTCCGGGATTCGGTCGTCAAGCTCCATGTGAAGAATCGGTATCCCGACCTCACCCGCCCCTGGACCAAATCGAATCCCTCCAGCTCGACCGGCTCGGGCGTGATCATCGACGGCAATCGTATCCTGACCAACGCCCACGTCGTTCTCTATGCCAGCCAGGTCTTCGTGCAACCCAGCCAGTCGACCGAGAAGTACCCGGCCAAGGTGAGTATCATTGCCCCGGGCTTGGATTTGGCACTGGTTACCGTCGACGACAAGACGTTCTTCGACGGCCGAAAGGCACTGCCGCTGGAGACGGCGATTCCCGGCATTAAAGACTCGGTCAGCGTCTACGGTTTCCCAGTCGGCGGTGACCAGCTCTCGATCACCAAGGGGATCGTCTCGCGGATTGAGTATTCCTCGCTTCAGCAGGGAGACGCGGCCCTGCGGATCCAGGTGGACGCGGCGATCAACCCGGGCAACAGCGGCGGGCCAGCCGTGAAGGACGGAAAGATCGTCGGGCTGGTTTTCGGGAAGATTCAACAGGCCGACAACATCGGCTATCTGATCGCCGCCGAGGACATCGACCGATTCCTGAAGGACGCGGCCGACGGCTCCTATGACGGCATCCCCCTGTTGCGAGGAACCATCTTCCAACCGACCGAAAACGACGCCCTCCGCGAGAAGCTCGGACTCGAACGGGGAGCCAACGGCCTGTTGGTCTGGAAACCTAGTCCCACCAACCCGGACTACCCGTTGAAGAAATGGGACGTCGTGACGCACATCGGCGAGCATCCGATCGACCAGAACGGCATGGTGACGATCCGAGACGACTTGCGATTGCTGTTTTTGTACTTCGTCCCCAAGGAGGTCAAGGACGGGAAGGTCCGGCTGAAGGTCCTTCGTGACGGGAAGTCTCTGGACGTGGACGTCCCGGCTCCGCGGTCCCAAGAACTGCTGGTTCCTTTCCTGAACGACAAGTATCCTCGCTACTTCGTCCACGGCCCGATCGTCTTCACACCGGTCACGCAGGAGATCGCTGGGCAACTGGTCGGCCCTGTCGAGTTGGTGCTGCGGCATCAGGAAAACCCGATGCTCCGCCGTCAGTTCGACCCGCCGGCGTTCCCCGGAGAGGAGATGGTGGTTGTCATCCACCGGCTCTTGCCCCATCGGGTCTCGAAGGGCTACGACGGGCCGTTTCTGCCCGTGGTCGACACGATCAACGACGTCAAAATCAAGAACCTGGCCCAGCTTGTCGAGGTGATCCGCGACGCCAAGGGCAAGTTCCTGACCGTGACGTTTTACGGTGACAGCCTTCCGCTCGTCTTCCGTCGCCAGGAACTGCTCGACGTAACCGAAGAGATCCTTTCCGACGAAGGCATCCGCAACCAATGCTCGCCTGACCTGGAGGCGATTTGGAAGGGAGAGAAGGGGGCGGGGAACAACGCGAAGTGAGCCGGCATCAGGCCGCGATTTGAGCGGCGTTGATCGGTTCCGATCCGCCCCAGAAATACAGTGAGGGCCCTCTACATCGAGGGCCCTCATTGTTTCTTGGCTTGGTAAAATCGCTTCCGTCTTATCTCAGCGGGCGATTCCCACCGAGATGGCCAGCCCTTGCAGGCCCATGTCGCTCGTATATTCGCCGGGCGATCCGACGCCGTGCCAGAATTGACCTTCCCATGTGCAGCGGGCAAACACGTCGACGCCGCAGCGGAGGCTGACGTCATACTGGAGGCCGATGTTCGCCTCGAGCACCGCCGACGTTCGATGGGCGTCCTCGGTCCAGGCTGTAATAGTAATAGGATCTGGCCCACTCACGGAATACTCTTCGGCCGGAGCGCGACCAAACAGGACGGAGCCTCGCAGCCCGCCGACAAGGGAGAACTTGGAGTTACGAATCGGACGTTGGAAGTCGACAAACGCGGTTGGTCCCACCGCTTCCAGACAATGCCATTCACGTTGTGCCTGGGTCACCACGGCGCCGTTGAGGAGCGTCGCGAAGTTATCGAATTGAACCTTGCCGTAGCGCACTCCACCGCCGAGAGTCCCACGCCAACAACCGCGATTCCAGTCTTGGAAGGCTTCCAGATCGATGACGTGCATCTCCATGCCGCTGTTGAAACGAAGCTCGTTGCCGCCTGCCACGGTGATTCCCGAGTAGAGATACGTCGTGGTTGCGTCCGAGGTAAGGTGTCCATTCATCACCGCATGATCGTATTGCCAGTACCGCACCCGCGCTCCTGCGCCCGTGCATCCCTGGTATCCGAGCCAGAGCCGCGGTGCCGTGTTGAACTCGGTTGGGTACCTTCCAGCGGCCCAGAAATCGTTGCCCCCGATGACGCGATGCACCATGTATGGCGTCGCCTCGGAAAAAGTGGGTTGCAGCCAGAGGAAGTCATAACCGCCGATGAGCCCCGCTTGGCCCTGACAACAGCTCAATGTGCCGCACCCCGAACCGCAACAGGCATCAGCCGTTGGCTGGCTCTGGTAGCAATTCTCCAGGCTGGCCACCTTCTCCTCCAGGTAGGCGATCCGCGCCACGTTTGCGTCAAACGAAGCATCCGCGGGCGGTCCGGCATACTGCATCATCATCTGGGCGTTCGCGACCGAGGCGCTCAGCGCCACCAGTGCCCCTAACGCCACGAACAGCAACGGATTTCGCATGGTTTTTCTCCTCACGGTCGGTGTGTTTCGGCAAAGGCTCTCCCTGCCTCCCTGGGGGCGCTCGACGCGCACCACCCTCGTCAAAATCCTATCGACCGCGAGAACCGGTATTTCCATTTAGTTCGCTACATGAGGTAAAGTTTCGCCATAATCCCCATTTTGCCAGTCGCGTTGGCAAGGACTCGCATTTCTGGTGAAAAAAACAAAGAGACTTGTCATTTCCGCGCATAAAGTGAGCCCGCCGGCTCCAACGAGGAACCAGCGGGCTCAGGGTCTGGCAAGACTGCTTGAAAGCCAAGCCGTTAGGCTTGGCCGGGATATCAATACATTTCGCCGCCGTGGTCGTGGGCCGGGGCGGCCTTTTCTTCCTTGGGCTTCTCGGCCACCAGGGCGTCGCTGGTCAACAGGAGCGTGGCGACGCTCGAGGCGTTTTGCAGGGCTGTTCGGGTGACCTTGGTCGGGTCGATCACGCCCGCCTGGACCAGGTCTTCGTAGACGCCCGTCGCGGCGTTGTAGCCCAAGTTACCCTTGGCCTCGGCGACCTTCTCGCAGACGATGCCGCCGTCCTGGCCGGCGTTGGCGGCGATCTGGGTCAGCGGGGCTCGGCAGGCGCGAAGGATGATCTTGTAGCCGACCAGCTCGTCCTGGGCCATGTCCTCGGCCGGCTTGACCGAAGCCGACGCCCGGAGCAGGGCCACGCCGCCGCCCGGCAGGATGCCTTCTTCGACAGCCGCACGGGTGGCGTGCAGGGCGTCTTCGACTCGGGCTTTCTTCTCCTTCATCTCGCTTTCGGTCGCCGCGCCGACGTTGACCTTGGCCACGCCGCCGGCCAGCTTGGCCAGACGTTCTTCGAGCTTCTCGCGGTCGTAGTCGCTCGTGGAGTTCTCGATCTCGCGGCGGAGTTGCTCGATGCGGCCCTTGATCTCGGCGCTCTTGCCCGCGCCTTCGATGATCGTCGTGTTGTCTTTGTCGATGACGACCTTCTTGGCCCGGCCGAGTTCGTTGATCGTGAGATTCTCGAGCTTGCGGCCGAGGCTCTCGAACAGGGCCGTGCCGCCGGTCAGGATGGCGATGTCCTCGAGCATGGCCTTGCGGCGGTCGCCGTAGCCGGGGGCCTTGATCGCACAGCACTTGAACGTGCCGCGGAGCCGGTTGATGACCAGCGTGGCCAGGGCCTCGCCGTCGACGTCCTCGGCCACGATCAGAAGCGGCTTGCCCGCGTTGACCACGGCCTCCAGCAGCGGCACCATGTCCTTGATGTTCGAGATCTTCTTCTCGTGGATCAGGACGTAGCAGTCCTCGAGGATGCACTCCATTTTCTGCGGTTCGGTGACGAAGTAGGGCGAGAGGTAGCCGCGGTCGAACTGCATGCCTTCGACCCATTCGACCTCGGTCGCCAGGCTTTTGCCCTCGTCAACCGTGATGACGCCGTCCTTGCCGACGCGGTCCATGGCCTCGGCCAGGAGGTTGCCGATTTCCATGTCGTTGTTGGCGGCCACCGCGCCGACCTGGGCCGTTTCTTCCTTGCTCTTAATCGAGATCGACATCTTCTTAAGCTTGTTGGAGATGTCGGTGACGGCCTTTTCCATGCCCGACTTGAGTTGGATCGGGTTGACCCCGGCCACGACCGCGCGAAGGCCTTCGTTGAAGATGGCTTCGGCCATGATCGTCGCCGTGGTGGTCCCGTCGCCGGCAATGTCGCTTGTCTTCGAGGCGACTTCGCGGACCATCCGGGCGCCCATGTTCTCGTAGACGTCTTCCAGATCGATTTCCTTGGCCACGGTCACTCCGTCCTTGGTCACCGTCGGCGAGCCGAAGCTCTTCTGGAGGATCACGTTCCGGCCCCGCGGCCCAAGCGTGACTTTCACCGCCTGGGCCAGCTTGGCGACACCCCGACGCATCGCGTCGCGGGCTTCCTGGTCAAATGCAATCATCTTGGCCATGAGATTAGTTCTCCTTCGCGTATTTCGAATGATTTGTGTGGTGGATCAACATCTGTCAGACGGCTACTCGATGACGGCCAGGATGTCGTCCTCGCGCATCAGCATCAGTTCCTCGTCGCCCAGCTTGAACGTTTCGCCCGCGTAGGAGCTGAACAACACGCGATCGCCCGCCTTGACCTGCAGCTTGCCGCGTGTGCCGTCGTCCAGGAGCTTGCCGTTGCCGACGCTGACGACCTTGCCCCGCGAGGGCTTGTCCTTGGCCGAGTCGGGCAAAACGATCCCCCCCGCCGTGACCGCTTCGGACTCTTCACGCTTGATGACCACCCGATCGCCCAACGGCTGGATCTTGGCCGAGGGGGAAGACTTCTTACTGGGACTCTTCTTTGCCATCGTTAACTCACCTCCGGAAAGACGTTTTATCCATATTGCCCAGACAGCCACTCAGTCCAGCCGCAGTCGCCTTGACCTTTTGGCTGCCAAAGTCGGCACTTCGCGCACGATTGGGGCATACCAAACGCAATCCGCGCGCCAAACCAGGCCCAGGTTGTAAGTTGGCGGCACAACGAATCTTAGGGATTCCGTACAGCGATTCACCTTGGCCCAATCCGTCACGGACGGCAGGATCCGGCTCCAAGTCCCTCCGAGGGCTGCCAAATTGGCAGGACCCTGAGCGACTCTCGCCAGGGCATCCTATCGACCGGGCGTATCTAGACACAAGTGGCTTCCATGTCGGGCCTTAGGGCTGGAACGGTTGGTATCGGCATATCGGCCCTGAAGATTCTGGTCCATCAGACGGCCGGGGGGATTTGCGAATTGCCGCTCCTCTCTGGCCCTAGTATCATGAACGACAGAGGGGCCCACCATGGCGGCTCCTTCCCGCCTTTCCCTCCCACCTCCAGCAAGGATCACTTGCCATGAGCAGTCTCCCTTCGCGGCGTACTTTCCTGAAGGCGACCGGCGCCGGCGCGGCCGCTCTCTCTCTTAGTGCGGTCAGCTATGCCAACGTCGTCGGGGCCAACGACCGGATTGCGATCGGTGTGATCGGCTGCGGCCGCCGGGCGAATTGGGCACATCTGCCGGGCGTCCAGAAGCACGCCAAGGCCCAAAACGTCCAGTTCACGGCCGTTTGCGATCCCTGGCGTCCCAGGCGGGAACAAACGGCGGCCAAAATCAAGAAATGGACCGGCCAAGCCGCCCAGCAGTTCGTCTCCTACCGCGACTTGCTGGCCAAGGGCAACGTCGACGCCGTGATGATCGCCTCGTGCGACCACCAGCACACGACCCACCTCGAAGCAGCGGCCAAAGCCAAAAAAGATGCCTACTGCGAGAAGCCGCTGGCCATGGACCTCGAGAAACTGAAGCGAGCCTGCGACGCGGTCACCGCTTCCGGCATCTGCTGTCAAATCGGCACCCAGATCCGAAGTCTTCCAACCAGCCGGGGTTGCCAAAAGTTCTTTCAAGGCGGTCTGCTGGGCAAGCTCTCGCGTGTTGAAGAGACCCGCAACGCCGCGAAACCCTATTGGTATTCACGCCTGGGCAAGGCGAACAAACGGGACGTCGAGTGGAAAGAGTTCTTGATGGACGTGCCCGAGCAACCGTTCCGGGCTGATCGATTCACCGGTTGGTACGGCTATCGTGAGTTTTCCGATGGCCCCGTCCCCGGGCTGGGGAGCCATTTCATCGACCTGATGAACTACATCACCGGCTCGAAGCTGCCCGAGAGTTGCGTGGCCCACGGCGGCACGTTCACCTGGAAGG
>JAFGFF010000184.1 GCA_016931075.1 Pirellulales bacterium | reverse complement strand
TGGGGATTGGGGATTGGGGGCTCGGGGTTCGGGGCTCAAAATGAATCCGAGCCGGGGGTGTCAGTCCCCGGTTTGCGTTGCGATCCGATAAACGAGTGTATCCGGTTGTCGCCGGGTGCAAAGCGGCTGGGATGCGGGCCGAAGGCCCTGCGGTTCTCCCAGCCCAGGGCAACGCCCTGGGAAGTGGAGCCGATCCTGCCGCGTCCTCGGGCCAACGGCCCAACAGTTCGGCCGCGAAACGGTTGGCCCGTTGGGCTGAAAAAACGAACCTTCCCGCGCCCCCGCAACCCAGGGCGTTGCCCTGGGCTGGGAGAACGAGGCCCCTTCGGGGCGAAGCTTCGTCGCAGCGACTGGCCGGGGCAACTAACGTCGGGTGCAAAGCGGCCGGGGCGGGGGGCGGACCGCCCTCGCCCGGCGGCTGCGCCGCCACCCTCTCCCACAGGGAGAGGGGAAGCAATTCTCTCTTCTTCCAAAGGGAGAGGGAAAGTTCGGTCTGGATGGAGTGCGGCGTGTTCATCAGTCCGCCTCGTTTGCGAGTTGGCCCTCGGCGAAGTTGGTCAGATTGTCGTCTTCGTACCGGTGCAGGTTCTGCGTGTCGGTTTCTTCGTCAACCTTCAGCCAGCGGATGCGGTTCGGGTCGTTGATATTGTTGAGGTCCGATTGCACCGTGACGTTGGCCTCGACGACCGTGGTGTCGAGCGTGGTGTAGATGCCGTCCAGGCCCGTGGAGATGATTTGGAACGTCTTGGGGTTGAACCAGCGGAGCACGTTATTGGTGCTGTCGCGGTTCTGGGCATACGGCACGCAATAGCCGGAACCCGAGTGATAGTAGTACTGTGCGACGCTCGGCGCGTATTGCCCCGAGACCGACCGAAAGTAGACGAACGGCGGGACGACGCCTCCGTTGGGATTGTCGACGTGGTCGGGGACGTAGCGCAAGACGTTTCTGTTCACACCGGTAATTGGCTCGGGAGTTGTATCCAGCACTAAACGCGTCTCGTCAAACTCATAAAGCGGCTCTTCTCGACTGCCGCCCGGAGCGAACGGATTGGCCGGGTTGCGGCTGAAGGGCAGCAGTTTCGTCGTTGATCCCCCCGGCGCGGGCAACCCACCCAACCAGAAAACCAACGCCGAGCCGGGGTCGAGATGGTTCACGTCAAGCTGATTGCCCGTCGCGATGAGCATGTTATTGCGGAAATCATCCCAATTGGCCGGGCGGTAGTTGCGATACCGCTTGCGCAGGTGCCGCAGCACGGCATCGCGAGCGGCATCCTGCACGTTCGTGTTCGAACTGAGAACGCCGCTGAAATCGGGTGGATACTCGCCGATGTCGTTCTTGTATTTTTCCAGTGCCAGCGTGAGTTGGGTCATTTCCTGGGTGATGGCGAATTCGCGGGCACGGCGGATGGCGACGATGGCGCCGGTGATGACCAGGCTGGAGAGGATGCTGATGATGACGATGACGACGAGCATCTCGACGAGCGTGAAGCCCGGGCGTCCGACGGGACGGCGTTGCGTGGAGCCCTTCATGGCGCGCTGCCAAAGGGGACAGTCCCGTGTTTTCGGCTTGCACGTAAGTTCGAAAAACAGCGTTTCTTGGCCGAAAAACGGGACAGTCCCCGGCTCGGTTACCGGGCGTCCGACGGGGCGGCGTAGTGTGGAGCCCTTCATGGCGGGTATTCCTCCTGTCCGGCCCGGGGCCGGCGTGGGTTTTGGGTTGCCCTTGGAAAATGGGATTGTATGCGGGGCGGGGCGCTGGCCGCCCTCACCCCCGGCCCCTCTCCCCAAGGGAGAGGGGAGCTTTGTTTTTTTATTTCTTCGCTCCGGAGAGCGAGTCGATCAGTTGGATCAGCGGCATGAACAGGGCGATGACGATGAAGCCGACGATCACGCCCAGGACGATGATCAACAGCGGCTCCATGAGTCGCGTGAGGCTGTCGGTCAGGACGGCCACTTCTTCGTCGTAGGTGTCGGCCACCTTGTAGAGCATCGTGTCCAGCTCGCCCGTCTCCTCGCCGACGTCGACCATGTTGACGACCATGTCGTCCATGACGGACGCGTTCATCTTGGTCAGGTAGAGCAGGGCGCCGATGGCCGGCGGATAACAGCACCAGAAGAAATGGGCCATCGGATGGTAGCCGGGCCGCGCGTTCTCCTTCAGCGGTCGGGCGATCGATTCGCCCTCGCGAATCGCTTCGTATACCTTGTGGTAGAGATTCTCGAAAATCGCGTTCTGCGACGTCTCTTTCGTGATGTTCAATGCCTCGAGGATCGGCACGCCGCTGGAGACGAGGGTGCCGAGCGTTCGCGTGGTTCGGGCGACGATGTTCTTTTCGACCAGTTGGCCGAAGATGGGCATCTTTAATAGGAACAGGTCCCATCCGGTTCGGCCTGCTTGGAATTTGCGTATCAATTTCAACAACAAGTAGATCCCCAACGGGATGCCCGGCAGGAGGAACCAGAAGTCGCAGACGAAGTTCGATATTTCGATCAACATCGTCGTGATCCAGGGCAACTTCACCTCGAAATCGGCGAAGATCTCCTCGAACGACGGGACGATGAAGATCATGATCAGGGCAAGAATCGCGGTGGCGAACGTGACCACGGCCACCGGATAGACCAGGGCGCCTTTGACCTTGCGCCGGAGGCTGGAAGCGCGTTCCTGGAACTCGGCCAGACGCTGGAGGATGATTTCCAGTGCCCCGCCCGCCTCGCCGGCCTTGATCATGTTGACGTAGAGCCGGTTGAAGGCCTTGGGCGATTTGGCCATGGCCTCGGAGAGGGTGGAGCCGGCCTCGATCTCGTCGCAGACGTCGATGAGGCTGTTTTTCAGTGCCCCCGGCTTGGACTGGCCTTCGAGGATGCGGAGACTGCGGAGGATCGGCAGACCGGCGTCCTGGAGGATGGAGAGCTGTCGGGTGAAGGTGGTCAGGGTTTTGAGGTTGACTCCGCCCAGGGCGAGCGTCTTGCCTTTTTTCTTCCCGTCTCCTTTGACCTGTTCGGTTTTACGGCTTTTTTTGACGGAGATCTTCGTGATGAAGTACCCCATCTGCCGTATGGTTGCTTGCGCTTCCTCTTCGGTTGGGGCATCGATCACGTCCTTGATCTCATTGCCCGTCGCGTCCATTGCCTCGAATTGATATGTTGGCATGGTCCCGTCCTCTGCAATCGGGTTGAACCCGGTCCTACGGTTTCCGAAGGGGACAGTCCCTTGTTTTCGGCTTGCGTGCCCATCGAAATGGGATTATGTTCTGGCCGAAAAACGGGACAGTCCCCGTGCAACTTCCACCTATTCTTCGTAACCGTTCACGGGCGCCGCCAAAGGGGACAGGTGCATGTTTTCGGCTTGCGCTTCGTCCGCAAGTGGCAGGCCGAGTGACCGAAAAATGCACCAGTCCCCGGCCCGTGAACGCTTATCTATTCTTCCAGCACGGTTTCGCGAATCACTTCGTCGATATTGGTAACGCCGGAGTAGAGCTTTTCCAGCCCGGACGTTCTCAGCGGATACATGCCGCTTTGGAGGGCGCACTCGCGTAGTCGCTGAGTGCTGGCTCCTTCATTGATCATGTCGCGGAGCGAGTCGTTCATTTCCATCAGTTCGAACAGCCCAGTGCGGCCTTTGAAGCCCGTGTTGTTGCAGACTTCGCAGCCGCGTCCCCGGTAGATTTTCTTGCCGAGGATGTCCTCGGACGTGAGGTTCAGCTCGGCCAGCTTCTCGGTCGGAGGCATGGTCTCCTCGCGGCACTGCTGGCAGATCTTGCGGACCAGCCGTTGGGCGAGGACCGCTTCGAGCGTCGCCGTGAGCAGAAACGGCGGCACGCCCATGTCGCGTAGCCGCGTGACCGTGCTCGGGGCGTCGTTCGTGTGCAAGGTGCTGAAGACCAGGTGGCCGGTCAGCGACGCCTGGACGGCGATTTCGGCCGTCTCCAGGTCGCGGATCTCGCCGACGAGGATCCGGTCGGGGTCCTGGCGCAGGATGCTGCGCAGGCACTGGGCGAACGTGTTGCCGATCGATTCGTCGATCGGGATCTGGACGACGCCGTCGATATCGTATTCGACCGGGTCTTCGGTCGTGATGATCTTGTCGGTGATCTCGTTGAGTTCGTTGAGCGCGCCGTAGAGGGTCGTCGTCTTGCCCGAGCCGGTCGGGCCGGTGACCAGGACGATGCCGTTAGGCTTGCGGATGAGCTTGCGGAAGTCGGACAGGGTGGTCGGGTCCATGCCCATCACGTCCAAGTCGAGCATGACGACCGACCGGTCGAGGATACGCAGGACGACGCTTTCGCCGAACATGGTCGGCAGGACGCTGACTCGCATGTCGATTGGGTGTCCGCCGACGCTCAGTTGGATTCGGCCGTCCTGGGGCAGACGCCGCTCGGCGATGTCCAGGTCGGCCATCACCTTGATCCGCGTCGTGATGGCGAAGGCCAGGTGGCGCGGCGGCGGGACCATTTCATAGAGGATGCCGTCGGCCCGGATCCGGATCTTGAACTCGCTCTCGAACGGCTCGAAGTGCAAGTCGCTGGCGTGGTCCTTGATGGCCAGGAGGAAGACCATGTTCAAGAGCTTTCGGACCGGAGCGCTGTCGGCCAGGGCCTCGACGCTGGTCAGGTCCAGCGGCCCATCCTTCTTTTCCATCGCCGCGGCCGCCCTGGCCAGGTCGGGGTCGTCCTCCATGTCGGAGATGATCGACTCGACGCTGTCGCCGCCGACGGCGTAGTAACGTTCCAGGGCCTTCTCGATGTCCTGCGGCGTGGTCACGACGGCCCGGATGTCGTAGCCGAGCATGTTCCGCAGTTCGTCCAGAACGGACAGCTTCTGCGGCTGGCTCGTCGCGACCGTCAAAACGTCGTCGCGGAAGCTCACCGGAATGATCCGATAGAGCTGGGCCATCGGCTCGGTGACCTGGTTGAGCACGTCGGGTGGAACGACCACGTCGAGCAAACTGACCACTTGTAGGCCCATCTGCTCGGCCAGGGCCTGGGCAAGCTGGTCCTCGTTGATCATGTTCATGTCGATGGCGATCTGCCCGAGCAACTCGCCGGGCCGCTCTTGCTGCTCGTCGAGCACCGCTTGGAGTTGGTCTTCGTTGAGGAAGCCCAAATCGACCAGAACTTGACCAATGCGCCGAATCGCCATCGTGGTGTGCCTCTTATTATTTCTTCTTTGCGCCAACAGGTCCCGTGCCGTCTTCGTCGTCTTTGTCCCGATTCATCCGTTCGCGCGCTTCGCCTTCGTCTTCGAGGAAACCCCGTTCGGCCCGGGCGATCTTGGCGGCCAGGGCGTCGGCGGAGTTGGCTTTCAGGAGGATTTCGTCTTTTTCGACGATTCCCTTTTCCCACAGTTCATACATGTGGTCGTCCAACAGCCTCATGCCCTGTTTGGTGCCCGTCTGGATCGACGAAGTGATACGGAACACTTTGTTTTCGCGGATCAGGTTGGCAATGGCTGGGCTGACGACGAGCATTTCGTAGGCGGCGATTCGGCCGCCGCCGATCTTGGGCAGGAGGACCTGCGAGACGACGCCGATCATGGCCACCGACAACTGGGTGCGGATCTGTTCCTGCTGGTTGGTCGGGAAGACGTCGATGATACGGTTGACGGTGCCCTGGGCGCCGGTCGTGTGGAGCGTTCCGAAGACGATGTGGCCCGTTTCGGCCGCGGTGATCGCCGCCTCGATCGTCTCGAGGTCACGCATTTCACCCACGAGGATGACGTCGGGGTCTTGACGCAACGCCCGGCGAATGGCCTCGGAAAAGCTCGGCACGTCGACGTTGAGTTCGCGCTGGTTGATCAGCGATTTATCGTGGTGGTGATAGAATTCGATCGGGTCTTCGATCGTGATGATGTGCCGGTCGGTCCGGTGGTTGATGTAATCGATGGCCGCGGCCAGCGTGGTCGTCTTACCGGAGCCGGTCGGCCCGGTGACCAGGATCAGGCCGCGAGGACGCATGATGAGGTCCTTGAGCACGGGCGGGGTGCCCATGTCCTCGAACTTCATCAGCTTGGCGGGCAACTGCCGCAGAACCATGCCGACGTGGCCGCGCTGCTTGAAGACCGAGACACGGAATCGGGCCAGATCGCCGAAGGCGAAGCCGAAGTCCGTTCCGCCGACCTCCTGAAGCTCCTGCTGGCAGCGCTCCGGCGTGATGCTCTTCATCAGGGCGACCGTGTCGTCGGCCGTCAGTTCCTTCGTTTCCAGACGAAGCAACCGTCCGTCGACACGGACAATCGGGGGAGCGCCCACCGCAATGTGCAAGTCGCTCGCGTTGCGACCCACGACCGTGTGCAGCAGTTTGTCAATTAGAATCGTGCCCATGGGATCCTCTTCCTCGCCAGAAGCGGCCCGCCGCGGCGCGCTCGGCCGAGGCCCTCTTCTCTCGTGACGGGTTCCGGCTTCCCAGGACACATGCACACGCAAGACCGCCGGGCGTTTGCCGTTCAGCGCCGGACAAGCCCGAGCCTACCCCTCCGATCCCCTCTTGCCGAAGGGGAAATCGGTCCTAGACTCTTTCCCGGTCGTTCGACCGGGTCGGCTTGCCGGGGCCTAAGACAAGAGCCGTCCGGCAGACGGCGGGACCTGACGCGCCTCACGCTTGTGTGGTCCCCGCCGCGCCCTGATTATTCGCGCGGTGAGGTCAAACCTCAAGTCGCACGATTTGAACGGAACCCTCTTTCAGGTGGATAGCGAAACCTACTCGTGATCGTTCCTTTGCCCTTCTTCTGCCTGTGTCTCCACTCGAATCGACTCTCCCAAGACCAGTTGCTCCTAGGTAACGGTTGAGCGACAACACCCTCCAGACGGTCTGGTTGTTCCTGCACTGCAAGAGTTGAAGTTCTTATCCGGCGGGCTCTGCCCACGGCCGGCTTTATTCGCTGGTGATCTTGGCCACGCGGACCACTTCGTCGACCGTGGTGACGCCACGGCACGCTTTGGCCACGCCGTCGTCATAAAGGGTTCTCATTCCTTCACTAACGGCCATCTTACGGATCGCGGCGGTCGAGGCCTCGTTGAAGGTCAGCTCCCGGAGCTTCGAGGACATCAGCATCAGCTCGAAAATGGCCAATCGGCCCCGGTAGCCACTCCCCTGACAGTTGCCACAGCCCTTCCCCCGAGCGAAGGTTGCCTCGGCAGCCAATTCAGGTGATATTCCAGCCGCCCGAAGGGATGACTCCGAGGGCGTGTACGGTTGTTTACATTTTTGGCACACAACACGGACCAACCGCTGTGCCATAATCGCAACGATGCTGCTGGAGACGAGATACGCGGCCACCCCCATGTCGATCAAACGTGTAATAGCACTGGGCGCATCGTTCGTATGTAGTGTACTGAAAACCAAGTGTCCAGTCAAAGATGCCTGAATCCCCATCTGGGCCGTCTCGAGGTCGCGCATCTCGCCAACCAAGATGATGTTGGGGGCCTGACGCAACATGGCTCGAATCACCCGGGCGAAGTCCAGGCCGATTTCGTGGCGGACCTCCACCTGATTGATCCCCGGAAGGTAGTACTCGACGGGGTCCTCGGCGGTGATAATCTTCCGGTCCGGTGTGTTCAGGGCGTTCAGGGCCGCGTAGAGCGAAGTCGTCTTGCCGGACCCTGTTGGGCCGGTGACCAGGATGATCCCGTTCGGGCGTCGGATGAGCCCCTCAAACCGGCGGAAGTCTTCTTCGGCGAATCCGAGCTGGCGGAGGCCCACCTTGATGCTGTCTTTGTCCAACAACCGCATGACGACCGATTGGCCGTGGTTGGTCGGGATCACACTGACCCGCAAGTCGAGTTCCTTCTCCCCGACAGTGACCTTGATCCGGCCGTCCTGGGTGCGGCGGCGTTCGGCGATGTCGAGCTTCGAGAGAATCTTGATACGCGAGAGGAGCGCCCCGAGCAACCGTCGGGGGGGACTGTCGCGTTCGACCAGGATGCCGTCGATCCGGTAGCGGACGCGGATCCGGTCCTCGAACGGCTCGATGTGAATGTCGGACGCCCGAAGCTGCACGGCCTCGGTGATGATCAGGTGGACCAACCGGACGATCGGCGCGCTGCTCTCGTCGACTTCGTCCTGAGCGCCCGTCTCGTCCTCGGTTTCAGTGAAGTCGATCGCCGTATCGGTGAATTCCTGGAGCATCGAGTCGGCGCTCTCGCCGACCGTCTGCCCGTAATAGCGGTTGACCGCTTCGAGGATGTTTTCCCGCGGCGCCAGGGCGATTTCGATCTGGCAGTTGAGAATAAAGCGGAGTTTCTCGATGATCTCGAAGTCTTCCGGATCGCTGACGATCACGGTCAGTTCGCCGTCGCTCTCGGCCAGGGGGAGGATGGCGTTTTCTCGGGCGACCGACTCGGGGACCAACTCGACGATCGACGGGGGGATGACCACCTGGGAC
>JAFGFF010000183.1 GCA_016931075.1 Pirellulales bacterium | reverse complement strand
GCTGCGTCACGCGGGCCACGACGTCATCCTGTTCCACATCCTGGACGAGGCCGAAGCCCATTTCCCGTTCTCCGGCATGGTCGAGTTCGAAGAGCCCGAGACGGGCCACCGTCTCGCCCTGGACGCCGACGGCTTCCGCCACGACTACCTGGGCGAGGTCGACAAGTTCCGCGACAGCTACCGCCGCGAATGCTTCCAGATGGGCATTGACTACGTCGGCCTGGACACCAGCATGCAGTTCGACAAGGCCCTCACCGAATACCTGGCCAGCCGGTCGGCACGGGGGTAGACCCGGTATCGCAGGATCAGACACCACAATGTAGGAGGCGACTCCCGTCGCCGAATGGGGAACAGCCGGCATTCGGCGACGGGAGTCGCCTCCTACAGAAAGCCCCCCATAACCGGGTGGTATTCTTGCCAGAAAATCGACTTTGCACCTGAAGAAAGCAAGGTACAATTGCACTAAATGGCCATTTGGGTGCAATTTCGTGCCAGCTATTGCACCCGAGTGAAATGATAGGCTCATGATTGCACTGAAATAGCCGTTCGGTGCAGCTCGTGGCTGACCTTGGGTTCGGGTGACAGGAACATCGGAAATCGGATCTCACCAATGGAGACCACCGCGTTTGCCACCGACTGCCCTGGCGTGCTCCGGCCAATTTCGGAGGGCGGGGTCGCATTCATTCCGAACCGGTTACCACCCGCGCTGAAAATCGAGCAGCCGATCCGCGATGCGGACGAGGCGGCCCTGCTCGCGTTGGGCGAGCTTCGGGCGATTGTGCCGACACTTCCCAATCCGGGGCTGATCACCCGACCGTTCCTGCGGCGCGAGGCCATCTTGTCCAGCCGGATCGAGGGAACGTACGTCGAACTGGATCAGCTTTGTGAGTTCGAGGCCCGGCATGAGGGGAGCTCCGCGGGCAGCGCTCAAAACATGTCGGAGCAAGAGAAAGACTTCGGCGAAGTACACAACTACACCCGTGCGCTGCAATTCGGACTGAGCCAACTCGGCACGTTGCCGGTCTGCAACCGGCTCTTGCGCGAGGTTCACCGCTGTTTGCTCGACGGGGTACGTGGGCAGAACAAATCGCCCGGTGCGTTCCGCCGCGGCCAGTGTTTTATCGGTTCGAGCCGTGACATCCGCCAGGCCCGATACGTCCCTCCGCCGGCCGAGGCGGTCGAAGAGGCGATGGCCGACTTGGAACGCTATGTCAACAGCCCGGGCGATACCCTGCCAACTCTGGTTCGCAACGCGTTGATCCATTACCAATTCGAGGCGATTCACCCCTTTGCCGACGGCAACGGGCGTCTGGGCCGGCTGATGATCTCGTTGCTCTTGGCCGAGCAGGGTATTCTGCCGGAACCGTTGTTGTATCTGAGCGCCTTTTTCGAGCGGCGGCGAGACGAATACGTCAACCGCCTGACCGAGGTGAGCCGTAGCGGGGCGTGGACGCCATGGATCGCCTTTTTCCTCGAAGGCATCCGCCACGAAGCGCTCGATGCGACCCGGCGGGCAAGAAAACTGCTGGAGTTGCGCGAACGCTATCGCCGAACCATCGGCGAGGGGCGCGGTTCGGCCGCCCTGCTGCAGTTGGTCGATTCGTTGTTCGACATGCCGCGAATCACCGTCCCGGCAGCGATGAGAATGCTTGAAATGACCTACAACGGGGCGAAGAAGAACCTCGAAAAACTCGTGCGTGACGGAGTCCTGATCGATGCGGCCGGCCAAGGGCGGGCGAGAGGCTTCGTCGCCGCGGAAATCATCCAGGTCCTGGAATCCGAAACGGCGTGAAGGACGTTCCTAGCCCATGACCTTTCTCCATCCACTACTTCTGGCCGGGACGGCGCTGGTGGCGGTGCCGGTGGTGCTGCATTTGATCATGCGGCGCAAGCCGAAGCACGTGGAGTTCCCCGCGCTGAGGCTGTTGCAGAAGCGCCAGGAGACGAACAAAAGGCGGCTGAGGCTGCGGCATTTGATCCTGCTGCTGCTGCGGATGGCGGCCATTGCGTTTCTGGCGACGGCGCTTGCCCGGCCGAGCGTGAAGTTCTCGGGCTCGATCGGCTCGCAGGAAGCGCCGGTCGCCGCGGTGCTGGTTTTCGACGCGGCGCCGCGGATGCAGTATCGTCACGAGAACCGCACACGACTGGAAGTCGCTCAGGACCTGGGCCGGTGGCTGCTCAAACAGTTGCCGCAGGACAGCCAGATCGCCGTGCTGGACACTCAAGGAGACCCGGCCGCGTTTCAGGTGGACCGAGGCGCGGCCGATCAGCGAATCGAGCGGCTCGCGCCCGTGGCCACGTCCCGGTCGCTGCCGGCCGTGTTGGACGAGGCCATCCGGCTGCTCAATGAGAACGAACAGGCACAGAAGCTGACCAGGAAGGAGATCTACGTCTTCACCGACTTGTCTCGCGCGGCCTGGCCGGCCGATTCGGCCGACGCGTTGCAGAAGGCCGCCGAGAAGCTGCCCGGGGTGTGCATCTACCTGATTGACGTCGGCGTGAAGGATCCGACCGACTTCAGTCTGGGCGAACTGCGGCTCTCGGCCCAGGTCCTCTCGCGACAGAGCCCGTTGCAGGTGCGAACCGAACTGACTCGCCTGGGCGCGGCCGGCAATCGCACGGTCGCTCTGTTCATGCTCAATGAGCAGGGCAAGCCCGAGAAGCGAGACGAGCAGTCGGTCGCCGTCGAAGCGGACGGCTCGGCCGAGGTCGAGTTCGAGCCCGGCAGTCTGAAGGAGGGCGTTCACCAAGGGATGGTCCGGATCCTGGGCCAGGACGGGCTGGCCGAGGACGACGTTCGCTACTTCACCGTCGACGTCCGGCCGCCGTGGCACGTTTTGATCGTCGACCCGGGCACGAAGCACACCGACGTCGAGTACCTGCACAACATGCTCTCGCCCAAGCAGCGTCGCCAGATGGGCAGAGCCCGATTCGCGTGCGACGTGGTGAAGCAAGTCGACTTGGGCAAGACCGACCTGAAGCCCTATTCAACAATATGCCTGGTCGACCCGACGCCCATGCCCGAGCGATTCTGGGAACAACTGACCGACTACGTCACCCAAGGCGGCGCATTAATCGTTTACCTGGGCCGCAACGCCCAAGAGGTGGCGACGTTCAACAGCCCGCTCGTCCAGGCCCTGTTGCCGGCGAAGCTCGTGCGCGAGGCCCGCGCGCCCGAGGGCACACTTCACCTGGCTCCACGGCAACTGGAGCACCCGATGCTGACCGCGTTTCGCCCGGTGGCCCAATCGGTCCCCTGGTCGGACGAGCCGGTCTATCGCTACTGGGAGTTGGACAAGCTGGCCCCGGGCGTCAACGTGGTCGTGCCGTACAACGACGACCGGCCGGCCGTGCTCGAGCGGACGGTGGGCGAGGGCCGGGTGATCACGCTGACGACGCCCCCCTCCGATCTGCCCGACAACCGCGCGTGGAACCTCCTGCCGACCGTGCCCGGTTCGTGGCCGTTCTTCGTCCTGACCAACCAGATGATGCTCCATCTGGTCGGCGGGATGGACGAGAAGTTGAACTACACGGCGGGCCAGGAAGCCAGCATTTCGCTGGGCGAAGGGCAGCGGTATCCGTCGTACCAATTGACCGCCCCGAGCGACGTCCGATTCCCGCTTGCCCCCGACACGCGACGCGGCACGGTCACCGTCACGTCGACCGACGCCGTGGGCAACTACCGGATCGAGGCGGGCGGCGAACTGGGCGTCCAACGCGGATTCAGCGTCAACCTGACCATGTCACAGACCGAGTTGACTCGGGCAACGCCGGAAGAACTCGAGGCCTTGTTCGGCCCGATCGCCCACCGCATCGCTCGAAGTCGAAGCGAAATCGAACGCGACGTCAACCTCGGCCGCGTCGGCCGAGAGCTATACCCCCTGTTGATCCTGCTGGTCGTCCTCATCCTGAGCGGCGAACACTGGGTCGCCAACCGGTTTTATCGAGAGTGAGTCCATGAATCACGTCGGGTGGCTGGGGCATCTGCCCCAGAGATCAGAGGTGTAACTCAAACGACCTGGGGCAAATGCCCCAGCCACCCGACGCCAATCGGTTTTATCGAGAATAGCATCCACCCATGGCCCGTTTGTCCTTTTATCCGATTGCGGACAGCTATCTGCTCGTGGCGCTGGTGGGCGCGGCGATGCTGGGGCTGTTGGTGTTGATCGGGCCGAGGGCCGGAACGAGCCGCCCACGACGGTGGACGCTGGCCGGGGTGCGGCTGGCCGTGATCGTCTTGGTGCTGGCGGCTTTGCTGCGGCCGACGCTGGTCACGGTCGAAACGAAACACCGCGATGCCACGCTCGTCCTGATGGCCGACGTCTCGCGGAGCATGTCGGTGCCCGACGAAAGCGGCGGGCGGAAGACTCGCTATGAAGCATTGGCTGAGTGCCTGGACGGAGCCCGGGGGGCGCTGGCCGATCTGGTGGCCGCGCGGATCAAGGTTGAGGTCTTTGCCTTTGACGCCAAAGCCCGACGGCTGGACATGACCGACGGCCGCGTCGCCCTGCCCAAGTCGCCCGAGGGAAACGAAACGGCCATCGGCTGGGTGCTCGAAGATCTGCTCAAGCGTCAGGCCGGCAATCGGTTGTTGGGTATCGTGCTGTTAAGCGACGGGGCCCAGCGGGCGTATGCCCCGCGCGACGTCGCGCCACAGACGGCGGCCGCCCAGATGCGCCGGCTGGGCGAGCGGCTCTACGCCGTGCCGTTCGGCCAGGCCAGAGGGCTGGGCAACGCCCGCGACGTCGCCGTCAAGGGTCTGCTGGTCGATCAGAACGTGTTCGTGAAGAACGAACTGAGTGTCTCGGCGCAGGTCCGCGTCGACGGCTACGTCAACCGCGAGATCCCCGTGCGGCTTCGGTTCGAGACGTCGCCCGGCAAGATGACCGTCGTCGCCCAGACGACCCTCAAGCCGCAGTCGGACGGCCAGCTCCTGCCGGTCGAACTGACCTATGTGCCCGAGGTCCCCGGCCAATACAAACTCACACTCGAAGTGCCCGAGCAGCCGGGCGAGCTGGTCACGACGAACAACCGCCTGAGCACGTTCGTCAACGTCCTGGCCGGAGGGCTGAACGTGCTCTACGTCGAGGGCTTTCCGCCGCGGCCCGACACGAAATTCCTCAAGCAAAGCCTCGACGCCTCGCCCGACATCGACGTCGACCTGGTCACGCTCACGCCGCGTCAGCAACCGGGCGGGCTGGCCGACCGCTTCAAGCCGGGCCAGTACGCCGTCTATATCCTCGGCGACGTCGATTCGACCGCCTTCACCCAGGACGAATTGAAAAACCTGGCCGAGGCCGTCTCGCGCGGGGCCGGGCTGATCATGGTCGGCGGGTTCCAGACCTTCGGCGCGGGCGGCTACGACGCGACCCCGTTGAACGACGTCCTGCCGGTG
>JAFGFF010000182.1 GCA_016931075.1 Pirellulales bacterium | reverse complement strand
GATCGGGTGGGCCAGCATCGTCTTCAACCCGGACGGCTCGGCCGCCGACAGCGAGCTGGGCGGAATCCCCAAGATGGCAAACGCGAGCAAGACCAGGCGGAGCAAATCGCGGCGCGGCATGGGAACCTCCGGCGATGCAGGGCGGGAAAGCCCAAGGGGCCATGATCGTGACGGAGAGAGCCCTCTCGGCCGGGCGGCTTAGGGCTGCTCGTCGGACCGATCGTCGGCCAATCGGAACAGAATCGGCTCGGGTGGGGAGGAATGGGGTCCATCGAACCGCAGACGTCCCTCGCTGGGCCGCTCGGCCTCGGGGTCGGGATAGGCGTCGTGTTCGTGGGAATCCATGGCTTGTCTTTCGACACACTGGTGGCAAGAAGCAGGCCCTCAGTATACCACCTGACGGGTACGCTTGGCAAGCCGCGGCCACCGCCGCGCCCCGGGTGGTCCTTTTTGCCTGGTTGTGCTACTCTACGGGTTTGTTGCATGGTCCGCGACCCGCACCAATAGGTCTTCCTGATGGTTACCGCCCGACGCCAACCGCCCGAGAGAACCAAACCCCGACGCAAGGACCTCAAGCCGGGCGAGGTGTTGTGTACGTACTGCCCTGCTAAGTGCTGCCGGTATTTCGCTCTGCCGATCGAGACGCCGGTCGACTGGGAGGACTTCGAGTTCATCCGCTGGTACCTGCTGCACGACCGGGCGACCGTCTTCACCGAGGAAGATACGTGGTACCTGCTGGTTCACAACAAGTGCAAGGTCCTGCGCGACGACAACCTGTGCGGCAAGTACGAGACCCGGCCCCAGATTTGCCGCGACTACACGACCGACAACTGCGAATACGAAGACGAATGGGTATACGACCAGTACTTCGAGACACCCGAACAGGTCCTCGAATACGCCGAAGCCGTCCTCGGCCCCCCGAGCGGGAAGAACATTCGCAGCCCGAAGCCTGAAACGCTACAAGTCAAGTAAGAAGACGAAGAGGCCACAGATGAACACGGATCAACACAGATGAAAAAGGAAGAGAAGATACATTCAAGATCCAAGCAAGCATGTATAGGGCGGAGCAAGCAAACGAGCCCATTTCTACTTCCATCCGTGTTAATCTGTGTTTATCCGTGGCCCCTTCCCTTTCCATTTTTTAAGATCGCCCCGTGACTGAACGCATTACGCCACGAACGCTCAAGGGTTTCCGGGATTATCTTCCCGAGGCGATGATTCCACGCGAGGGGCTCATCGAGACGGCGCGTCGGGTGTATCGGAGCTATGGGTTCAGCCCGATCGACACGCCAGCGCTGGAGTACCTCGAAATCCTCGCCGGCAAGGGGGGCGAGGAGAGCGACAAGCAGCTCTATCAGTTCGAGGACCACGGCGGGCGGAAGGTTGGATTGCGATTCGACCTGACGGTGCCGTTTGCCCGATTCGCGGCCCAGCACATCAACCAATTGGGCACGCCCCTGAAACGCTATCACATCGCGGCCGTTTGGCGGGGCGAAAACACCCAACGCGGCCGGTATCGCGAGTTCATGCAGTGCGATTTCGACACGATCGGCACCCGATCGGTCGCCGCGGATATCGAAACGGCGCTGGTGATTCACGACCTGTTCCGCCAGATCGGGTTCGACGCGTTTACGATCCACGTGAACAATCGCCGGGTGCTTTCCGGCCTGCTGGAGCGCCTCGGGCTGGCCGATCGGGCCGTGCCCGTGCTCAGGGCGCTCGACAAACTGGCCAAGATCGGTCCGGCCAAGGTGATCGACGAGATGATGGCCACCGCCGGCGCCACCAACGCCCAGGCCGACGACGTGCTCCGCCTGGCCGGCACCACGGGCACGAACGACGAGATCCTCAAAGCGATCGAACCGCTCGTGGCCGGCAGCGAGGCGGGCGAAGAGGGCGTCGCTCGGCTGGCCGAGATGCTCGCCGCCGTTCGGGCCGCCGGCGTCGCGCCCGAGCGAATCAAGCTCGATGTGGCCATCGCCCGAGGGCTCGACTACTACACGGGCACGGTCTTCGAGACGTTCCTCGACGCGTTGCCCGGCATCGGCAGCGTCTGTTCCGGCGGGCGGTACGACAACCTGGCCGAGCTATACACGGCCCAGGAGCTGCCCGGCATCGGCGCCTCGCTCGGTCTGGACCGGCTGCTGGCGGCCATGGAAGAACTGGGCATGATCGAGAAGGTCTCGACGCCGGCTCCCGTCTTCATCCCCTACTTCGACAAGGACCGTCTGCACAACTACCTTACCCTGGCCGCCGCATTGCGCGCCGCCGGTCTGGGCGTCGAGGTCTTCCCCGACCCGAAGAAACTCGGCGTCCAACTCAAATACGCCGACCGCCGCGGCTTCCGCGTCGCCCTGATCGCCGGGGCCAACGAGTTCGCCTCGAATACGATCCAAGTGAAAGATCTGACCGCCGGCTCGAAACAGGACGTCCCCTTGGAACCCGACGCGTCAAGCCTGATCGCAGCGGTGCGGAAGATCCTGCAATAAGCATGATCTTCGTCGGGTGGCACTGGCATCTTGCCAGTATCTTTCTATCAGCACTGGCAAGATGCCAGTGCCACCCACCGTTTCATCGAGGAGCTTGGCTGAGGCCAATGAGTATCAGGCCGCCTACTTCGAGGATCCACAGCAGGACAAACCCGACCACGGCGGCAATCACGCCCAACAAAATCCGCTTCTTGATCGGTTTGTCTCGCCCATATCGCCAGGCGATGATCAGCGCCAGCCCAATCGCGATAGCCCCATTGACGACCGCCATCACGGTCAACACGATGGTCAGAACGGCCGACTTGAGGAAGCCGTCCAATAGCAGCACTATTTCGCCATGGGCAAGGAGCAATGAAGTGGTGTCAGGCATGGCGGATTTCGTTGGAGGGATGTGATATTTTCAGCGGTCGTATTGTTTTCGATGGTGATATTTGTTGCGATCAAAGTGTGGAATTGCCTGTCGCCAATAGCAGCCCCCAATACCTGAGAGCGGCAATCGCCCAAAGCGTGCATAGCACTGCGTTGAGGGCAATGCCCACCAGGGCTAGAGTGATCGTGCTGCCTGCTCGGAATCGAAGCCCGCCGACAAACCCGACAACACCCAGGACCAATGCACCCACGGTGAGCAACATCAGAAACCACGCAAGAAACCACATCGTCCATGTGACCGATTGGGCCGACGACATCCATAAACTGGCCGCGTACACGACAAAGGGCGTGCCGACCGAAAGACGAGCCGCCTAGAGGAAGAGGGGCGTTCTCCCGTCGCGATCACGCCGCCACGGCGCGTCCCGCAACCGGCCCAGCGGCGTCTGAAACGGATTTTCCGGCCCCTCGTCTTCCGACTCCATAACCACAAGCCGATCGCACCGTGGGCACGTCCCGTCCTCCAGCGGCCGCACCGCTACACGGCAATAAGGACACGGGATCTTGACCATGGCACCGCCAGGTGACACGCCGGGAGACCTTCTATCGATTCCTGCGTAGTCAATGTTCGTGCTTTGCCGCCGATGGGCCGCTTCGCGGCCTGATCGGCTCCCCCGGTCAGAGGGAAACATTCATTGGCAATGCAGACCTCAATATTTTTTCACCAACCGAGACGGCTACTCGGCGTGGGTCAGTTGGCCGGTCGACTGGCCGAGCAACTGGAGGTAGTCCAACGTGATGGACAGGGCCTCGTCGAGGTAGTAGTTCCGCTGGAGGCTCGGGCGGTTGGGGTCGCCGAGTCGTTCTTTCACTTCCTTGTCGGCTTTGAGCGCGGCGTACTGGGCGAGGAACTCCTCTTCGTTGAGCGAGATGGACTTCTTGTCCTTCCACTTGTCGAATTCCGCGATCCGCCGGATGGCCCGTTGGAATTCCTTCGAGTCCTTGCAACGCTGGGCCGAGAGTGCCCGGAGGCGGTCGCAGATCGGCTTGTTGACGAGGTCCAACGGCTGGTAGTCGGCCGGCGCGATGTGGTCGAACGTGATCGGATAGTCGAGATCCGACTCGCCGACGTCCAGATGGGACGTAATGCTGGGAAGCGAAACGTCCGCCAGCACGCCCTTGAGCTGGGTGCTGTCGCCGTTGGGGCGATAGTACTGCTGCATCGTCACCTTCAGGGCGCCGAGCTTGGGCGGGTTGGGAATGCGGAAGAGCTGGTCGGAGATGTCCAACATGCTCTGGACCGTGCCCTTGCCATGGGTGGTCGGGTCGCCGACGATCAGTCCCCGGTGATAATCCTGGATCGCGCCGGCGAAGATCTCGCTGGCGCTGGCGCTGAACTTACTGGTGAGGACGACCAGCGGCCCGGCCCAGGCGACGCCCGGGTTCGGGTCGGGATACGCGCGGGTATAGCCGCCGGCCCCCTTGACTTGGACGATGGGTCCCTGGTCGATGAACAGGCCGGTCAGGCTGATCGCCTCGGTCAGGGCCCCGCCGCTGTTGAAGCGGAGATCGAGGACCACGGCGTTGATGCCTTTGGTCTTGAACTTGTCGAGAATCCGCAGGACGTCGCGCGTGGTGCTCCTGAAATCGGGGTCGTGCCTTTGTGCGGCCTCCATGTCCATGTAGAAGCTGGGCAGCTCGATGACCCCGATCTTGCGGGTCCGTCCATCCACCTTCCGAATCGACTCAAAAATACGATACTGAGCCTCGCTGTCCTTCAACTCGATCTTGGAACGGACGATTTCGATGACCCTGGGCTCGGTGCTGGTTGCGGTCTCTTCCTTGGTTTCGGTCTCCTCGGGATCGAGCGGCGCCGATTCTTCGATCAGCTTGAAGTCCCGCATGTCCAACGAGCCCGCCGACGCGTCCTCGTCGTCCTTGTCCTTCTCCTTCTTTTTCGGCTTGGAAACCACCTTGAGCCGGACGACCGTCCCGGGCTTGCCGCGGATGATCTTCACGACGTCGGTCAGCCGTTTGTTCTTGATATCGACGAACGGGCCGTCGCCTTGGGCTACCGCGAGAATCTTATCGCCGGCCTTGAGACGGCCGTCTTTGTGCGCCGCTCCGCCGCGAATGATCTGGTGGACGACCGTGTAGCCGTCTTGCCATTGCAGCGACGCACCGATCCCTTCCAAGCCCAGACGCATGGCAATCAGGAAGGCGTCGTGCGAGTCGGGCGACATATAAGTCGTGTGCGGGTCCAACGCCGTGGTCAGCGCGCTCAGGTACATCTCCAGCAGGTCTTCGCCCGTGATCTGGTGCATCCGGATGGAGAACCCGTGGTAGCGGTCCTTGAGTTGTTGGATCGCCTCGTCCCCTTCGACTCCGTCGGACTTCAGGTCGAGCAGATCGTACTTGATCCGCTTGCGCCAACGCTCACGGGCTTCGGCGGCGTCGCGAGGATAACGCATGTCCTCACGCTTCTTGATCATCGTCTCCTTGAAGGTAAAGTCGTGCTTCGCGGCCAGGAACTCGTCAACCAGCGCGACCCGCTCGTCGATCCGCTTCATGAGCGTGTCGAACGCACGGTAGGCGAAGTCGACGTTGCCGCGCCGGGCCATGTCGTCCAGCTCCTTGGCATACGGCTGGAAGCTGTCGATGTCCGACTGATAGAAGTAGATCTTCGCCGGATCGAGCGTCTCGAGAAACGCCTTGAATCCCCGCTGGGAGATCTCGTCGTCCAGCGGGCGCTGCAAGAGGTGGTCCCGATTCAGAAGGAGCGTGACAGCCTTGGTGATGTGGCGGTCGGTGGGTGTTGGCCCTTGGATGTCGGCCCATGCGACCGACCCCGGAAGAAGCATCAAGACGGCAATCGCCCCAATGGCCCAACTTGCCCGACGTGCAAAGACTCTCGTCGCCAAACCTGTCATGCAGCACCTCTTTTCTGTTTCTAGCTATGTCGAATCGGCCTTGACCGCCCTCGGTTGCCGGCCGTTTCGTATTCTGGGCAAACCGGCCCAATCGTACCCGGACACTGATTGGCCGACAAGACAAAGAGCCGGCCAAAGACAAGCATGCCCGGAAGGGGGGAGGGACGTGGGTCCGTCGATAAAAAAGTCCTCGGGCGCACTAGCCTTAGTATACTATCACTACGCGACCGCCGGAGCCCCAGTTCAAGCCTCGGACCTGTCGCCTGAGACCTGAAAAATATGAGGGCTTGCCACCTCGACGACCCCACAATGGGGGATCCTGAATGGTTTTCTCCAGCGCGCACGTTGGGTACTATATCGGCAAGTTACCGCCGGCACATCGATCTTGCCCTATTTGCTCATTTTCGAGGCCTTCTGATGCAAAAGCGTTGGTTCTTACCCCTGCTCGGGGGCGCATTCCTCTCCTTGGTGCTCGTTCCGGCGGACGGTCAGGAGTGGACCCGATTTCGTGGGCCCAACGGCTCGGGCGTGGGCCAGGCGGCCGGGTTGCCAGTGACGTGGACGGCCGAGGATTACCTGTGGCGGGTCCCACTGCCGGGCACGGGCCATTCGTCGCCCGTGGTCTGGGGCAAACGGGTCTTCATCACTTCAGCCTTGGACGACGCCACGCAAGTCATTCGCTGCCTCAACGCGGACGATGGCACGACGATCTGGGAGCGACGCTTTCCGGCCACGCCCGCGCCGATGAACCGGTTGAACCACCATTGCACGTCGACGCCGACCATTGACGCCAACCACCTCTACGTCACCTGGACGACCTCCGACGCATACATAGTCGTGGCCTTGAATCAGGCCGACGGCGCGGACGTCTGGCGACGCGACCTGGCGCCCTTCAAGGCCGAGCATGGGTTTGGCGCGTCGCCGATTCTCTGCCAGGGTCGACTCATCGTGCCCAACGACCAGGACGATGCCAGTTCTCTCATCGCAATGGATCGCAACACGGGCGAAACGGCATGGAAAGTCGACCGGCCCGGCGGCAAGGCCGACTACGCCACACCGATCGTGTATCGCCCGAAGCAAGGCCGGTCCCAGTTGATCTTCAGCAGCGGCGCGGCCGGGCTGACGAGCCTCAACCCGGCCGACGGCAGCCGCAACTGGGAATTGCCCCTGTTCGAGTTCCGCGTGATCGGTTCGCCCGTGATCGCCGGCGACCTGATCGTGGCCGGCTGCGGCAGCGGCGGGGGGGGCAAGCGTCTGGTGGCCGTTCGGCCGGGCGTGCCTGAGCTTGGAACCAAGCCTGAGGTCGCCTATGACTTCAAAGGCTCGCTTCCTTACGTCGTCACGCCGATCGCGCTGGGCAACCGGCTGTTCCTCTGGGCCGATTCGGGCGTGGTCAGTTGCGTCGACGTGGCCGACGGCCGGGTTGTCTGGCGAAAACGCGTCGGCGGAAAATACTACGGCTCGCCGGTGGCCGTCGGCAATCGCCTCTACTGCATGTCGACCGAAGGCCAGATGACGGTCGTCGAAGCGGCCGACCGGTACAAGCTCTTGGGCAAGATCGACCTAGGCGAACCAAGCCAAAGCACGCCCGCCGTGGCCGCTGGGCGGATGTTCCTCCGGACCCGGTCGCACCTCATGGTACTCGGCCCTAAGAAATAACTACCTTCTCCCTTTCAGAAAGGGTGGCGACGCAGCCGCCGGGTGAGGGCGGATGGCAAGATCCTCAACCTGATTTCACTCCCCGACCACAACATTGGCTTTCGGGCCGATCGTGACGATGGTCCGTCGGGAGAGCGGATACCGGGCACAGACAGCGTTGACCTGGTCGACGGTCAATGCGGTGACGGTGTCGAGATCGTCTTGGACGCTGCGGTACTCGCGCCGGCCAAGCCAGTCGTTGCCCACGGTGAAGAGCCGGCCTCGAGGGCGTTCGCTGGAGAGGACCACCCGGGATGAGACTTTATTCTTGGCTTGCTGCAATTCTTCGGCCGTAATGCCGTCCGTTTCGGCCTGGACGAGCAGGTCGCGGACCCGGCGGAGGTTGTCGGCGGCCGACTCCGGGTCGCAGCAGAGATAGGTCATCATCGCGCCGGCGTCTTCGTATTCGCTGTGCGAGAGGGAGGCCTGTTCGGCCAGGCCCGGTTCGATCAGTTCCCAATAGAGCCGGCTGCCCGAGTCGTCTCCCAGGATCGTGGCCAGGAGCTTGGCGGCGAACCGGTCGTCGTCCTGGACGCTGGGTCCCGGCCCGATCGCGACGGCGTACTGTTGCGAGGCCGATTCCTTGCGCAGGGCGGTAAACCCGTTGCGGGGCCGTGCTTCGCGGTGGGCCCGCTGGGTCGGGGCCGGCTCCCAATCGCCCGCGACGCGCTGGGAAGCGGCCACCAGGGCGTCGAAGTCGATCTGGCCCGCCCCGGCCAGCACCACGTTGCCTGGCCGGTAGCGACGCAGGAAGTACTCGCGCATCGCCTCGGGGTCGAGCCGGGTGATGCTCTGGGCCGTGCCCAGGACGCTGCCGGCCAGAGGGTGGTCGCCGAAGTAGGCCGCCTTGCACTTGTCGTCCGCGCCGAAGGGCGGAGCATCTTCGTACATGTGGATCTCTTCGAGGATCACTTGCTTCTCGGTCTCGAAATCCTCGACCCGCAGCGCCGGCCGGAGCAGATCGGCCAACAGCTCGACGGCCCGATCGGCGTACTCGGGCAAAACGGCCGCGTAGAAAACGGTGTGCTCTTCGCTCGTGTAGGCGTTGTAGTGGGCGCCGATCTCGTCGAACTCGCGGTTCACGTCGTCGGCCCCGCGGGTGGCCGTGCCCTTGAAGGCCATGTGTTCCAGGAAATGGCTCACGCCGGCCACCGCCTCGGTTTCGTCACGCGAGCCGGTCCGCACGAAGAATCCCAGCGCCGTCGAATAGGCCTCGCCGTTGCACTCGGCGACGATCTCCAGGCCGTTTTCCAGTGTGTGGCTAAGAAACTTCAACGGGCACCTCCAGCGGTCGCGGGCCAAGCGTGACGACGGTGAAGCCGCGCGGCGGGTTGGCCTCCAAGTAGGTGTTCACGCTCTGGCAAGTCAACGCGTCGATCCGCCGGCCGACCTCGTCTAGCGTCCGCACGCGGCCCAGGTGGTGCCAGTCCCGGGCGATCGACGTGCTCCGCGACGAGGTCGATTCCTGCTGCATGATGAGCGTGCTCTTCATCCGGGCTTTCAGGCGGTCCAACTCATGCGGCTCGATGCCCTCGCGCAGCCGGACGAGTTCGGCCAGCGTGACGTCCAGCGTTTCCTGGGCACGGTCGGCGCTGGTGCCGGCGTAGCAGAACACGCCGCCCCGTTCACGCAGCGAATGACACACGGCGTAGATCGCGTAGCACAGCCCACGGCGTTCGCGGACTTCGGTGAACAGCCGGGCGCTCATCCCACCGCTGAGCACGCCGACCGCCGCCCACGACTCGAAATAGGCGTCGTCGCGGTAGGGCACGTTCGGATAGGCGATGCCGATCTGGGTCTGCTGCGAATCGTGAGGCAAATGGCCCGGCAGGGCGCCGTTGCCGATTTTAGGTAACGCGGCCGCGCTGCCGGCGGGCCAGTCGCCTAGCAGCTCGCCGATCTTCTCCTTCAGAGCATCCCAATCGAACCGGCCGGCCACGCCGAGGATCGTCCCTTCGGCCCGATAGTTCTGGGCGAAGTGGGCCTGGATGTCGCCCAGCGTCGTCTCCTCGACGGCCGTCCGGTCGCCCAGGCTGGGCCGACCCCAGGGCGGTGGATAGTGCCGGCGGCGAAGTTCTATCATGGCCTTTTGGGCCGGCTCGTCCTCGACCGCCTGGAGTTCCTGGAGCATGATCAGTCGGGACGCTTCCAGGTGCTCGTCGGGCAGGTGCGGCCGGCGGAGGATATCGGCATAGATGGCCAACGTCGGAAACAGGCTCTCGGCGACCGTCACCCCGCCGAAGCCCGTATGGGAATCGTAGACCGCCTCAGCCCGTTCGACACCCAGGTTGTCCAGATCCAGGATCAACTGGCGGTTGTCCCGCGACCCAGCCCCGCGCAGGGCCATCTCGCAAAGGAACCCGCTCAGGCCGCCCCGATTGGCTGGTTCGTTGGCACAACCGGCTGGCACGAGGAACGTGAACGCAGCCGACTGAACCGACCGCATCGGCTCCGCCACCAGGACCAGCCCGTTGGAGTACATATGGGAAAAGATCGTTTCGCTCACCGAACCCCCTTGCCCGGGTTGGCCGTCAAACTCCGCTGTCATGAGAGCGGTATTCTAGTTTAGCTGGGCAATCGAGGCAACGGGACCGCGGTAGGACCCCTCTTCGAGGTGGATATTGAAGCCTTGTGCTGCACCAGAAGATCATGTCTGCCCTGGAGAGCCAATTGGCCTTATGAAAAGACCACTTCGGCCGCCTTGAAGACAGTCTTGACGGGCACGAACCCATGGCGCTGATAGAGTCGGACAGCGCCGTCGTTTTCAACAGTGACTTCGAGCGAGACACGGCGAAGACCGGCCTGACGAAAGCCCTGCAACGCGCGGAACAGCAGGGCCGTGCCGACGCCCCGGTCGCGATGGACCGGCACGATGCCCAAGTTCTGAATCGAGCCGTAGCCGTCTCGTGCTCGGATGCCTTGGATCGTTCCGCAATACTCCAGCCGGCCGTCATCGGACAGCTCTCGGGCGGCCAGCCAGGTGGCCTCAGGCAAGAAGTTAGGCTTCGAGGAAATCTCCTCCATCAGTCGCAGGCAGCCGGTCAGTTCGCCCAGGCAGGGGAAGACATTCGAGTCGAGCTCATTACGGAAGCTGAGGTATTTCGTCTGAGCGTGTGACTCCAGCAGGGCCGGGTCCCATGCCAACAGCCGATAGCCCTGTGGCACGATTGGGGACAGATCTCGCCCGACCAGGTCGGTTTCCATCCTGTATCGCTTGAAGTAGGTCAATGCCATCTGACCCTCGACACGCACGGAAGAGAGTTGCGCCCTCTCCAGGCAATCTAGCCCGAATCTCCGGAATGGTCAACTTTTATGGCTCCTAAGGGAACATCGGCCGGGCGCGCCGGCCAAGCTCCCTTTTCATGTCCAGGCCGCACAGCCGACACAGGCCGGGCAACAAGGCGGCGCGAACCGGGCCCGTTTCACACGGCGGCCAGGCGGCGGAGGGTCCGGAGGTTGATCCGGTCGAGATCGATCCCCTTTTCGGTCCCCTTGGGCGTTTCGAGGTACATGGGCACCTGGCGGAATCGACGGTCGGCCAGCAGTAGCTTGAAAGGGGCCTTGCCCATCCGGCCGCGGCCGATGTGGGCGTGGCGGTCGACACGGGAACCCAGATCACGGAGGCTGTCGTTCAGGTGAAACGCCTTGATCCGGTCCACGCCCACCGTTTGGTTCAACGCCCGCATGGTAGCCCGATAATCCTTCTGAGTGCCCATCGGATAACCGGCGGCGAACACATGGCTCGTGTCGAAGCAGACGCCCAGCCGGTCGGGGTCCTGGACTGTGTCAAGGATGGTTGCCAGGTGTTCGAACTGCCAGCCCAGCGAGGTCCCCTGCCCGGCAGTCGTCTCCAAGAGGCACTTTGCGGCGATCCGCACGGTCTGCCGATGGATTTCGTCCAACGCCCGGGCGATTTGTCGTAACCCCCCGGCTTCCGTGCCCGAGGTGTAGGAACCCGGATGGGCCACGACATAGGGGATACCCAGGATCTCGGCCCGACGGAGTTCGACGACCATTGCGTCGATCGATCGTTTCCAGAGCGTCTGGTCGGGGCTGGCCAGGTTGATAAGGTACGAGTCGTGGGCGATCGGGTGGGAGATGCCTAATTCGGCCAGTGCCTTTTTGAACCGGGCGGCGTCTTCCGGCGTAATGGGCTTGGCCTTCCACTGGTTGTTGTTCTTGGTGAACAACTGGACGCACTGACAGCCGACTTCGTGCGCTCGGTGGACGGCCCGGTCGTAACTGCCTGCGATCGACATGTGGGCACCCAAAATGGCCATCTGTCAACCGTATCATCCGGCCACCCAGCCTGCCACCGGGGCTAGCTCGGAAGTCAGACGTAAGTGACACCAGACCGCGGATCCCCACCAATTTCAGGGGTATTATCCGGTCCTCCCCCGATCGGTCATTGATTGGAGTTTGCGGTTCGCGTAAAAAGGGAGAATAGGGCGTGAGTGCTCCTTTTCGTATCGGTTGGGGACTGGGCGTGGTCGACCTGCCATCCATCTTGGCTGCGGTGGGGATCGTTCTCCTGGCCGTGAGCTTCCTGGCGTGGAGACCGATTCGCATGGCGATGCGGCGTCCTCGGATTCACGAGGCGCGGCAGAGCTTTCGTTGGCAGCGCGAACGGCTCGAGGCGAAGTTCATCCAACTTGGCCAGCGCGACCGCCAACCCGGCATGCCCCGCTGGATCGCCTGCGAGTTCGACGACGAAGTAGCCTTTGTTCGCAACCGTCACACGGGCGAATTGTCCGCCTTTGTCGGGGTCTCGGTTATTCTAGATCCGCACGATCCACCGGCCGATCTGCCATTCTCGTTCGAATCGCCCGATGCGGAGTTGTTCGACTCGGCCGCTGCTCGCCCAGGACGTCTCATCCGCGAGGCGACCGCCGTCTTCCGCCTGGGACGCGATCACTGGGACACCGACGGCCGCGCCATCTTCAACCTGACGCCCTCCGAGACGATCCGCTTCTACCACCACGATCTCGAAGTGCTCGGCGAGAATCCAGCCCATCGAAGCGGGCTGGTGTAGAGTCTCGATGAACTGGATTCTTGGGATTCAAGCTAGCAGCCTCTGATCTCCCATTCAGTAGACTCGGAACACCAGAGGTCCACCATCCGAGGGGGCGAGGCGGCCGGTTGTCTCGGAAGTGCCGGCTGTAGCGGTTGTCGGGCTTGTGCCAGTGGTGTGGGCATGGATCGATGTCTTGGAGGGGTTTACGCCAGGGGTCGATACGAGCAATGCCCCGCACAATTGGCAAGACCGACACATCCCCGACAATCGGGTCCCGTGGTCCTTCGGGCCGAGTGCTTGAAGGGTCCCTGCCGCAGGCTCCCCCGCCATGCCCAAGTCGAGTCCCTTCCGCGCCGACGTCACCCGACGTTGTTCGTCATGCACGGAGTGCTGCGTGCATCTGCCGGTCGAGCGGATCCCGTTTTGCTCACTGCCCAAGCCGGCAAACATCGCGTGCCCGCATTTGGGTCCAGCCGGATGCCGCCATTATGACATTCGGGGCCCGGTCTGCGAGAAGTTCCGTTGTGTCTGGCTGGCCGACACGAGTTGGCCCGAGGTGTGGCGCCCAGACCGCATAGGATTGCTTTGTCTTCGCGAAAATCTCGATGGCGTTGGCCCTGCTGCCTTGGTCTATGAGACCCAGCCCGGCGCGCTCGAAAGCCGCGAGGCAACCCTACTCTTGGATGAGCTCCGCCACACCACCGTCTTTTTCACGACCGTCGACTACAACAAGCAGTCGCGGCTCTGCACCTGGGGTGACTGCACGCCTCAGACCGAACCTACCGCCAAACCGGCTGCGGCGTAGCGATTATCACGCCATCACAAGCAAGACACGAACGGAAGGTGGCGGTTTCATGCTCGGAGACCCGACTTCAAGCAATACACTTCACCAAGCGGTAAAACTTTCTCGTTTAAAAGTCGTTGGCAGCCCGTTCTTCCAGCGGCAACTCGACGAGCACGCGGGTGCCTTGGCCGGGCTGGCTTTCGATGGTGGCGTCGCCGCCGAAGAGCCGGGCACGCTGGCGGATGCCTTGGAGGCCGAACCGCTCGGGGGCGACCTGCTCGGGCGTGAAGCCGACACCCCAGTCCTGGATCTCCAGCCGTGCCTGGTTGCCCTCTTGGGTCAGCGCGACGCGGACCCGATCGCTCCCGCTGTAGCGACGCGCGTTGGTCAGGCTCTCCTGAACGATCCGAAACAGGGCGTTTTCCAGGGCCGGGTCGAGCCGGTCGAACTGGACGTCGTGGACGAACTCGACGGTCGGGCCGGGCTGCTCGTGGCTCTCGACAATCAATTGCTCGACTGCCGCGACGACGCCCGATTCGTCGAGAATCGGCGAGCGCAGCCCACGGATCAGACGCCGGGTCTCGGCCAGTCCGCGAGTCAGGGCCTGTTGCCCGTCGTCCAGGGCCTTCCACGCCTCACCCGGCTTCTTGTCGTGCAGTGCCCGAAAGACCTCCAGTTGCATCGTGGCCCCGGTCAGCAGTTGAGCCAGGCCGTCGTGGATTTCATAGGCAATCAACCGGCGTTCGCGCTCCTGTGACTCCAAGAGTTGACGAAGGTTCTCTTGCTCTTGACGCTCGCGTTGTTCTTGTTCTTTCTGCTCGGTGATATCGCGAGCGATGCAGAGAATGCGGTCATTCTGCCCGATTCGGATTCGCTTCAGCACGCCGCTTGCCCAGAACGACTGGCCGTCCTTGCGCCGGGCGCACCACTCGAAGAGGACTCGCCCTTGCTCCTGGGCCGAACGGACCAGAACCTCGGCGTCCCGCTGGCTGTACGGAGGCTTGCCAAAACTGAGTTCCTCGAACGATTTGCCCAGTAGCTCATCACGCGTGTAGCCGAAGATGCCCAGCGTGGCCGGGTTGGCGTCGACAAATCGCGCGGCGTCCGCGTCGAGCAGGGCGACCGCGTCGGTCGTCTCGGTGAAAACCGTGCGGTAGTTCTCCTCCGACGCCGCCAAGGCTTCCTCAAATCGTTTGCGATGCGTGATGTCGTTGCCGATACAGAGGATCTCGATCAACTCGCCGTTCTCGTCGCGAACCGGCTTGTTCGTCCACGACACCCACACGCGGGAACCGTCACGACACAGATTCTCATTCTCGTTGTGCTGAAAATGCTCCGGGTCCTGGCAGACCTCGCGGATCATTCGGGCCAGATCCTGGCCGGCCGAGTCGGTCTCCGGGACGATCGTCCCCACGACATGCTTGCCCAACAGCTCTTCTTCCGAATAGCCGAAGAAGGCGTACGTGAATCGGTTGGCAAACGTCACGTTGCCTTCGGTGTCCATCCGCAGGATGACGCTGTTGACTCCCTCGACAAGCTGCCGGTACTGGGCCTCGCTCTTCTGGAGTTCCGTCTGCATGCGGGCACGATGCCGCTCGTTGGCTTCAAGCTCGGCGACACGTTGTTTCGCCCGGGCAAGCTCTTCATGCACGTCGTCACAAGTTGGATGTGATTCGCTCACGAAATCGTCTCCCGGTATAGCCGCGCGTCGGCCAGTGCGGCGTCTCGGCCGAATGCCAAGGCACCTGGACGCTGCGCGAAACGTCCAGGAGTTCCACCCCGCCGCAAAACACTTCCGCCGCTTGCTTCCTCTATTGTCTTCTCCGGCAAGACCTCTTCGTATTCTCATAAGATAATAGATCGAACCACGGGGAACAGCCCACCCGAGAGAGCGGGCACTAGAAATTGGGGGTCGCCAGAGGGGGAATGCCACGACATTCTGCCGACAACACGCAATCGGCCTAGGGATCTCCGGTCTCCAGGCAATCAGTAGCCAAAGTGCGGTCCCTGCGAGGCAAGGGCAATTTGCATCGTCCAAAATGGCCTTGGCCGAGTGTACCCATCCGGGGTATTCTCCTCGGGCTAGGCTCATGAAAGCGACTCGAAGGACACTGCTTCCGCGGGAATGAATACGTGACCACCCTGCTTCTCGACCAACAACACGATCGAGTGATCATCCGTCCGGCCGGGGTGGATCCGGTCGACACGCGGCAGAAGCTAACGGTGCTGATTCCCTGCAAGAACGAGCGGAAGAACATCAAGGCGTGCATCGAATCGGTCCGCCCGCTGGCCGACGAGATCCTCGTGGCCGACTCCGGATCGACCGACGGGACGCTGGACCTCGTCCGGGGGCGGGGTGATTGCCGGATCATCGAGCGTGAATATGTTCATTCGGCCGATTTCAAGAATTGGGCCATTCCGCAGGCGTCTTACTCCTGGGTGCTCATCGTCGATGCCGACGAGCGTGTTACCGAGGAGCTTGTCCGGGAAATCCGGAAGCTTCTTCAAAATCCGTCCGAACGCCTGGATGCTTACCGGTGCGGGTTCCAGGACGTCTTCATGGGCTATCCCCTGAAGCATGTGCGTTGGGACACGCCGTCGATACGGCTGATTCGCCGAGACGCATGCCGGTATCAGGACCAGCAGGTCCATGCCGACATCGATCTCGACCGGCGCCGCGTCGGTCGGCTGAAGGCGAAAATCCTCCACTACGGCATCTGGGACTACGAACAGGTTGTCGCGAAGTACAACCGCTACACGTCCTGGGGCGCGCGGCGGTTGCGCGACCGCGGCCGTCGGGCGACGTTCCGCAGCCTGTTGCTTCGGCCGATGTTTCGTTTCTTCTATCTCTACGTCCTTCGTCGGGGTTTTCTCGACGGTCTGCCCGGCTTACAGGTCTGTATCTTGATGTGCTTCTTCAACACGTTTTTGAAACAGGCCAAGCTTTGGCAGATGGAATCGGCCCAGCCGCAACCGGACCCAGAATGTGCCCGCCTGACTCGCCCACGCTGAGCACGTCCCGGTCACCCGCCCGGGCAGCCTGCGACAAGACGACTTCGTCTGCCGCGGACTCCGAGGTGTTGTCGCTGGCGCGTCGGCCGTTTCGCGTGATCCGATTCCGGTCCCCCGGCGTGGTGCGTCCCGAGTTGGCGATCCTGGTTTCGACGTATCAGAAGCCGTGGCACCTTGCCCGGGCTCTCTGGTCGATCGCCTGCCAGCAGGGCGTGGACGGGCGTTTTGAAGTGGTCGTCACCGACGACGGGTCGACCGACGAGACGCCGCAAGTCGTCGAGCGGTTCGCCCGATCGGTCTCGTTTCCCGTGGCGCTAACGACCCATCCGCACACGGCCTTTCAGCTCGCCCGATGCCGCAACGACGGCGCGGCTCTCAGCACAGCGCCCTACCTGCTGTTTGTCGACGGGGACTGTGTTCTGCCGCCGGATCATCTACTTCAGCACCTTGCACGCCGCAAGCCGGGCCACGCCTCGTGTGGCTACTGCGTCCGTCTGGACGAGACCACGTCGCGGCGATTTTCCGAAGAAGCCATTCGTTCGGCCGAGTTCCTGAATTGGGCACCCGCAAGCGAGATCCGCGCCCTTCGCCGCCGCGACCGCAAGTCGCGTTTCTACCGCCTGATTCGCCACCCCCGCAAACCGCAACTCACCGGCGGCGACTGCGGCATCTGGCGAGCCGATTTCGAGCGGGTCAACGGCTTCGACGAGAACTTCGAAGGCTGGGGCGGCGAAGACACCGACCTGGGCCGTCGACTACGTCGGGCCGGCGTCCGGACGCAATCCATCCTAAGATGGACCCACACCTATCACCTCTTTCACTCCCCCGACGCCAGCGCCCCGGCGCGAATTGCCCAAGGCGTGAACCAACCCTACTTCAACCGGACCTTCGTCCTCACCCGGTGCCTCAACGGCCTGAACACAAGGTGACCAGAGCATGTGACGTTCGTGCTCGCTGGCCGACCGGATGTGCTCGAGCGGGTCGAGACGTTTTTCAACACCCTCGGGCTCACACCTTTGAATCAGGCCACCATCCCACGCACCGATCACCCCGACTTGGAGTTCCTATTCTTGCCCGGCCAGGGCTTTTTTTCCGACCGAGCCGACTGCCGCGTGCTTGTCGTGTTCGGTGAGGACTCTCGTGTGAATCGCCACGCCCGCCAGGCCCACCTTGTATTGACTGACACGCACGACAGCCCCAGACGATTGAGTAGCCGCTTCAAGCTAGTGGACTTCAGCCTCGCTCTCGATGGGCGAGCCCTTTCGGAAAGACAGATTTCTTGATTGGCCAGCCGACCCGTTGGCCCGGCCGGGGTCGGTTCCCGTCCGGGGCAACTCGGGGTATCATGAGGAGGCTCGATAAGGAGAGCGGAGGCCGGTCTGTATCCTTGCACAAGCCCCCGTTCCCAACCCCTCGCCCCCAACCCCCACACGGCCCATGATCGGTTACGCCCTGACAATCTTCCTGAGTGCGTTTCTTCTTTTCCAGGTGCAGCCGTTGGCGGGCAAGTACATCCTGCCGTGGTTCGGGGGGACACCGTCGGTCTGGACGACGTGCATGTTGACGTTTCAGGTGCTCTTGCTGGTCGGCTATGCCTACGCCCATGGACTGGCCACCTGGATCAAGCCGCGGCGGCAGGGGACGGTTCACCTGGCGTTTCTGGCCGTGTCGCTGTGGTTCCTGCCGATCATCCCGGACGAGTCGTGGAAGCCAATGGGCAACGAGTTGCCGACGTGGCGGATCCTCTGCCTGCTGGCCGCGACGATCGGCCCGCCGTATCTGCTGCTGTCGACGACCGGGCCGCTGTTGCAGAGTTGGTTCGCGCGGAGCTACCCCGGCCGGTCGCCCTACCGGCTCTACGCCCTGTCGAACGTCGGTTCGCTGGCCGCACTGGTGAGCTACCCGTTCCTGTTTGAGCCGATGATGCGGCTGGCCACCCAGGCATGGACCTGGTCGATCGGCTACATGGTGTTCGCCCTGCTCTGCGCCGGGCTGGCCGTCCGTCTGGCTTGGGTGCGACCCAAGGCGGGAGACGTCGCGGCCGAGCAATTGGACACGTCTCATGCACAAGAAGAAATTACACCGCCTTCCAGACTCGATGCGATTCTCTGGCTGGCCTTCTCGACCTGCGGCTCGGTCCTGCTGTTGGCCACGACGAACCAGATGTGCCAGGAAGTAGCCGTCGTGCCGTTCCTCTGGGTGCTGCCGCTGGCCTTGTATTTGCTGACGTTCATCATCTGCTTCGACCGGGAAAAGTGGTATCAGCGAGCCGTGTACGGACCGTTGCTGGTCGTGGCGGTCGTCGGGGCAACCGCCGTGATGTGGGTAGGCCCGGACGTGCCTTTCTGGGTCCAGATCGTCGTCTATCCCGGCTCGATGTTCGTCTGCTGTATGGTGTGCCACGGCGAGATGGTCCGTCGCAAGCCCCACCCGCGGTATCTCACGCGGTTCTACTTGACTGTCGCCGCCGGCGGGGCCCTGGGCGGCGCGCTTGTCTCCCTGGTTGCTCCGGTGATCTTTAGTGGCTATTTGGAGTATCCGCTAGGGCTGGCCGCCTGTTGCGTACTGTTCCTGGCCGGGTTGTACGCGGATCCGACCAGTGCAATAGGCCGCCGTCGAACAGCCCGGATGAAGACCATCATGATCGTCGGCAGCGTAGCTTCAGGCATGGCGTTGGGGATCTACCTCTTTACTTTCGGACTTGCCGCGTTGAAGCAATCGCGGAACTTCTACGGGGTGTTGCAGGTTTGGGAAGGCCGCAACACTGAGGCCGATTACGATTTTCGCAGCTTGTACCACGGTCGAATCCTGCACGGGTTCCAGTTCCTGGACGAAGGCAAAACCGAGTGGCCCACCTCGTACTACGGCCTGGAGTCGGGCGCGGGCCTGGCCGTGCGGTTCCATCCTCGGCGAGGCGGTGACGAGACCCATCCCAAGCCGCTGCAGATCGGTGTTATCGGCCTGGGCGCCGGCACGATGGCTGCCCACGGCAAGCCGGGCGACCGGATCCGCTTCTACGAGATCAACCAGGATGTGATCCAGTTTTCCAAGGAGTACTTCACGTTCCTCGCCGACAGTCGAGCGAGAGGGGCCGACGTCGACGTCGTCCTGGGCGACGCCCGAATCTCGCTCGAAAGGGCCCTGGCCGAAGGGCGGCCCGAGGAGTTCGACGTTCTGGTGGTCGACGCCTTCAGCAGCGATTCGATCCCCGTCCACCTGCTCACCCACGAGTGTTGTGAGATCTACTGGAAGCATCTCAAGCCCGACGGGATCCTGGCCATCCACATCTCGAACCGCTTTCTTGACCTCGGCCCGATTGTCCGCGGCCTGGCCAATGAATTCGGCCACAAGAACGTGATGGTCGATTCAAAATCAGAGGACGACGATCCTCACGGCGTCGATTCGGCCACGTGGGTTCTGGTCACGTCGAACGACGCATTCCTCGAGAGCGATCCCGTCCGCAAGGCCCGCGATGCCTGGCCCGACAACGCCCCCGCCCCGATCGTCTGGACCGACGACTTCAGCAACCTGTTCCAGGTCCTTCGGTGGTGACATTGCAACCCCTTGAAAAGTCAGATTTGGGGGTGCCACTGCTGGCTTGTCCAGCAGTGCAGTGCAACGAGGTTCGGCGAATCACTGCTGGACAAGCCAGCAGTGGCACCCAGCGATCTCGCCGGACATGCCTCCGAGGGGGGTAAACGCCCGCCGATTGACAGCCGCCGGGGGGTTGCTACCATAAAATAGTGCGGCGCAAGGCGTCGCGAAACGACCGATTTCAGCCCGGGTCGGCCTGGCCGGCCCGTTTCCTTTCTCACTCGGGCAGCTTTCCCATGACCCAAATCGAAGCGGCCCGGGCCGGCACAATCACCCCCGAGATGGAGGCTGTCGCCCGGAGCGAACGGCTCGATCCCGAAACGGTCCGCGACGAGGTCGCCCGGGGGCGGATGGTTATCCCGGCCAACCGGGTCCACTTAGCCGCCGGCCTGGAACCGATCGGGATCGGCATCGCTTGCCGGACGAAAATCAACGCCAACCTGGGCAACTCGCCCGTCTCGAGCGACTCGGGCTGCGAGCTGGAGAAGCTCCACTGCGCGGTCGGCCACGGGGCCGACACGGTCATGGACCTGTCGACTGGCCCGGAGATCGAGACGATCCGCCGGCGGATGCTCGACGTGGCCCGAGTGCCTGTCGGCACTGTGCCCATCTACGAAGTGGCCGAGCGGCTGGACGACATCGCCGACATGCGAGCCCAGGATTTTTTGGACGTGGTCCAAAGCCAAGCGGCCCAGGGCGTCGACTACATGACGATCCACTGCGCCCTGCTGCGAGATCATATCCCACTGGCCACACGTCGTCTGACGGGCATCGTCAGCCGGGGCGGCTCGCTGGTGGCCAAATGGATGACGATTCACGGCGAAGAGAATCCGTTTTACACCCATTTCGACGACCTGTGCGACATCATGCGCGAGTACGACGTGACTTGGAGCCTGGGCGACGGCTTGCGGCCCGGCTCGTTGGCCGACGCCTCGGACGACGCCCAGTTCGCCGAACTCGATGCGATGGGCCCGCTGACCAAGCGCGCGTGGGAGCGCGGTTGCCAGGTGATGATCGAAGGCCCGGGCCACGTGCCCATGGACCAGATCGAAGAGAACGTCCGCCGGCAGCGTGAGCAGTGCCACGAAGCGCCGTTTTATCTGCTGGGGCCGATCGTGACCGACATTGCCCCGGGCTACGACCACATCACCAGCGCGATCGGCGGCGCGATGGCCGCGTGGTACGGCGCGTCGATGCTCTGCTACGTCACGCCCAAAGAGCACCTGGGTCTGCCCAACCTGGACGACGTTCGCCGGGGCGTGATCGCCTACAAGATCGCCGCCCACGCCGCCGACGTGGCCCGCCACCG
>JAFGFF010000181.1 GCA_016931075.1 Pirellulales bacterium | reverse complement strand
GCCTGCCCGCCCTGGTGATTCGAGGCAAGGGTGGACAAGCCCGTCCGCAGCGTCCTACGCCGTGAACTAGGCGTCCGGCTTCAACCGGTTCTCGAACGTGAAACCGAGTGGGGCGAAGTCCTGCTGCATCTGTTCGAGGCCCTGTTTGACCATGAGGATGTCGGCGTTGTAGAAGAGGACTCGAGCGCCGCGCTCGAACATCTGCTTCGCCTGGTCTGTATTGCCGCAGGGAACTCCCCAGGCCTTGCCCCCCTTCTTCGCGGCGGCGGCGATGCGGTCGATCGCGCGTTGAACTTTGGGATGGTCGAACTGGCCGGGCACGCCGCTGTGGATGCTGAAGTCGGCCGGGCCAAGGATCAGGGCGTCAACGCCGTCGAGCCGGGCGATCTGGTCGACGTGATCGAGCGTGTGCGGGTGTTCCACCTGGATAAAGACGAAGGTCTCCCGGTTGGCCCACTCGATGTAGTCGGTCATCGGCATCGAGCAGTAAGGCATGTCGGGGTTGCCGCCGTCGAAGCCGCGTTTGCCCTTGGGCGGAAACTTTACCCACTGGACCACTTCGGCCGCTTCCTCGGCGTCGTCGCAGCGGGGATACATAATCCCCTGAGCGCCGGCCTCGAGCATCCGCTGCATCCGCATGAACTCGCCCTTGCCCGGTCGGGCGAGTATGTCGGTCACACCGAGCCTGGTTGCCCGCATCATGCAACTGGCCGTCTCGAGACTATAAAAATGGTGCTCCATGTCCATCCAGATCCCGTCGAAGCCCATCAGGCTGGCCAGCTCGAACACCGAGGGATCGGTCAGGTGCAATGTGGTAATCAAAACGGGTTCGCCGCGCCGCAGTTTCGCCTTGATTTGGCTGGGTCGCATGGTTGTTGGAGCTTTCAAAAAAGCGGGTCAAGGAGCCGAACAGACGATGTTTGAGGGCGCGAAGAATCCTTTATGCTAAGGTCACGGGGGTCATCTCGCAAGGGGGGGGAGGGTCCGGGCCGGTCCCATGACACCGGAGCGAGTGAGACAGATTTGTCCCTTCGGCGCCTGGTCCAGGGCGGACGACCGGCGTTTCCGCCGCTTGCCCTTGGTGTAGAATGGGCGAGACCCCGGACCGATGTCCATCAGCCTTTTTTTCGGGGAGACCGCCCGATGAACCCGGAAGTCGTTGCCGACTACGCCTGCCAAACCGGCGAGAACCCGCTCTGGCACCCGACAGAGAAGTGCCTCTATTGGGTCGATATCCCCGGGGCACGCCTGTTCCGGTTTGATCCGGCCACCGGGCGGCACGAAATCTGTCTCGAAGGGGAGGTGATCGGCGGGTTCACCGTCCAGGTTGACGGGGCCCTATTGCTCCTGACCCAGCGGTGCGAGGTGAAAACCTGGCGAGACGGGCTATTAACCACGATTCGCGACGGCCTGCCCGGGGAGGAAGAGAACCGGTTCAACGACTGCATCGCCGACCCCGAGGGCCGGGTCTTTTGCGGCGTTCTCTCCACACCCCAACGGGCCGGCCGGCTGTACCGGTTGGATCCCGACGGGGCCGTCTCGGTCATGACCGAAGGGCTGGGCACCTCGAACGGCATGGGCTTCACGCCGGACGGAAAGCACCTTTACCACAGCGACTCGAACGACCGGTGCCGACACATTCACCTCTACGACTACGACCGGGCAACCGGCGAACTCAGCAACCGGCGGCTGTTCCTCAAAGCGAAGGAGGGAGAAGGCAAACCCGACGGACTGACCGTCGACGCCCAGGGCAACGTCTGGTCGGCCCGATGGAACGGCGGAATGCTCGTGCAGTACACACCCGAGGCCGCCGAGATCGCCCGGGTGACCTTCCCCGCCCAAAAGGTCTCAAGCCTGGCCTTTGGCGGCGACGACCTCTCAGATCTCTACGTCACCACGGCCGGCGGCGACCACCGCGCGGAAGAAGGCCCGGGCGCCGGAGCACTCTTCCGGCTTCGCCCGGGCGTGCAAGGCCGACCGGAATTCTTCTCCCGGATCGGATAAGCGTTCACAGGCCGGGGACTGGTGCATTTTTCGGCCAATTGGCTTGCCACTTGCGTCCGAGGTGCAAGCCGAAAACATGCACCTGTCCCCTTCGGCGGCGTTTCGGCCGTGAACGGTTACCGGATCGGACTCCGATGCCTCATTGTATTTGATTATGTCAGAGGGGTGGCACTCAGTCTGGGAAGGTCACTTCAATCCGCCCCAACGGGGCCTGGTTCTCCCAGCCCAGGGCGTCGCCCTGGGGATTCAGGCCGATAACACAGTTGTCTTTCGGGCCAACGGCCCAACAGTTCGGCCCAACGGTTGGCCCGTTGGGCCGATGCATCCGATGCCGCAATCAACCGGTCCCCAGGGCGATGCCCTGGGCTGGGAGAACGGCTGGGCCTTCGGCCCGTGAGGCGAAGAGTTGCGCTCAACACGGATCGGCGAAAACAACTCAATCCGAAGGATAAACGACGTGCCACCCGGCCGCCCTTGTGTTTCCGGGCAAGGGCGGACAAGCCGCTGTGGTCATTTTCTACATAGAGATCAATTATGCCGCAAAAGCGACGTTCCGGAGTTGGAGGGCCACGCTCTGAGCGTGGCTGAGGCAGAGCCAATCCCAGGGGGGTGGTGAAACTTTTTCAACGCTCGGGTCGTCGTAGGAGAGGTAGAGTACCGAAGTGCGGCCCGAGGCCGTGCCTTTTTGGTAGGGAAATGCGCATTTCCGCTGTTCGATTCCAGGAGTCCATTACCATGTGCAAACGTCGAAATCGGGGGTTTCAAGGCCCGGTCGTGGCCGTTCTGGCGGGCCTGCTGCTGGCGGCCAACGGGCTGATGGCCCGAGCGGCCGAGAACGACAAGTCGGCGAGCCTCCCCCTGAAGAGGGTGGTCCTGTTCAGCTCGGGCGTCGGCTTCTTCGAGCACGCCGGAAAGGTCGACGGCAACGTCAACGTCGAGATGAAGTTCAACGTCGACGACGTCAACGACCTGCTCAAGAGCATGGTCGTCCAGGACCTGGACGGCGGCCAGATCTCCACCGTCAGCTACGCCTCGAAGGACCCGATCACCAAAACACTCAAGACGTTCGCCATCGACTTGACCTCTAAACCGACCCTGGCCAAGCTGCTCGAACAGGTCCGCGGCGAGAAGGTCGAGGTCGAGGCCTCACAGACGGTCACCGGCGTCATCCTGGGCGTCGAGAAGCAGAAACGCAGAGTCGACAAGGATGAGGTAATCGAGATCGACGTACTCAATCTGTTGACCGAGGACGGGCTGCGGGCCGTTTCGCTGGACAGCGTCAGCCGGATCCGCCTGCTGAACGAGAAACTCGACGCCGAGCTACGCAAAGCCCTGGCCCTGTTGGCCAGCTCGCACTCGACGGACAAGAAAGAGGTCCAACTGAACCTATTGGGCGAGGGCACGCGCCGGATTCAGGTGGGCTACATCCAAGAGACACCCGTCTGGAAGACGACCTACCGGCTGGTCCTCTCCGACAAGGAAGCCCCCTTCCTGCAAGGCTGGGCGATCGTCGAGAACACGACCGAGGAGGACTGGTCGAACGTGCGTCTGACGCTCATCAGCGGCCGGCCCATCTCGTTCGTGATGGACCTCTACGAACCGCTCTACCTGCCCCGGCCGACGGTGCGACCCCAACTGTTCGCCTCGCTCCGACCCCAGACCTACGGCCAGGACATGGTCGCCAAGGAAAAGGCCTTCCGAGAATTGGCGGTGGCCACGCCTAAGACGCCAGCCGCGTTGGCCTATAATGCTCCAGGTCGAGCATCCGGTCGATACTTGCGTAGAGGAGCAGGAGAAGCGGAGAGCTTCGCTCTGAATAGTAGATTGGCGGATTCTAATACAGACGGGGTTGCTGACCACTACGCCTGGGGCACTTCCGGCGTGACTCTCGGCAAATCAGCCGCTTCCGCCGCGACGGCTGGCGAGGTGGGCGAGCTGTTCGAGTACGCGATCGACACGCCCGTCACGCTCCAACGTCAGAAGTCGGCCATGCTGCCGATCGTCAACACGAAGGTCAAGGGCGAGAAGGTCTCGATCTACAACGCCCGGGTCCACGCCAAGCACCCGCTGGCCGGCATGAAGCTGACCAACGCGACCGATCTGCACCTGATGCAGGGCCCGATCACCGTGTTCGACGGCGGGGCCTATGCGGGCGACGCCCAAATCGAGGACATGGCCCCCGGCACGACCCGGCTGATCAGCTACTCGATCGACCTGGACACCGAGGTGGCCCCCAAGAGCGTCGGCCAGCCCGAGCAGCTCCTGAGCGTCCGTCTGATCAAGGGAGTCATGATCGCCACGCGAAAACTGGCCCGGACGATGGAATACACGGTCAAGAACTCGGGCAAGCGAGCGAAGACCGTATTGGTCGAGCATCCGCTGGATCACAACTGGAAGCTGGTCGCGCCCGAGAAACCGACCGAAAAGACCCGCGACCGATACCGGTTCGCCGTCGAGGCCAAACCGGGCGAGCCGGCCGTTTTGAAGATCGCCGAGGAGCAAACGCAAAGCCAGCACCTCGGCCTGACGAACCTGAACGACGACCAGATCCGGATCTACCTCCGGGCGAAAGTCGTCAGCCAGAAGGTCAAGGACGCCCTGGCCAAGATCATCGAGATGAAACGCGACATGGCCAACCTGGCCAACCAGCGGGGCCGGAAAGAGGCGGAGGTAAAAACAATCGCCGACGAGCAATCCCGCATCCGCGCGAACATGAACCGCCTGGACCGCGCCGGCCAACTGTACAAGCGCTACGTGAAGAAACTGGACGATCAAGAAAATGCGCTCGAAGGATTGCACGAAGAGATCGCGAAGCTCCGAGACCAGGAAACCGAGGCGAAGAAGAAGCTCGACGCTTATCTTCTTGGCTTGAATATCGAGTAAGATCCCCCAGTGACGGCGTCGCTTGGCTACCCCCCCGGCGACGTTTTGTCCTCCCAAACCGGGCGTCAGGACCTCTCGTTCCTGCCGCCCGGTTTCTTACAGAAGAATAAAGGGGACAGGCGCATATATTGGGTTACTTGGGCAAATCTGCTCCAAGGCTCTTTCTCTATTTGCCCCAATATATGCGCCTGTCCCCTTTATTCCTTTATTGCCTTAGTTGGGCGGCCACGTCGCGGCCGAGGGTTTCGGGATCGGACATGGAGGCCGAGGCGGTGGCGTCGAGGCGGTGAGTGCCGTCGGGTTCAAGAACACGGCCGGAGAGGGTGAGGAAGTTGTTTTCGACTCGGGCCCAGGCGCCGATCGGGGCGGAGCAGCCGCCTTCGAGGGCGTGGAGCATGGCCCGTTCGGCCAGAACGGCGGCACGGCTGGCCGGGTGGTCCAGCGGGGCGAGGGCCTGGCGAGTTTCTATGTTGTCGACCCGGATTTCGACGCCCAGGGCGCCCTGGCCGATGGCCGGCAGCATCACGTCCGGTGGGAGCACTTGGGCGATCCGCTCGGCCAGCCCGAGGCGTTCCAGGCCGGCTTGGGCCAAAACAATCGCGTCGAACTCGCCCGCGTCGAGCTTGGACAGGCGGGTGTCGACGTTGCCGCGGATGTCCTGGACGTCCAGATCGGGGCGGACGTGCAAGAGTTGGGCCCGACGGCGAAGGCTGCCGGTTCCGATCCGGGCGCCGCGGGGCAGGGCGTCCAACGAGGCGTGAGTGTTGCTTACCAGGGCATCACCGACCGGCCCACGCTCGGGCACGGCGGCCAGGCACAGCCCGGCGACCGGCTCGGTCGACAGGTCCTTCAGGCTGTGGACGGCCACGTCGATCCGCCCGTCGAGCAGGGCCTGCTGAATCTCCTTGGTGAAGACGCCCTGGGCGCCGATCTGGCTGATGGGCCCGGAATGCTGTTGGTCGCCGGTGGTCGAGATGGGAACGAGGTCGACGTCTATTCCCAGATCGGTCAGCCGCCGCGCAACCCAATCCGCCTGCCATCGGGCAAGGGCGCTGGCTCGCGTTCCGAGTCGGAGTTTCACGTCGACTGACAGCCTCTCACGGAGTGTTTTTTAGCGTTGGGTGACATGCTCCACGCTTGCGTGGGCATGTGGATCTTCAACAAGCCGCGAAAACATGCCCACGCAAGCGTGGAGCATGGCACCCAATTCCCTTTTCGACAGGCGGCTAGGATCCCTTCGCCGCAGACTCATTATCGTCTGCGGCCGCCTTGGCGTCGAGGGCGTCTTGGAGCTGTTGCGGGGGGACGACCACGCCGCAACTGACGATGAACTGGAACGCCTGATCGATCGTGAGGTTCAAGTCCAGCGCTTCGCTCTTCTTGACGTTGATCGTATAGCCGGTCACCGGCATCGGCGAGGTGGGCACGAGGACCGAAAGGACCGGCTCGTTGGCCGCCGCGCGGATGTCCAACATGCTCTCGCCGGTCACCATGCCCAGCGACCAGATGCCCTGACGCGGATACTCGATGGCCACCACCCGGGTGTACTCGATCTCGCGAGGGCTGAAAAGGAAGTCGCTGATCTGCTTGACCGACGAATAGACGTTTCGCACCACGGGCAACTGGAGCACGCCCCGTTCGAAAATGCCGACCGACAACCGGCCGATCCCTGCGGCCATGAACTTGCCCAGCAGGTACAAGACAAGCACGAAAATGGCCAAAAAGGCGGGAACGACCAGGTGGGCCGGGAGGTATTTCAACTGGACGTAGCGCTCGTAAACCTCTTCGGCCGTCTCCGGCATGGGGCCAGAGCGGTGGTGCTTGAGCACCAGTTTGTAGACGTTCAGCGGAACGAACTTATGGTCCGGCAATTCGTAGAAATAGTTCTCGGGGTCGGGCACCTTGTCCGCCGGGACCGCCCGTTGCGCGGGAGGCACCTCTTCACGGATGTCTTCCGCAAACCAGACGAGGACGTAGCGAACCCCGGCCGTCGTCGGATGCAAGACGTACTGGTTCACCGTGCCGGCTACCCAAAGGAAGATCACAATGGTCAACAGCGGCGGCACGACCACGCCCAGGCCGCGAAACACGGCGCTGCGGAACGGTCGCTCGGGCTTCTTAAGCTTCGTGGTGTTGGGGCCCATTGAATTGGGCGCGATTTCGTTTCCCATAACCCCTATTGTCTCCTATTCCTCTCGGGCGACAAGGGCGTCGGTTTCGCTCTCCAGTCGAACATCGCCTGGTGTCAGACAGGTATGGTCTAACGGTTCCGGGCGAGTTGAATACTGCGGGCGAAACGTGGTGGGTGGATGCAGGGAGTGTTGGTTGGTGTGGTCCGATTCAGGCAGGTTGTTCGGTTCGAGCGGCGACGGCGACAATCACACTGCGGGCACCTGCCCGACGGAGCGTCTTAGCTGCCTCGTTGCAGGTGGCTCCCGTGGTGAGCACGTCGTCGACCAGAATCACTTTCGCACCATCAATAATGTAGCCCGCCGCCAACCGGAACGCGCCCCGAACGTTTTCCCATCGTTCAAAAGGCGTCAAATCGTTCTGAGGAAGCGTTTTACGCCACCGAACCAGCATTGGATGCTCAATAGGAACCCCCAAGGCGAGGGATATTTCGGCGGCCAGGATTTCCGGGCTGTTTGTTCTACGCCGGAGGCGATGGCTCCAGTACATGGGAATGGGTACGATCACATCGGCGTGGAACTGGACCAATTGTATCGCGGTTTTCCGAGCCAGGAGCCGGCCGACCGCCGCCGACAGGTTGTTGCCGGCCGGTTTCTTCATCTCGAGAATGGCCTGCCGCAGTTCGTCGTGGTAACTCCCCAGGGGGATCACCGTTTGGAAGGCGAATCGGCGACCCACGCACGCCGGACACGATCGGCCATGAATCGGCCGAGACAACCGTGTGCCGCACCGAGGGCACGAGTGGGCAGCCTTCTCGCCGACCAGCAGATCAATACACGTTGGGCACAGGGGCAGCTCGTCGGCCCCAGGATCGGCCAGATCGACGTCACATCGCACACACCGGGGCGGCAGCACCAGCCGGCTGCACGCCCGCCCGCCAGCTCGGCACCAGGTCCGAAGTCGCTCCCCGGCCAGTCGAGACCAACGTTGTGGAGCAAGATGAACAGGCATGACGATCGACTTCCCTTGACTTGCCCCCCGCCGGTTGCCTATGCTGCCGAGACTACACAATAACCCAGCGACGTGCCAGTATGCCCCCTCTTCAGCGGACTTCACCACCTTCGATGGCCGACCAGGGCGACCTGAGCCAGCGTGCCCGATGGGCCGGCGGCGAGACGTTGGTCAGCCTCCTGATGGCCCGGGCGCTGGGCAATCCGGAGTTGGTCTCCCTGGCCGTCGGGTTCACCGACCAGCAGACGCTGCCGGTCGGTCCTGCCCGGGCGGCCTTCGAGGCGATCTGGTCCGATCCGGCTCGTGCTCGGGCGGCCCTGCAATACGGCACCACGGCCGGGTATCTCCCGCTGCGGAAGATCCTGCTCGAGCGGATGCGGGCAGCCGACGGCCTGACGGTCAAGCAGATGCGGGCGACGCCCGAGCAGATTGTCGTCACGGCCGGGAGTAACGAGTTGCTCTTCCTGGTGAGCGACACGATTCTCGACCCGGACGACATCATCCTGTGCGCGGCCCCGAGCTACTACGTCTACCTCGGCACGTTGGCCAACCTGGGTGTTCGGGCGGTGGGCGTCGACGCGGACGAGCACGGGATGGTGCCCGAGGCGGTCGAGCAGGAACTCATCCGCTTGCGCGACGACGAGCAGTTGCACCGGCTCAAGGCGATTTACGTCGTCAGCTATTACGACAACCCCTGCAGCGTCACGATGCCGGCCGAGCGTCGGGCCGCGCTGGTCGACCTGGCTCGACGGTACAGTGACGGGAACCGGATCCGAATCATCGAAGACGCCGCCTATCGCGATCTGCGCTACTGGGGCGAGGACGTCCCGAGCATGAGGTCGTTCGATCCCGACGGGACGACGGTGATCACAGCCGGATCGTTTTCGAAGTCGTTTTCGCCAGGCGTGCGGGTCGGCTGGGGCCTTCTGCCGCCTGATCTGGTCGGGCCGGTCTTGAGCCTGAAGGGCAACATCGACTTCGGCTCGCCCAACTTCAACCAGTACCTGATGTGGAGCGTGTTGGAGCAGTCGCTCTTTGACGAGCACATCGAGGCGATTCAGGCCGGCTATCGGGTGAAAGTGGCGGCCATGCTCGACGCGGCCGATGAGCTGCTCGGCCCGATCGAAGGGGTCGAGTGGATCCGTCCGACCGGCGGGCTGTACGTCTGGATGCGGCTGCCTGAGCACGTCGACACGGGCTTGGCGGGGGCCCTGTTCGAGCGGTCCGTGGCCGAGGGAGTGCTGTACGTGCCCGGCGAATACTGCTATCCGAGCGAGAGCCGCCGGATCCCGAAGAACATGATTCGTTTGAGCTTCGGCGTGCCGTCCTGCGAGGACATCCGCCGCGGCATGGAAGCGTTGGCCCGGGCGATTCGACACGTGCTCGATTGACCTCGGCAAGGATGCTGGATATGAGACTGGGCATCATCGACCGCTATCTTTTGCGCCAGTTCGTGCAAACGTTTGTGATCTGTTTTTTGAGCCTCACCGGGTTGTACATCGTTTTCGACGCGTTCACCAATCTGGAGAGTTTTCTGCGGGTGAAGAACTCAGCCGGCGGGCTGGGACAGTTGATGGCCAGCTATTACGCTTGCCGGTCGCTCTACTTCTTCGATCTGACGGCCGGGATGCTGGCGCTGATCGCGGCCATGTTCACCATGACGTGGATCCAGCGTCACAACGAGATGACGGCCTTGATGGCGGCCGGCATCTCGCGGATTCGCGTGGTGCTTCCGGTCGTTGCGGCGGCGGCGGCCATCGCGCTGGTGGCCACGGCCAACCGGGAACTGGTTATCCCGCAGCTTCGGCAACAGTTGGCCCGGGACCCAAGCGACCCGACCGGCGAGAACGCCCGCGGGCTGGAGGCCCGGTTCGACGCCCAGACCGACATTCTCATCGGCGGCAAGGCAAGCGTGGCGGGCCAGAAACAGATCGTCGAGCCCAGCTTCGTGCTCCCGCCGACCTTGGGTGAATACGGCCTTCAGTTGGATGCCGAAGAGGCCTTCTATCATCCGCCCGAAGGGGACCGGCCGGGAGGCTACCTTCTCAAGGGCGTCCAGCGTCCGAAGGAGCTGGCGACGTGTCCGTCGCTGACGCTGGGCGGCAAGCCGATCATCATCACGCCGCGCGACGCACCCGGCTGGCTGGCTCAAGACGAGTGCTTCGTCGTCAGCGACGTCTCGTTCGATCTGTTGACCCGCGGGCTGGAAAACGCCTCGACGGCCGAGTTGATCGCTGGATTACGCAATCCGAGCGTCGAGTCGGGAGCCGACGACCGGGTCCGCATCCACTCGCGGATTCTCCGCCCGTTGACGGATCTCACGCTCCTATGCCTCGGTCTGCCGCTCGTGTTGACGCGGGAGAACCGGAATGTGTTCGTCGCGATCGGCCTGTGCGTGTTGGTCGTTACGATCTACGTCGTGGTGACGATCACGTTTCACTACCTGGGCAACAGCTACTGGATTTCACCCCAGTTGTCGGCCTGGGCGCCGGTGCTGTTGTTTGCCCCGCTGGCCGCCTGGCTGGCCGGCGCGGCGTGGGAGTGAAGAGGGGGATTGGGGATTGGGGATTGGGGATTGGGGATTTGAACGGAGCGGGGGACGTAAGTCCCCTGTTTTGTCCGCCGGAAGAGAGCAGGAACGGCGGGGAAGCTACGCGTCGCTGGACGCTTCGGCGGGGGCGTGTTCGCACTTGTCGGGGCAGTACTTGGAGATGAGCGACAAGAGGGCCTTGCGATCGATCGGCTTGGTGGCGTAGTCGTCGCATCCTGCGCTTCGGCACTTGTCCCGGTCGCCTTGCATGGCGTGGGCCGTCAGGGCGATGATCGGAACGGCGCACTTCATCTGACGCAGGCGGCTCGTGGCGCCGTAGCCGTCCAGCACGGGCATCTGCATATCCATGAGGACAAGGTCGTAGGGAGTGCCGGCCTCTTCGGATTGGAGCACCTTGTCGACGGCAATTTGTCCGTTCGGGGCGATGTCGACGGTGGCGCCGACACGTCTCAAGATGAAGGAAATCAGCCGTTGGTTGTCAGGGCCGTCCTCGGCCAGAAGGATCCGGCCGTGGAAATAGAAGGCAGGCGCCGCTTCGGTCTTTGTCTCGGGGCGAGGTTTGAGACTTTCGGCATAACCGTCGACCATCTGGATGCCACGGAGCGATCCCGTGGTGATGGTGACTTGGAACTTGCTCCCCTTGCCGAATTGACTTTCAACGGTGATGTCGCCGCCGAGCATTCGTGCGAACCGTCGGCTGATGACCAGACCCAATCCGGTCCCGCCGAACCGTCGCGAGGTCGACGTGTCGGCTTGAGTGAAGGGCTGGAAGATCCTGGCGAGCTGTTCCGGCTTGATCCCCAGGCCCGTGTCGCTGACCGTGAATTTCAACCGGGGATCGTCGACGTCGGGCGGATCGGCCATTTCGACCAGCAGGTCGACTTCGCCCTTCTCGGTGAATTTGACCGCGTTGCCGACCAGATTGAAGAGGATCTGGCGCAACCGGGTCATGTCGGTCTGGATGGTTTCGGGCATCTTTCCGCGATAACGGACGTTCAAGGCAAGACCCTTGTCGGTCGCTCTCGGCCGGACGAGCGAAGCCACGTCGTTGACGATGTTAATCGGCGAGCAGGCGGTCTTTTCGATCGTCATCCTGCCGGCTTCGATCTTGGACAAGTCGAGGATGTCGTTGATCAGGCCGAGGAGATGTTCGCCGTTACGGACGATCGTCGAAACGTAATCCTGCCGGCTCTCGACGGAGAGGTCCGGTTCGGAGAGCAGTTCGCTGAAGCCGAGCACGGCGGTGATCGGGGTGCGGATTTCGTGGCTCATGTTGGCCAGGAATTCGCTCTTGACCCGGTTGGCCCGCTCGGCCACTTCCTTGGACAGCTTGAGCTCTTCCTCGGTCCGGCGGCGCTCGGCGATCTCCTGGGTGAGGCTCTGGTTGGCCTGGGAGAGTTCGAGGGTGCGTTGTCGGACGCGGACTTCGAGCTCGTCACGTGCTTCTTCCAGCTCGCGCTCGCTCTTCTGGATGCAATCGAGCATCCGATTGAAGTCGTCATAGAGGGTGCCAATCTCGTCCCCGGCTTCCTTTTGAACCCGGACGGAGTAATCTCCCTCGGTTGAGATCCGTCGGGCTGTCTTGGCCAGTCGGAGGACTGGGCCCGCGATCAGGCGTTGCAGACGGCTCGAAAAGAGGAACGATCCGCCGAGCGAAATGGCCATGACGAAGACGACGATGTAAGCATAGCGGGTGAGCTGGTCGTCCAGGTCGTCCATCGCGGCGTGCAAGTAGATCGTGCCGACGAGGTCGCCGTCCTGCAGAATCCGTTTCGTGACGTCCAGGGAGCCGTCTTCGGTGAATTCGTGACCCGTCTCGGGCAAATAGGGCGGCCGGAAGTCCATCGGGGCGCCGTTGACGTGCTTGGCGAACACGCGTCCGTGCCCGTCAAACAGGCAGGCGAACCGGACGGCCGGGGTGACTTGCAGCGAATTGAGCAACTCGTTGGCGGCGGCCGGGTCGTCGAAATTCAACGCGGCCGTGCTGTTGGCGGCCAGGACGTCGGCCAACACGGTCAACTGCCGGATCTTCGACTCTCGGATCATCTGATAGTCGTTGCCCACGAACGCGATCGAGGACAACAACAGCGCGACCCCTCCGGCGACTGACACCAGGAGGTTCAGCTTCGTGTTGATCGAGAGATTTTTGAAGAAGGAGATCACGCGTTGGGACTATTCCAGCTACCGCTTTGGCAGCCACGGTGTGGAACCGGCATGAGTGGGCCAACCTCCTGATGTGGGTGTGGTGTCGGCCATCCGTGCCCAACGTCCGTTGGATTGTCCGACCAATTTGGCCAGATTGAGCAGTTTCGAGCTGATTTTCAAGCTTTCTCGTCGCGCGGCGGCCACGTTGATCTCGAACCGTACGCGGTTTTCCTCGATGTAAAAGCTGACCACGCCCCCTTCTTTCGTGAAGTCGGGCGTCTCGCCGACAAGGAGGACGTGCGACCCGCCAAGCCGCTTGATGACCGCTTTCTGCTCCTCCTCGTTGATGTTCCAAACGACAAAGAGGACATGGCAGGTCGTGTATTGATCAAGCGAACTGAACTGGCGAATGACGAGCCGCCGACCGTCGATCTTCTTGCGTTCGGCAATGGTCTGGAGGGCGTTTCCAAACGGGTTCTCGCCCAGAACGCCGATTACCAGCGGGGAATCGTCGTTGGCGAACGTGCCGTCAGGCCAATTCACGTACCGGGCGAAGTTGTATAGGTAGGCGGCCTTGATCGTGTATTCGCGGCTGCTCGTCGGATAGGTCGATTCTTCTTCCTGAGCCAGGGCCGTGCCCGCGCCTCCCGCGGACAGCGCGATCGCCAGAAACCAAGCCAGCAGCCGGGCGCGGCGTGAGACGCCGACCGTTGCCGCCAGGCGTGGGTCGAGATGCTTCGCGTTAGAGACGCAGTGTCTATTCACGGCTTGTTCGTCGCCTGACTTCTCTTATACGGAAGTCCGCTTGCGCTCCGGGGCCCACCGCTGCTGAAACCATTGCGATCGTAAGCCAACGTGACCAATGAAGCACGTCTTATTCCGATCGGCGCAAGGCAGTCTAGACCGGTTGGGCCATTTCACGCCTTCTCATATTCCGCATCGGTCATTCGGGGGAGCAACTTGTCCTGTGTTGGAAGATTCGCCCTGTAGGAGGTGTGACAAACGGCATGACAAGCCCGGTCATACCGGTTATGAAATCTGGGAAAATGTTAAAGAGGTCTTTCCTACTCCGTTACCTCCGGATCCAAACCTTCGACGGCCGTCCAAAGCCATCCGTGGGTGGTCACCTCGCACCGAGGCAAACGAGCCAGCCAAACGTTCTTTTCTCGAATTTTTCATGAAACCTAGCGGAGCCAGGTCGCCTGGGCAAATATAGTCCGCCGAACTTGCGTGATCTGGGTTTCGTAGATTGTGGCCCCGAATTCTGGGTGGTGCGGCTCCAGAAGATTCGTGCCGACCAGGGCAATCTGGAAATCCTTGCGGGGATTCCAGCCCAGACGCAGATCCATCGTCATGGAGTTCGGAATGGACTGACCGACGACGTTGTCCACATAGCGCAGGGCCATTTCGAACTCCCAGTGCTTGCCCAGTTCCCATTGGGACTGGAGCCGGGCCTGATTTCTCGGATAACCCTCAAAACCGGTTGTCAGCGACGGGACAGCCGAAAACATCCGGACCACGCTGTAGGAGCCCGAAAGCCGCCAAGTATCGGTCAGAGCCCACAGCCCCGACAGCTCGACGCCGAGGAGTTCCGGACTTCACAAGTTGACATAGGTTTGGGCACGATGATGTAGTCGGGATACGGGTCGGGCGCGCCCGTGATCCATTCAGAACGCTGGTCGTATGCGTTGGCGGCACGGCTACCGACGCCAAGTCATTTGAGCGTAGACCGTGCGCCGGATTTCCGTGACCTCGGGTTCGTAGACCGTGGTGCCAAACTCGGGGTGATATTCATCAAATAGATTGGTGCCGACTAGGGCGATCTCGAGGTCCTTTCGCGGTTTCCAACCGAGCCGCAAATCCATTGTCAGGTAGCTTGGAACCCCCTGGCCGACGACGTTGTCGACGTAGCGCAGAGCCATGTCAAACTCCCACGCCTCGGACAGATCCCATTGGGACTGGAGTCGGGTCTGATTTCTCGGGTAGCCTTCGATCCCCAGGCCTTGTCCTCCCATCGCAAACATCCTCACCGCGCTGTAGGAGCCAGACAACCGCCATGCGTCGGTGACGGCCCATTGGGCGGAGAACTCGGCTCCGTAGAGCTGGGAGTTACTGTTGTTCACGTAGGTCTGGGGAGCAATGATATAGGTCGGGCCGACAACGGGGATGCCCCTTCTCCACCCGGCCTGCTCATCGTAGATGTCGGCGAATGCGGTCACGTCCCAGGCGAAACGGTCGGTCGTCTGGGCTCGATAGCCCAGTTCGTAGGCCATCATCGTTTCGGCCTTCAGGTGCGTATTGCCATGGAACTCGACGAAGGTCGGCAATGGTGGACCGGGCAGGTAAAACGGCCCGTAATGGAACAAGCTTCGCGCCAGCCGAGAAGGTGTCCGCACGGCCCGGGAAATGGCTCCCCAGTAGACATGCCTTGGGTCGGGGGCCCAAAGGAGACGAACACTCGGTTGACACTCCACGCCCGTGTAGGAGTTGCGGTCAATCTTGGTGCCCACGGTCAAGAACAATTCGTCTTCTCGGAGGGTGATTTCGTCCTGAATGAAACCACCGAAGTTCCGGAACGTCTCATGCGCGGAATCGAACTGCAGAACGAATGCCGTGTCTGGATGGATATTCGTGTTGGGAGCATAGAGATGAATGTTTCTTGTCCCGAGCCCCCAGAGGACGTTGTGGCGCTCGCCCAGGGGGAACCGGTGCTGCCACTCGACGTCGAAAACCGTGTTTTCCTCCCGGAAGATGGCCTGATCACGAAAGCTGCGGTCGAAGTAGATCTGGAAAGAGCAATCAGACTGCTTCGAAATCTTTCGATTCCACTTCGCAAGGAGGTTGGCGCCGCCGACCCCCTCATCACGAATGGTAGTCCAACTGAACGGCGCAGCGGGCATGGGAAACTGATTGATGTCGCTTTCGCTACCGCCGTAGAAATCGCCCGATACGGTCACCGTATCGCGCTGATGCTGGTCCAGTTCCCAGTCAACGCGGAATCCGCCTCGCCCCATCCGCCAATTGTCGTGGCTGCCCAACGAGTTGTTGTACTCGTTGCCGATTTCGGTCTGCTTGCCGTAGACTCGCCAATAGACGCCTTTGCCGTTGTTCCCGCCGACGCGGACCTGATTGATGGCGCGTTCCAGGTTTCCGCCTCCGGAAGTCGCCAGAACGCCCTGGGTCTTCTGGGCCTTCTTCGTGATGATGTTGATCACGCCGTTGACCGCGTTGGCGCCCCAGAGCGTGCCTCCGGGACCGCGGATCACCTCGATTCGCTCGATATCGTCCAGCACCAGATCCTGCACGTCCCAATAGACGCCCGAGAATAGCTGATCATAGACCGATCGACCGTCGACAAGCACCAGGAGTTTGTTGGCATACCGGTTCTGAAATCCCCGGATGCTAATGGCCCACATGTTCGACTTGACTCGTGCCACCTCGACCCCCGGGGCCATCCGCAGCGCCTCGGGCACGCAGGTGGCCCCGCTCCGGCGGATCATTTCGTTGGTGATGACAAAGACGGCCGCCGGCGAGTGTCCGACTGTGCTCTCCTGCTTCGAGACGCTGGTCACCTCGATGTCCATCGAGGGAACCTTGACATCGACCGTCGTGAGCTGCTCGACGTCCATGTCGAGGATCGACGTCGGGTCGTTCGGCTCCGGAGCCTCGCCAGGCAATGGCGCCGGGGCGACCTGATTCCGTGACTTCGAGCGGTCCTGTTGTGCCACGGCGGACGCCGGGCAGTGTAGCGGCGCCAGCACAACGGCCAAGGCAATAATATGGCCGATCCGCCTGGCGGTCGACGCAGTTCCTGCGGAGATCACGCGAGTCTCCTTGGGGAGAGTTCAGGTTTCATGGGGGGCAAATGCCTAGACCGGAAATGAGCAACGGATTTCTCGGCCAGGTCACGTCTGACGCAGGGTGCTTGCGCAGGTGTAGTGGTCAACTGTCCGGTTTGCCAGCACGGGCGGAACCGGCCAATCTCCTTCATCGCTCTTATCGGAAAACCGGATATACCGTTCTTGTCCCTAATGCGGCTGATACCGCTCATGCGGACACGGCAAGATAGGCATGCCCGGAGGACCTTGCGGGACACGCAAACAGAGTGACTACCGACGCCAAGTCAGTTGGGCGTAGACGGTCCGCTGTACCTGTGTAATCTCGGTCTCGTAGATCGTGGCCCCGAATTCCGGGTGGTGGTTGTCGAAGAGATTGGTGCCGACCAACGCGATCTCCAAGTCCTTGCGAGGCTTCCAGCCCAGGCGAAGGTCCATCGTCATATAGTGGGGGATGCCCTGTCCGAGGATGTTGTCCACGTAGCGTAGCGCCATGTCGAACTCCCAGGCTTCGGACAGGTCCCACTGGGACTGGAGTCGAGCTTGATTTCTAGGGTAGCCCTCAAAGCCGGTCCTGCTGATTCCTCCCGAGAACATCCGGACCACGCTGTAGGAGCTCGATAGCCGCCACGTGTCGCTCAGTGCCCATTGGCCGGAAAGCTCGCAGCCGTAGATTTGCGGGCTGCCCGTGTTCAGAAAGCTCTCCTGGATGGTAATGTAGGGCGGCGGCGGCACGACAGCGCCCTGGTTCCACCGGCCTTGGTTTTCGTATGCGTTGGCAAAAACGGCCACGTCCCAAGAAAAGCGGTCGGTGGCCTGGGTCCGGTAGCCCAACTCGTAGGCCATCAGCACCTCGGACTTGAGATTCGGGTTGCCGTGGAACTCGAGGAAGGCCGGAAACGGAGGACCGTATGGGTAGTACGGGCCGTAGCGGAACAGGCTTGTTCGCTCCACTCGCGACGGCGTTCGAACAGCTCGTGAAATGGCGCCCCAAAGCGCGTGACGGCGGTCCGGCATCCACAGCAGGCGGACGCTTGGCTGGACCTCGGTCCCCGTGTACGAGTTGTGGTCTAGTTTCGTGCCCAGGGTCAGGAACAACTCGTCTTCCCGCAGCGTGATTTCATCCTGGATAAACCCGCCGAACATCCGAAACGACTCGTGAACCGGGTTGATGGTAAGGACGAACGGGACGTCGGGCCGCGTGTTTTGGCCAGGAATGTAGCTGTGGACGTTACGCCATTCCAGACCCCACAGGACGTTCTGGCGATTGCCCAAGGGGAATCGATGCTGCCACTCGACGTCCAAGGCCGTGGCTTCCTGTCGGAAGAGCGCCTGTTCCCGGAAGCTGCGGTCGAGGTAGATCTGGAAGGAGCAGTCGGATCGGTCCGAGATCTTGCGATTCCACCGGGCAAGAACATTAGCGCCGCTGACGCCCTCGTCATCGATGGTCGACCAGTAGTAGGGCGCAGCGGGCGCGGGAAACTGGGCGATATAACCCTCGTTTCCGCCGTAAAAGTTGCCCAGAACGGTCATCGTGTCGCGCTGGCAGCGGTCCAGGTCGCAATCGACGCGGAAACCGCCGCGTCCGACGCGCCAGGCGTCGTGGCTGCCCAACGAGTTGTTGTACTCGGTCCCGGTTTCCGTCTGTTTGCCGTAGACCCGCCAATAGACGCCCTTGCCGTTGCTCCCGCCGACGCGGACCTGATTGATGGCGCGTTCCAGGTTGCCGCCGCCGGACGTGATCAAGACGCCTTGGGTGTCCTGGGCTTTCTTCGTGATGATGTTAATGACGCCGTTGACCGCGTTGGCGCCCCAGAGTGTCCCGCCGGGGCCTCGGATCACTTCGATCCGCTCGATATCCTCCAGCACCATGTCCTGGACGTCCCAGTAGACGCCCGAGAAGTACTGGTCGTAGACCGAACGCCCGTCGACCAGCACCAGCAGCTTGTTGGCGAACCGGTTCTGAAACCCCCGGATGCTGATCGCCCACATGTTCGACTTGACCCGGGCGACCTCGACCCCGGGGGCCATCCGCAGGGCCTCGGGCACGCTGGTGGCCCCGCTGC
>JAFGFF010000180.1 GCA_016931075.1 Pirellulales bacterium | reverse complement strand
GGCGTGATCTGCTCGCCCAACAATTTTGATTATGAACAACCGCTCGACGAGGGCATGATCCGCATCACGTCGCTGGCCAACTACGAGCGTTGGGCCGAGTTGGACGACGATGCCTATCGGCTGGCCAAGCTCCGCTGCTACGACCAGGTGGCCGCCTCGGCCGTCCGATTCGTGCCCGACTTCCGCTCGGCCGTCGTCGAAACCGACATGTTCACCCCACGCACCATCCACCGCTATACGGGCCGCCAGCGCGGCGCGGTTTACGGCGCTCCCCAAAAACGCCACGACGGCCGCACCCACCTCAAAAACCTCTTCATCTGCGGCACCGACCAAGGCCTCGTCGGCATCATCGGCGCCCTGGTCAGCGGCGTGAGCGTGACGAATCAATACATCCTGGATTGACATGGCACAAAACCCCCTCAAACACATCCGCGATCATTACGACGTCGTCGTCATCGGGGCCGGGTTGGCCGGGTTGACGGCGGCTAATACGTTGGCCAGGGCGGGACATGGCGTCCTGCTGCTTGAGCAGCACAACAAGCTCGGAGGGCTCGCCGCGTGGTTTCGACGCGCGGGCGGGCATATCTTCGACGTCTCGCTGCACGGGTTTCCCGTCGGCATGATCAAAAGCTGCCGGCGCTATTGGAGCCGGGAGATCGCCGACTCGATCGTCCAGTTGCCCAACATCCGGTTCGACAACCCGCAGTTCTCGCTCACCACGTCGTTCACCCGGACCGACTTCACCCGGCTGCTGACCGAGCGTTTTCAGATTCCGCCCGAGACGGTCGAAGCGTTTTTCGACACGGCCCGGGACATGAACTTCTACGACGACCAGTCGACCACGACCCAGGCCCTGTTCGAGCGGTTCTTCCCGGGCCGCGAGGACGTCGTCCGGCTGTTGATGGAACCGATCACCTACGCCAACGGCTCGACGCTCGAAGACCCGGCGTTGACCTACGGGATTGTTTTTTCCAATTTCATGTCCAAGGGCGTCTTCACGTTCCAGGGCGGCACCGACCGGCTCATCCGGCTCATGCGGCGCGAACTCAACGCCAACGGCGTCGACGTCCGGCTCTTGGCCGACGCCCAAACAATCCACGTCGACCGGGGCCACGTGACGGGCGTCACCGTCAACGGCCACCGGATCGCCGCCCGGGCCGTGCTGTCCAACGCCAATCTAAAAGGCACGATTTTCGACCTGGTGGGCCGCGAACATTTCGACCCCGATTTCGTCGAGGAGGCCGACGCCGTGCGGCTGAACAACTCGAGCACCCAGGTCTACATGGCCCTGAAGCCGGGCGAGATGGTCGACCCCGAGTGCGGCGACCTGCTGTTCAGCTCGACCGCTCCGGCCTTCCGGACCGACATGCTCTTGAGCCGTGACATCACGAGCCGAACCTATTCGTTCTATTATCCGAAGACCCGGCCGCAGGGCCCCGAGCCGCGGTGCCTGATTGTCTCGAGCACGAACGCGAATTACGACGATTGGGCCCACCTGCCGCCGCCGGAGTATGAAGAGCAAAAGCGCGACCTGGCCGAATCGACCCTCGACGCCGTCGAAAAGTACGTGCCCAACATCGGCCACAAGGTCGACCACGTCGAGGTCTCGACGCCCAAGACGTTCGAGCGCTACACCCAACACTGGGGCGGGGCCAGTTTCGGGACCAAGTTCGAAGGCCTGGCCGTCAGTCGGGCCCTGCCCGAGCAGATCGCGGGCCTCTACCACGCCGGCAGCGTCGGCATTATCATGTCTGGATGGCTCGGCGCCGTGAACTATGGCGTCATCGTGGCCAACGACATCGACGCGTATTTATTGAATAACCATCTCCCGTCGGAGGAGGGCGGGGCGGAATAGTGGCTGGTGGTTAGTGGCCAGTGGCCAGAGTTGGAGTTCGGTGTCGCGAACGCAAGAAAACCCGAGCCGGGAGTGTCAGCCCCCGGTTCTGGCGACGCTGGAGCCGGCGTCGCTGATCGTGTTGTTCCCGGAACCAACATTTTGTAATCACATAATCGTTCGCGAGGGAAGATCTCCGCCGTGTGACTTGAACAAAGAAACGGGAGTTCTGAGAAGAAATTGACGGGATTAACAGGATTAACAGGATTAACAGGATTAACAGGATGTCTCCATGCAGAGCCGTTCACCAGGCGGCGGCGTGAATGCGTTCGATGCTCGTGCGAGTCGAGAGGAGAGTTGCTTGATCCTTCATCCTGGAAATCTCGTGAATCCTGTCTGTTTCTTCACTCGTTTGGCCGGAATCGGTCCTGGCCCATGAACGGTTGCTGGAACCGCTAGCCACTACGCACTTACCACTAACCACTTACAACTAACCACTAACCACTTACCACCAGCCACTAACCCATGAGCCGCGACTCCACCACCCGGGCGGAGATCCTGCAAGCGATTCCGCATCGCGATCCGTTTTTGCTGGTCGACGAGATTGTCGAGCGGACCGACGCGCGGATTGTTTGCACGAAGACGTTCACCGGCCAGGAGGATTTTTTTGCCGGCCACTACCCTGGCGCGCCGCTGGTGCCGGGCGTGCTGCTGTGCGAGGCGGCCATGCAGGCGGGGGCCATTTTGCTCTCGGGCCACCTGGCCGACGTGGGCGACGACTGCGTGCCCGTGGCAACGCGAATGAACGACGTCCGCTTCAAACGCATGGTCCTGCCCGGCGAGTTGATCCGCATGGAAGTCGACCTGACCGAACGCCTGGCCAACGCCTTTTTCCTTCGCGCCAAATCCACCGTCGACGGCAAGACGGCCGTCCGATTCGAATTCGCCTGTACCGCCGCACCGAAACCGTGAAGGAGGGGGATTGGGGATTAGGGATTGGGGATTAGGGGTGCCAGAACAACGTGCCCTGGCATTCAAACCCTCCAATCCCTAATCCCCAATCCCCAATCCCCATGAATTTCCTCCAACTCACCGACAAAACCATCCTCCTGTTCGGCGTCGCCAATCGGAAGAGCGTCGCCTATCATGTGTCGCGCGTGCTGGAGGAGGCCGGGGCGAAGTGCGTCTACGTCGTCCAGAACGAGGCCGTCCGCCAGAGCGTCGCCAAGCTGCTGGGCGACAAGGCCGAGGTGCATGTGTGCGACGTCCGCCATGACGACCAGATCGCCGCCTTGGGCCAGGAGGTCCGCCGGCGACACGACCAGATCGACGGCCTGGTCCACTCGATCGCGTTCGCCGACTATTCCGACGGCATGAAACCGTTCCACGAGACCGATCGGGCGAAATTCCTCGAAGCGGTCGACGTCTCGTGTTTCTCGCTCACGGCCCTGTGCCGCGAACTGGCCGACCGGTTCAGTCCAGACGCCTCGGTCGTGACCATTTCGATTTCGACCACGACGATGGCCAGCGAGAACTACGGCTACAT
>JAFGFF010000179.1 GCA_016931075.1 Pirellulales bacterium | reverse complement strand
GTCGTGGCGGTGGTCGGCTGGCCGCCCAAGTTGGGCATCGACCTCAGCGGCGGCGTGGTCCTGGTCTACGAGTTGGCGGATGAGGATGAAGAGGTCGACAATCAAGACAAAGAGAAGGACGACGCGGACGCGAAACAAGCTCTTTCCGATGAGGAAAAGGCCGCGCGGCAGAAGCAGCAATCCAGCAATGTCATGGAGAGGCTGATTGGCGCGATGGAGCAGCGCGTCAATCCGGGCGGGGCCCGCACGATACCCATCCGGCGCTACGGCGACCGCCAGATTGAAGTCACCATTCCGATGGCCAGTACAGCGGAAGTCCGGCGGGTCGAGAAAAAGATCTCCGAAGCGGGGACGCTCGAGTTCCGGATCCTGGCCAACGAACTGGACCACTCCGGCGTCATCGAATTGGCCAAACGGACCGCCAGTCGCAATGTCAAGGACGCGGATGGTGTCCTCGTGGCCAGGTGGGTGCCTGTCCGTTCCAGCGAGGAAGAAGATTTCGAGCGACTGGCCGCGGACAAGGTCAACAGCAAGATCGTCGTTCGGCCCGGCCATGACGAGACGGGAGAGGTCATGGAAGCCCTCGTCGTCCTGGACGAATGGAACGTGACCGGCGACTATTTGTCCGACTGCCAAACCGGCTACGACAATCAGACCGGAAGCCCGTGCGTCCTGTTCAACTTCAACCAGGAGGGGGCGTTCTACTTTTCCGACCTGACCGGGGCCAACATGCCCGAGCAGGTCGGCGAGTTCTCCCGGAAACTCGGCATCATCCTCAACGACGAACTCTTTTCGGCCCCGGGCATTCAGGCGCGCATCGGCGCGAGCGGCCAGATCACCGGCCGGTTCACTCCGGCGGAGGCAAAGGACCTGGTCGACGTCCTCAACGCGGGAAGCCTGCCGGCCAAGCTGAAGAAGCAGCCGATCAGCCGGCTCGAGACCGGGCCGACGCTCGGACACGACATGATCGTGCGCGGCGGTTTCGCCATCGGCCTGTCGATCGTCCTGGTGCTCGTCTTCATGGTCTGGTACTACCGCTTCGCCGGCCTGGTCGCCTGCGGCGCACTGTTGACCAACCTGGTCCTGATCCTGGCCATCATGATCCTGATCAAGGCCGACTTCACCCTGCCCGGGCTGGCGGGCCTGGTGCTGACGGTCGGCATGGCCGTCGACGCCAATGTGCTCATCTTCGAGCGCATCCGGGAAGAACTCGCCAAGGAGGCCGCCTTGCGCATGGCCATCCGCAACGGGTTCGGCCGGGCCCTGTCGGCCATCGTCGACGCCAACGTGACGACCCTGTTGACGGGCTTCGTCCTCTACATCGTCGGCACGCCGGCCCTCCGGGGATTCGCCATCATCTTGATCCTGGGCGTCGTGCTCAGCATGTACACGGCCATCTTCTGCGCGAGGATCGTCTTCGACGTCGCCGAAAAGAGACGCTGGATCACCCAACTGAACATGGTCCAGGTGATCGGCAAGACGAACGTCGACTTTGTCGGGCTTCGCTACGCCGGGGCCATGTTCTCCGGCGCGCTGATTATCCTGGGCCTGATGGCCGTGGTTTTCCGCGGGCCGAATCTGTTGGACATCGACTTCACCGGCGGCGTGTCGGCCGTGGTCCTTTTCGAGGATCAACAGGATATTCAGGACGTCCGCAAGGCGCTGGAGGACTTGCCCAAGGAGGAAGAACTGGGCGACCTCACGGTTACCCACGCCAGTTTGTTGGACGAGGACACCACGGGTTTCCGCTATGTCATCAATACGTCGCGCAAGGCAACCGAGGAAGAGTCGGAGAAGCTGGGCAAGTCGTCGACCGACGTGGTCGAGGGACAACTCGAAAAGGTCTTCGGCTCGAAACTGGCAAGAAACCATCTGACGTATGACATAGAGAAGATCACGATCATCGAGGCCGAAGAACCGGAAGCAAAGGAACCCAAACCGGCAGCACCCGAAGTGAAGAAGGAAACGCCGGAAACCAAATCGGCTGAGCCCGCGGCAAAGAAGGAAACATCAGAGAGCAAACCGGCCGAACCGGAGGCGAAGAAGGAAGCGACCGAGGGTAAACCAGCCGAGCCGAAGGCGGGTGATCAGGCCCGGGTTGCCCTGCCGGCGGCCTTCTGGATCGCAACGCTCGATCCGACGGCCTTGCTGGCCGGTGATGCCGATCAGGCCGCCGAGGTGAAATCGGTGCCCGTGGGGCCCGTTCTGACCGCACCGGCGGGGCAAAAAGGCGAAGCAAAAGACGCCCCGAAGAAAGAAGCGAAGGACCAGAAGAAAAAGGAAACTCCGCCGAAGGCCGCCGAACCGGCCCCGAAGGAAACCTCGCCGAAGGAACCGGCCCCGAAGACGCCCGAGCCCGCGCCGCCGGTGGCCGAGATTCAAGAGGCCGCGCCGGAGATGGCCGATCTGCTCGTTGGCGGCTCGCAGGTCGACTTGAATTTCTCACAGGGCATGGACCACGACACGCTCAAGGAAGAGATCGAAAAGCAGTTGGTCAAGGTGGACCGGATGGCCCCATTCGAGCTGCTCAGCGACGAGTATCGGCCTGGCTCGACGGACGCGATCCAGAAGTGGACCCTACGGATTCAACTGCCCGTGAACGAGTTGCAGGAGCTTCTACTGAAGCCGCTGGCGGCCAAAATAAGCGAAAGGGCCTATTTCCCATCCTCCAGCAGCATCGGAGGGACGGTGGCCGAGCACATGCAGTTCACGGCCATCTACGCCCTGTTGGGCAGCTTGATCTGCATCGTGATCTACATCTGGATCCGCTTCCAACGCGTCATGTTCGGTCTAGCCGCCGTTGTGGCGCTGGTCCACGACGTCACGATCACGCTCGGGGCGTTGGCCATCAGTGCCTACCTCGCGCCGGTACTAGGATTCCTGATGGTCGAGCCGTTCAAGATCAGCCTGGCCGTGTTGGCGGCTTTTTTAACGATCATCGGCTATTCGCTCAACGACACGATCGTCGTCTTCGACCGGATCCGCGAGGTCAAGGGCAAGTCGCCCGAGTTGAATGCCGAGATGATCAACACGAGCATCAACCAGACCCTCAGCCGGACGTTGCTCACGTCGTTGACGACGTTGCTGGTGGTGGTGATCCTATACATCTTCGGCGGGGCCGGGATCCACGCGTTCGCCTTCACTCTGATGATCGGCGTACTCATCGGAACTTACAGCTCGATCTTCATCGCCTCGCCCATCCTTTACTGGATGAGCCGTCCGAACGGCGGTGGCAACGGCTCGAATCGGTAACAGCCGACGAGTAACGATGTAATTTGCCAATGGGGGGCATGACCAGAAGTGGCTATGCTCCCTGTTTTTCGCTGCTTGCGCATCTCCCGCCTCCCCCCTGGGCGCAGCACTGGAAAAATGCCAGTGCCACATATCGGCGGTTCCATTCCGCTCTTCACACAGGCAATCCCCTCCACAGCCGGGGTCGAAAAGCCAAGCCGCATTGACACCGGCGAGGCGTTTCGAGTACAAGTCGCCGACCTTTTCCTCGACTCTCCCGGACCGCCGAGCGTGCGGGTTCACGGTGCATTGGCGCTGTGGCGGCGTGACGTGTCCTGTTGGGTCGTGTTTAGCCAGTGTTTTGTGGGTGCCATGGGCGAGTCGACTGTCTACTCCGTGTAAATTGCCGCGACAGGCCGGGCCTTCCCGAGGCAGCGGCAGGCCACGCAAGAGGAATCCATGCCCGAGGATGATCCCAAAACCGCAGCGCCGCCCGAAGAAGAGCGCGAGGAGCGCCAGGACGAGTCGTCCGAGGGGGCGTCGCCGGGGCTAGTTGTGCGGGCGAAGGCCTCATTGGGTCATCTGGTGGACTGGGCCAAGGGCCATCGTTTAATGGCGGCTATCGCCAGCCTGGTCGTGATGGTGGCGCTGAGTGGAGCATTGGTGCTGGTCGTCATGCTGTGGCCGAGCGGGGATCCTTACAGCGACGTGACCCTCGACATGGCTCTGGAGGCGTTGAAGTCACGCGATCTGGATCAGGCCAGAACATGGGCAGGGGCCCTGGCCAAACGAGGCGATCTGACGGTGGACGAGGCCGGAGGGCCCGCCTACATCTTCGGCGCCGCCTCGTTCGATGATGCCGAGGACAGTTGGACGAAGGACAAGCGGTTGGCCTATCTGCTGGCGGCCCGCTATCTCGAAGCGGCCCGCGACCGAGGCTTTCCGCCCGGTTACGAAGCGAAGGGGCTCCTCCTCCTGGGCAAATCGCTCTACCACAGCGATCAATTGGCCGCCGCTCAGCCCGCCCTACAAGAGGCGCTCGAGACGAACACGGACAAGAAGATCAAGAACGAGATCCGTTTCCTTCTAGCCGATACGGAGATGCGAGACGCTGTTCCGAAGCCGAAGGAAGCGCTGGAAAACAACACGGAATACCTGAAATATCGGTTTCTCTCGAAGGTCCAGCGGGATCAAGGGCTTTTGCAACGGGCGAAAATCCTCCTGCAACTCGGCGAGATCGCCAAGTGCGTCGAGACGATGAACTCGATCCCCGAGGAGTCGACGGTCCAGGCCCAGGTGACCGTCCTGCGAGGCCGCGTGTTGATGCGCGAGGCGCGGGAGTTGAAGGCCAAACCCGACGCCACGGCTGAGGAGCGCGCCGCCGCCCGGCGACGCTACGACGCCGCCATCAAGACGCTCCGCAGCGCGCAAGGGGCCGACACCCTGACGAACGTCGCCACTCGCCAGGCCATGTACCTGATCGGCGTCTGCCTAATTGAGTTGGGAGACACACGGGCGGCGGTGGACCAGTTCCAGCGGATGCGGACCGTTTTTCCAGACAGCCCCGAGGCATTTGCGGCTGACGTCCAGGAAGCGGAACTCAACCGGATACAAGGGCGCGACGAAGCGGCCATGGCGGCCTATCGCCGGGTGCTCAAGGGCGTCACCGATCCGGACGAGTTCAACAATCCGTGGTTCACGATTAGCGAGATCCGCACGCGGGTGATGGTGGCCTACAACGACTACCAGCGGACCAACCACTTCGAGGACGCCCTGAAAATGACGCGGATGATGTATCCGCTCTTCCCGCGTGAACGGGCGATGGAACTGACCGCTCAGACCTATCGCAAATGGGGCGAGACCCTCGTGGCCCAGGCCGCGCACGTTCCCCCGTCCAAGGCGGCACCGTTGCTTAAGGAAGGTCGGCTCCGACTCCGCGAGGCCGGACGGGCCTACGTCTTCCTGGCCAAGGTCCATATCGCCTCTAGCGCCTACGCCGACGATTTGTGGAACGCCGCCGAGAGCTATCTCGACGGGCATGCCTACTCCGAAGCGGTCCGGGTCCTTCGCGAGTATCTCAGCAACGAATCGCGCCGGCGCAATCCGCGGGCTCTGGTCGGAATGGGCGAAGCGATGCTGGCCCTGGGAAAGATCGACGAGGCGATCGCTTCATTAAACCAGTGCATCGAGTTCCACCCGACCGACGCTTCCTCGTTCCGTGCCCGGCTCTTGGCCAGTCAGGCCTATCGCGAGATCGGCGAACCCGATCAAGCCGAGAAACTCCTGAAAGACAATCTCAACGGCGAAGGGATTACGCCCAAGAGCACGGTCTGGCTCGATTCGCTCTTCGAATTGGGTGAGTTGATGCACGAGACGGGCCGGTTCTCCGAAGCTATCCGCCGCTTGGAGGAAATGGTCGCCCGGCTTGCCCAGGAGCCCAAGTCGTCTCGGGCAATCATGGCCCGATACCTGATCGCCGATTCCTACCGCCGCAGCGCCCAGGCGGCGCGAGCGAAGCTCTACCGAGATCTGGTCGAGAACGCCCGAATGACCCAGACGCGGGAGATCCAGGAACTGCTGAACTCGGCGCTGAAACAGTACGAGGCGGTCAAGGAGCTTCTGGCGACGCGACGCGAGACGATGGAACTGACGCCGCTGGAGGAGCAGATCCTGCGGAACTGCTACTTCGCCATCGGCGATACACTCTTCGACTTGGGTGAATATGAGGAAGCGATCAAGGCTTATTCGCTAATTGCCAACCGCTATCAGGCTCGTCCCGAAGTGCTCGAAGCCTATTTGCAGCTCTATCACGCCAATCGCCGGCTGGGCCGCCCGTTGCAGGCTCGTCGGGCCCTGCAGCACGCCCGAGTGGTGCTCCAACGCATGAACAAGAACGTTTCCTTTACCGAAACGACCAACTCGACGCGCCAGCAGTGGGCCACCCTGCTGGACTCATTGATCAATTCCTGACCACGAGACTCATTCACGGACTGTTCCCATGACCTCGCTCGAAACCGATCAACTGGCCCTACTGATCGAACAGAAGCTCGCGTGCCTGACCGAATTGTACGGGATGAGCCAGGAACAACTCGCCTTGGCGCGGGATGGGAAGATGACCGCGCTGCTGGAGGTGCTGGCGATGAAGCAGCAGAAGATCGGCCGGCTGCAGCAGATCGAACGGGCAATCGCTCCGTTCCGCCACGAGTCGCCCGAGGACCGGCATTGGAGCACGCCGGAAGCCCGACAGCGATGCGCGGACCAATTGGACCAATGCGAAACGCTTCTGGCTGACCTGTTGGCGCTGGAGAAGGAAGGAGAGTCGCAACTGACCCTTCGTCGCGACGAGGCGGCTCAACGGCTCCAACATTCGCACCTCGCCGCCGCGGCGCGAGGCATGTATCGCCAGTCGGCCCCACGCGGCGCCAGTCAACTCGATTTGGCCTCTGACCAGTAGTAAGGATTTCCGATGCCTGACAAAACCACGATCGCCGAAACGACGACGCTCCGGGACGACTGCGACCTGGAAACGGTCCTGGCGGCCTGGCATGCCGCGACCGTGCAGCTCGAACAGACGCACGAGGCCCTGCGTGAAGAGGTCCGGCATCTGACCGACGAACTCGAACAGAAGAACCGCGAGTTGGCCCGAAAGAACCGCCTGGCCGATCTCGGCCGGATGGCCTCGCACATCGCCCACGAGGTCCGCAACAACCTCGTGCCGGTGACGCTCTACATGAGCCTGCTTCGCCGCCGCCTTTCGGAAGACCCGGGCAGCCTGGGCACGTTGGACAAGATCGAATCGGGTCTGACCGCCCTGGACGCGACCGTTCACGACCTGCTGCACTTCACCTCCGACCGCGACCCGCGGTGGCAGTCCTTCTCGCTGGGCAGGCTGGTCGAGGAGATCGTCGAGTCGTTGGCCCCGCAGCTTTCGGCCCAATCGATCGAAACGGTCCTGGACGTGCCAGCCGACCAGACGGTCCGGGCCGACCGGGACATGCTCCGCCGGGCACTGTTGAACCTGACGCTCAACGCCCTGGACGCCATGCCCGACGGCGGGACGTTGTCCGTCACGGTCGCCTCGACGCCGCGAGGCGTCGAAATCGAAGTGGCCGATACGGGCGACGGCCTGCCCGACGACGCGCGCCAGCGGGCCTTCGAGCCCTTCTTCACGACGAAGTGCGGTGGGACCGGACTGGGGCTGGCCATCGTCCACCGGATCATCGAGGTCCACGGCGGACACGTCACGGCTGCCAATTGCCCCGAGGGAGGCGCCGCGTTCACCCTTTGCATTCCGACCCACGCCTTGGAGGCCGCCGCATGAGAGCCGCCACGTCCACGCCACTGTCCGATCAGACTGTTGAAGGCCGTGTGCTGGTCGTCGACGACCACCGCGACGCCCGGGAGTCGATGGCCGAGGCGCTTCGCCAGTCGGGCCACCGCGTCGACTGCTGCTCGAGCGCCGCCGAAGCGCTCGACGTGATCCAACGCAACACGTTCGACTGCATCGTGACCGACCTGAAAATGCCTGGCATGACGGGCGTCGAGTTCATTATCCAGCTCGAGCGCCGCCGCTACGGGGCCGAGGTCGTCATGGTCACCGCCCACGCCAGCGTCAGCTCGGCCGTCGAGGCGATGCGTCACGGGGCCTTCGATTACATCGAAAAACCATTCGACGTCGACCGGCTCGAAACGCTCGTCAATCAGGCGATCCGCCACGGCCGGCTGGTCCACGGCCAGACAGGCCAGCCCACTCCGTCCGGCGCGTCGCCCGATGCCCCGGTCATGATCGGCTTGAGCCGGGCGATGGAAGAACTGCGGCAGAGGATTGCCCAAGTGGCCTCGACGCCGGAGACCGTGCTGATCACGGGCGAGAGTGGGACGGGCAAGGAGTTGGTCGCCCGGGCGATCCACGCGGCCAGCCCTCGCCGCGACGGGCCGCTGGTGGGGCTCAACTGCCCGGTCCTCTCGGCCCACCTGATGGAAAGCGAACTCTTCGGTCACG
>JAFGFF010000178.1 GCA_016931075.1 Pirellulales bacterium | reverse complement strand
TCTTCCATCCGTTTGACGTAGCGTTCGAGCGTTTCGCGTCGAGCCCCGGGCCGCGACGCGCTGCAGGCGTCGGCCGTGGCGACCAGCAGCGTGTAGGGGTTCTGGACGTGCAGGTCGTCGTGGTGTCCGGAGGCCGCCTGGATCACCTCGGGCGGTTCGCCGTAGCGTTTGAGCAGTTCGGCGCCGATCTTCGGGTGGCCGCCTTCGGCTTCGTGGTCTGCCGCCTTGCCGATGTCGTGCAGCAGTCCACACCGCCGGGCAAGCTTGCCGTCCAGGCCGATCTCGTCGGCCAACATGCCGGCGACGAAGGCTACCTCGATCGAATGGCGAAGGACGTTCTGGCTGTAGCTCGTGCGGAATTGAAGCCGGCCCAACAGGTTCACAAGCCGTTCGTGCAGGCTGTGGACCTCGACCTCCTGCCGGGCTTGCTCGCCGACCTTCTGGACGTGGCGTTCCATCTCCTGGGCTGTCTCGGCCACGATCTCTTCGATCCGCGACGGGTGAATCCGGCCGTCGGCGATGAGCTTGTTCAATGACAGCCGGGCGACCTCGCGGCGAATCATGTCGAAACCGCTGACGATCACCACGCCGGGCGTGTCGTCGATGATGACGTCCACGCCGGTCGCCTTCTCGAACGCCCGAATGTTGCGCCCCTCGCGGCCGATGATCCGGCCCTTCATCTCGTCGTTCGGGATGTCGACCGTGCTGGTGGTCGTTTCGGCCGTGTGGGCTGCGGCGAACCGCTGCAGCGAGGTCAGCAGCACCTCGCGCGACTTCTCCTCGCAGATTGCGTTGACGTGGGCTTCGTGCTTGAGGATCAGGCCCCCGACTTCATGGGAAAGTTCGGTTTCAAGGTCCTCCAACAGCCGGGTGGTGGCGTCGTCCTTGCTCAGACCACTGAGTTCGTGCAGCGTTTGGCGTTGCAGGTCCAGGAGCTTAGTCAACTCGTCCTTGCGGCGGTTGGTGTCCTGGATCCGCTCGGTCAGCTTGCGCTGCGTGCTCTCGACCATCTTCTCCTGTTTTTGGAGATGCTCGGCCTGTTTTTCGAGCGCGTCCTGACGCTTGTCGAGGATCCGCTCGCGATCGTGAAGCTCTTCACGGAGTTTGCGAAGTTCCTTCTCGCCCTCGGCCTTCTGCTGGATGGCTTTCTCTTTGAGTTCCAGCTCGACCTCGCGGCGTCGGCTGCGCGATTCTTGATCGGCCTTTTCGACAATCTGCCGGGCCTCGGTCTCGGCGTCCCGGCGACGGAGATGGTCCAGGCCTTTGATGACTACGAAAGTCGCCAAAACGGCCACCAAGACCATGACAACAGCGGCGACAATTGGCACGGTTGGCACTGTTGATGCCCTCGCATGTATGAGTTGGAGCAAGCACCCTCGGCCGCGACGCGTTGCGACGCGCGGAGGCACCCGCCAGTCATGCGAGAGAGAAACAGATCAGCCTTGAGAAGGTCCTGCCCGGAACACGGCCGCCAGGCTGGTTCGAGCTGGGACCAGGCCGCGCCACCACGTCGAGCGTTCCGTGGCGGCTCGCCCGACGGTCGTTCCGCCTGGGCTTCGCCACGAAAGAGACAACAAGGAGGCCGCGCCCCGGCCGGGAGGACCAAGGGACGGTTCTAACACCGGGCTGACATTCATTCCACCAGCGCGTGGGAAAGCAAAGAGGATCGTTGGACGCCATGGCGCGCGGCCGCCGCCGACCGGATCAATCCAGTCGCGGCACGCCTTCACGCCGCGGAGGCTGACCAGCAGGCAGGCTACCAGGCAGCCGATGGGGACCAAGGTTCCCGGAATCAACGATCCGCTCCCTCGCGTTGAATGACTGTTGCTCTTGTCGCTAAACTGGCAAATGCGATCGAGATTCGGTCTGCCCCGGCCCGATCACCCCGGCACACTCGTTACGGCGTGCCGAAGACACTTGCACTTTCTTCGCTTACAATGTCCCCTACGTCAGGTGACACTGCGTGGGTCTCGCCCCTTTGGTCAGGAGACTGTTTCTCCCAACCCCGAGGCGAGGTATCGCAATCCAATCGTACCAGAGTTTTGTCAATCTGCAACCTGAATTGGCCACACCGAGGCGAGATAACACCCCTGGACTGTTCGAGTTAGGGCGATTGGGTTGACCAAGCAGGCCCCAGGGAGGCCAGGGTTGCCAGCCTCGGGGGATTTCCTCTACGACACCACCCGTCAGCCGAACAATATTCCCCATGGCCGCTCACCCCCCCCTGGAAGAAGCGCTCGCTGCCGCCTGGCCACCCAAGGACTGGCAGGAGGTCACGGTCCTGCTCGCTATTTCAGGGGGAGCCGATAGTATGGCTCTTCTTCGGGCAATGCACGCTTTGAAGCAAGCAGGGGCGGGGCGGCTGGTCGTTGGGCATTTCAATCATGGACTCCGGGCCGACGCCGCCAACCGGGATGAGCGGTTCGTTGTCGAGCTGTGCGATCGGCTCGACGTGCTCTGCGAGGTGGGACGGCCCAAGGGAGCCAACCTGACCGAGCCAGGACAGGACGGCATCGAGGCGGCCGCACGCCGGGCACGCTACGCCTTTCTCCAGCGGGTTGCCGCAAAATGGGGCGCCCGATTCGTCGTCACGGCCCATACGGCCGACGATCAGGCCGAGACGATCCTGCACCGGATCGTACGCGGTACGGGCGTCGCCGGCCTCTCGGGCATCGCCCGTGCAAGACCACTTTGCGAAGCGACCACGCTGCTTCGGCCTATGCTCGGCATCCGCCGGGCGGACGTGCTGGCCTATCTCCACGCGTTGGACCAACCCTATTGCGATGACGAGACGAACGCCGACACGCAATTCACCCGAAACCGAATCCGCCACCGCCTCCTGCCGCTGCTCGAAGCGGAATTCAACACCAACGCGGTCGATGCTATCCTCCGCCTCGGCACGCTTGCCGGCGAGGTGCAGGAGGTCTTCGCTCCCATTGTCGACCAACTTTTAGAGCAGTGTCTTCTCGAAAGCACACCCGAACGGGTACGGTTGCGAATCCCGCTCGACTCAGATCGCTATCTCGTCCGAGAATTGCTCGTGACCCTGTGGCGACGCCAATCCTGGCCCCTTCAAGCCATGGGCCTGGCCGAATGGGACGCCCTGGCCGGCATGGCCCTGTCAGGTCAGCCCGGGAAGCGAACCTTCCCCGGCAACGTGACAGCCGTCTTCGAATCGGGCCAGCTCATCCTGGAACGGCAATAATCTCACCGCCGAGACGCGGAGACGCAGGGGGGAATTATTAGATTTCCCTCATGCCTCATGCACCCCAGAATCACCAGTCAACCGAGATTAACCTTGACCCTGCTTGCCTAACGGAAGTACCATATCTCGCCCATTTTGTCGACTGGCGGCAGCGAACCGGGCGGAGGACGCTGCGGAGTTGGGGATTTTCTTGAGGCGGCGCGTGACGAATGAAAACGGCGACCGCCAAGAGATTGGTCCTGTTATTGGTGGCGGCCCTGGTCGTCCGGCTGGCGGTGGCCGGTTGGTGGCAGTCGCAGTTGGGCGATGATAGGGCGTTTGCGTTCGGTGACAGTCAGAGTTATTGGGACCTTGCCCAGGCGATGGCCCAGGGCGAGGACTATCGCTACGGGGCGGCCGAGTCGTGGGCGTTTCGCACGCCCGGGTATCCGGGCATGTTGGCGCCGATTTTCCTTGTGGCCGGGCAGGACGCGCCGGCCATGTGGGGCCGAGTGTTGGGGTGTGTCTGCGGCATGGCGGCCGTGGGAGGTGTGTGGTGGTTGGCAAGAGCCCTGTTCGGAGCAACGGCCGGATGGATCGCCGGGCTGATCGCGGCGTTCTATCCCGGCGCGATCGCCACGAGCGTGCTCGTGTTGAGCGAAGCACCCTTCTGCCCGTTGATGCTGGCCAACCTGGGCTTCTGGATTATTGCCTGGCGTGCGTCCACGCCTGCCCGAGCGGGCGGTTGGGCCCTGGTGGCCGGCATGACGGCCGGCGCGGCGACGCTGGTCCGGCCGAGCTGGTTCCTGTTCTTGCCGTTTGCGATTTTGATCGGTCTGATCTTCGGCCCGCGACGTCGGCGGCACCTGGCGTTGGGCATGATGATGACCGTCGGGCTGATCGTGGTCATGGGCCCATGGTGGGTGCGAAACTTCCGCGTGTTGGGCCGATTCGTGCCGACGACGACGCAAGTGGGGGCGAGCCTCTACGACGGTCTGAGTCCCGAGGCGACCGGGGCCAGCCAGATGGACTTTGTCGACCGGTTTCTCGAAGAAGAACGGGCCGCCCCGAACGACTCGGGCGTGCCGTTCGAGTTACGCGTGGACGCGCGGCTCCGCGACACCTCGCTCGCCTGGACCCGGGCCAATCCGGCCGACGTCGCCCGACTGACCGTGGTCAAGTTCGCTCGACTGTGGAACCCGTGGCCCAACGAGCCGAGTCTGTCGACCTGGCCCGTGCGACTGGCGATGCTGGTCAGTTTCCTGCCGGTGGTCGTTCTGGCCCTGGTGGGCGCGATCCGATCGATCCATTGGGGCTGGGCCTACGTACTATGCTGGTTGCCGGCCGTCTATTTCACGGGCCTGCATGTAATTTTCGTCAGTTCGATCCGCTACCGACAGCCCGTCATACTGGGCCTGATCGTCCTGGCCGCCGGGGCATTGGTCCGACGGGCAGCGCCCGAACCAGATACCATAACAGGCGCATGACGCGCCGACGACACAGCCAGGGAGGGCACAACCGATCGTCAAGGGCCTGATCAACTCCTGTTGGTTCCTCTTCAAGTGGGGACTCGTGCCGGGCGTGATCGCCGCGGTGATCCTGCTGCCGTACCTCTACCGCGAGGTCGACGAGCAGATCCGCCGGAAGATCGAAGGCCTCTTCGCCCAGCACTATCCCAACCTGAGGATCGACGTCCGTTCGGCCGTTCGGGTCGAGGGACAGGGGATCGAGGTCCGCGGCGTATCGATTCTCGAACCGGGAGCCGAGGATCCCCGCGACGCGATCCTCCATTTCGACGAAGTCTTCCTCCGCTGCACGACCGAGTTGGCCGACCTGGTGACCGACGAGATTTGCATCGAGCACGTCACGGTCCGGCGGCCGGTGCTCCGTGCCGTGCGCCGGGCCGACGGGAGCTGGAACGTCGAACCGCTCTTTCCGCTGCCGAAATTGAGTCACCGCCCGCCGAACGTAACGTTCGAGAGCGGCATGATCGAAGTCGTGGATCTGACGCACGACCCGCCCAGTTCGTACGTCGTGCGCGACTTCAACGCCACGGTGACGACCATCCCGCTGGAAGGCAAGGACTTGTACGCCCGGGAGTTGGAAGGCTCGGCCCGGGGCGACCACCTCGAACGGATCGCCTTCAAAGGGCGTTTCGATCCGACGACCGGAAAATGGTCGCTCGGCGGCACGGTGGACCAACTGGCCATTTCCTCCGAACTGGCCGCTTCGCTGCCGGGCCCCGTGGCCGAGCAGTCCTCGGCGTTGGGTCAGTTCCGTGCCCAGGCCGACCTGACGTTCCGGCTGGACAACGATCCTTCGCGGTCGCCGGCATTCCAATTCGACATCAAAGGCAACCTGACGCAAGGCCGGCTCGACGACCCGAGGCGGCTTCCCTATCCGTTGACCGACATCACGGCCACGATCCGCGCCAACAACGACGGCTTCGCGCTGAACGAGTTTTCGGCCAGCCTGGGCCCCTCGACGCTCGGCGGGACGATCCACCGCGCCGGATTCGCGCCCGGGTCGCCCTGGAGCGTGCAGGGTTGGGTCCGGCAACTCGAACTGGACGCCCAGCTCCAAGCCGTGTTGCCGGGCAACTTGCGAAAGATCTGGGACAAGTACTCTCCGGCCGGGCGGATCGACGCTGACGTGACGTTGGTCTCCGACGGCCAAGAGATTCAACCACAACTGCTCAAAGCAAAAATCCTTTGCCACGACCTGGCGTTCAGTTATCTGAAGTTCCCCTTTCTGATGGAGCACGCCCAGGGCTGGATGGTGATCGAGGACGACGTCCTCACGATCCGCGACATGATAGCCTACAGCGGAAACATCCCGGTTACCATGTCGGCCGAGATCCGCCAGCCGATGACCGCCGGCCACGGCTGGTTCGAAGCCCGGGGCCAGGCCCTGCCCTTGGACCAGAAGCTCTACAACGCGTTGAAAGCGAACGAATCGAGCCGCAAGGTGTTCGACATGTTGGCCCCGGCCGGGTTCTGCGATTTCTGGCTCCGCGTGAACCGCGACCAGCCCGGCGCGACGCCGACGCAGCAACTCGTCCTGATCCCGAACGGGTGCTCGATTCGCTACCAGGGTTTTTCTTATCCGATCCGGAACATCCGGGGACGGATCGAACGGTTCGCAGACGGGAGTTGGGCCTTCACGGACCTGACGGGCACGAACGACACGGGTGGGATCGTTTGCTCGGGCTCGATGCGCCAGACGCCGCAGGGAAAGCTCCTCTCGCTCACCCTGACCGGCGCGAACATCCCGATGGACGAAGAACTCCGCGGCGCTTTTCCCCAGGCCATGCAGCAAGTTTGGGAGAATGTGCAGCCACACGGGATCTTCGACCTGAAAAAGGCCCAGATCGATTGGCTGGTCGGTCAAGCCAAGCCTCGCATCGTCGTCGAGGCGACGCCCCGGCCCGAGACGGCCTCGATCGAGCCCAAGGCGTTCCCGTTCAAGCTGAGCAAGCTCGAAGGGACGCTCCTCTATGAGGACGGGAGCGTCCGGTTCGACCGGTTCCGGGGCTGGCACGGCCCGGTGCAAGTGTCCAGCAACGGTTATTGCCGCTTCCTGCCCGACAACTCGTGGCAACTGCACCTGGGCGACATCACGGTCGACCGCCTCCGTCTGGACCGCGAGCTGGTCCAGGCCTTGCCCGCCCGGCTGCGCAAGGGACTCGTGGAGCTCAACCCGCGCGGCCCGATGCGGATGGAGAAAGGGACGTTCGACGTCTGGCACTCGGGCCGAGCCGACCAGCCGCTCCGCGCGGCGTGGGACCTGACGCTCGGATTCCAGCAGGCCAGCATCGACTGCGGCATCCGGATCGAGAACATGTACGGCGAGCTGACCCTCGGCGGCGAGTACGACGGCGAGCACTTCTACAGCCAGGGCAATCTGGACGTCGAATCGCTCACGTATCGCGGCTATCAATTCACCGACGTGAAAGGGCCGCTCTGGATCGATGACAATCGGGTCCTGTTCGGCACCTGGGTCGCGCGGCGCAACGGCGAGAGCCGCGTGCCCGAGGGCGTCCACGCCCAACCCATGACCGGCCGGCTCTTCGGCGGCACGGTCACCAGCGACGCCTGGGTCTCGCTGGAGCAGGTGCCCCGCTATTCCCTTTGGGCCGAACTGCACGGCGCCGACATGCGGCTGCTGGCCAAGGAGACGATGGCCGGGCGGCAAGACCTGGCCGGGCGGTTCGGGGCGCAGCTCAACTTGCGAGGCAAGGGTCGGACGCTCAACGGGCTGCAAGCAAAAGGCAGCATCTGGCTCCGCGAGGCCAACATCTATCAACTGCCCGTGATGATCGCTATCCTCCAAGTCCTCCGCAAAGGAGAGCCCGACGCCAACGCCTTCAGCCGCGTCGACCTCAACTACATGATCAACGGCAAACACATCTATCTCAGCCCCATCAAGTTCACCGGCAACGCCTTTAGTCTGACCGGCGAAGGAACGATGGGCTTCGACTCGAAGATCGACCTGGCCTTCTACGCCATGATCGGCCGCGACGAGATACACAGCCCCTTCCGTCCTCTCCTGGGCCAGGCCGCCCAAAACACGATGACCATCAAGGTCGGCGGCACGTTGCAGCAACCCCAAACCAGCAAAGAAGTCCTGCCCGGCGTCAAGGAAGCCCTCCGGCGCCTGCAGGAAGAAATCCAAGCCGGCGGTGGCGGACTTCCGCAAGACCAACCCGCCGGCCGCCTCGGCGCCCGTCCCCGACGATAACCCCGTGTAACTCCCCTCTCCCTTTGGGAGAGGGGCCGGGGGTGAGGGCGGGTTGTGTCTGAAAACCGTGAATTAATTATTGAACGCCCCGGAACGCATCCTAGCAGTGTCTTCAACAACCTATTACCCCAACCCGGCCGTCACCTGGCCGGATGGGCTATAATTCCATGAGGCCTGACACGCCGCCCCCGCGCGGTTTGATTCTATCGTGAGAGGAGTCCACCGAAGGTTCCCCGGCGGTCTGTAGTTGCACGACCGCCCAGCCAAAGGGAGGTTTCTCATGAGCATTGGTCCCTTGGGAGGCATCACCGCCGGCGCGGCGGGCGCCCCGTTGGCGCAGACGACCGGCCCGGAAACGGAACGGGCACAGCAGGATTCGGCCAGTCAGCAACGCCAGATCCGCAACAACGAAAAGGCCGACGCGGCCGCCGGCATCGGCGAAACGGACGGCGAAGATCACGAAACGGAAGAACGCGACGCCGACGGCCGACGCCTCTGGGAAGAACCGCCCCCGGGTGCGGATGCCACCAATGAAAATGCCCCGCCCGACGAACCCCGCCCCAGCAAGGACGCCTCCGGCCAATCGGGCAATCTGCTCGATCTGAGTGGGTAGTCCCCGTCGTGGCCTGCTTGTCTCCTGGGCGGCACTGTCGCTCGCACCCGTACCACTGAACGCTTATCCCCGAGTTGACCTTACTCTCGTTGCTCGCACGCATCAGCCGCGTTGCGTTGACGCCACATTGAGGGTGTGATGCAACGGTCTTCAGGGCATTTTCGAGCCATTTGGTGTGATCTTCGCCGGCAAGTATTCCTCTTGAATGCCCGTTTCTTCGATCCTCTGTCCGACGCACATCCGTCAAGTTGACACGATAGGCCGTCAACCTATAGTTCCGATGAACTGGCGCCTTGGGGAGGGGCGCTGGTCGCCGGCGCGGCGAGGATAGCTGGGAGCTAAGAGGGGACCTCGCCGCGCCACCTTTTTCTCTGCCTGGGTCGTGGTAGCGAGGATCAGGTGCCATGCCCAGACGTCGTTTCAACGACGGATGGGCATGTTTTCGGGAACACCTCGCCACATGCCCATCCGCCGCTAAAGCGGTCGTCTGGGCATGGCACCCAGCGCGGGAAGCCGGCTGGGATGCCGTGTCAGGCTCAGCCTGACCTACAGCAGACTGATTTGGAGGGCCACACCGGGCGCCATGGACCTTTCGCAAAAACAACACCGAACCGTTTCGTCTGCGCGAGAAGGTTCCGCGCGGGACGGATTCACACTGGTCGAAGCGCTTTTAGCGTTAGCGCTGGCCACGATTGCCGGGGCCGCCTTGCTGTTGAGTGTCGACAGTAGCGTTCATCTCGCCCACAGCAGCGTCGAACGAACGGTTGCGTTGGGACTCGCTCGTCAGCTCATGGACGAAGTTTGCGGTTGCCGGTACATGTCGTTGGGCTCCGACCCTTACCAGTGGCCTCTGTGCGCCAACGGCACCGAATTGGCCACCGGCACACGCGAGCTTTTCAACGACATCGACGACTTCAAGGACTGCGAAGGCGCTCCGCCGGAAAGCCCCTTTGGAGTCGAGTTGGGGACTGACCGGGCCCAGACCGACGGCCAGGCGTCCGATGAGCAGCGCGATCCGCATTTCTTCGCCCCGTCGGGCTTCCTGGCCAATTGGCGACGGACGGTCGACGTCTACTACGTCGACGACGCCAACCTGGCACAACGTCTGGCCGACGGGACGACAAGCAACCATCGGGCGGTCGAGGTTCGGGTGTGGTGCGACGATCCGACCGGCGGCTCGCGCGAGTTGGCCCGGCTGCGGTGTGTCATTGCCTACGTGCCCGAATGATCGCCCTGGGAGAACGCCCATGAACTCGCGTCCCATGAACGTAACCGTTACCCTGCGGAAAAGGGGACAGTCACCTTTTGCCGGAACGGCCCTTCGGGTGCTTTGCACAAAAGGTGACTGTCCCCTTTTCCGCCCCATGAAACCACGCCGTGGCCTGACCCTGGTTGAACTGATGATCGGGATGGCGGTGATGTCGATCATCGCCGTGATGATGACCGCGCTTTCCTCGGCCGTTTTTGTCGGGGCCGAGTACGCCGACGAGCACGGGCTGGCGGTCCAACACGCCCGGGTCGCCCTGGAACGCATCAGCCGGACGGTCCGCGAGGCGAAGGCCAACAATACGTTCCCCGGATTCCTGGTGCTTACCAAACAGGTGTCAACGTGGTACTTCCCCAACACGCTGGTCGTGTGGCGCCCCAGCAGCGCGGCGCCCGACATCGACGGCGTGCCCCAATTCAACGAACTGGTGATCTTCTGCCCCCACCCCGACGACCCTCATCGGTTGGTGGAAATCACGGCGCCGACCAATGTGAACACCGTGCCCGCGCTGAGCAATCTGGCCTTGTGGCGGACGCAAATTAACCTGATCAAGACGTCCGCGGACAGCAAGATCGTGACATTGACCAACCTCATGCGGGTGTGTGCAGTCAACGGTTCAGCCAACATAGCCGACCAACAGGGCAATGTCTGGTTCGTCTCGCGTCTGCTGCCTTCCAAGGCCGAATTGGACGATTACTATGCCGACGGCAGCCCAACGTGGGACGAATTGTCCTGGGTCCAGGGAATCTACGGCAGCGAGACCGGGTTGCGCCAGAACTGGGTTCGTATGGAACTGCAACTCATGCCGGGCACGGAGTCGTTCGACACGGACCCTGGCGGCGAAAGTGCCATTCCCTTCTTCGACTCCGCGGCCCTTTACTATGAGTATTCACGATGAACGGTTTGGCCATCTTGAATTCTGGTTCGGCAGTTGAATATCAGCGACGCTCCGCCCGGCGCGGGATGGGCGTCCTGCTGGTCATCCTGATGCTCTCGGTGACGATGGCCGTTTCCTACGCCGTGTTGCGCCAGCAGGGAATGACGTTCTGCTTACAGGAGAATGCCGACCTGCGGGCCATGGCGCGACAGGCCGCGCTGAGCGGGGCTTCGGAGGCGATCCGGGCGATGCACCGCACGGACGATTGGACCGGCACGGAGTCTTCGATCACGAAGAACCTGGGCGCCCACCAGCGATTCACGGTGACTTTTGCGACCGGCGATCCGACGCTCGACCCGGAGAGCGAGACCCCCTCGGCAGCCGACATGGAATATCCCTACCGTGTCACCGTGACGGCGATCGGCTATGCCGAGGATCCGAACGATTCAAGCCGTGTCGCCAGCCACCGGATCGAGGCCGTGATGCGACTGATTCCGCTGAACGCGCAGGCCCTGCCTTCCGGCTGGAGCGACCTGACCACAAACACGGTTTGCCAATGGACGGCCGGCGACAACTTCATGGTCAACCTGGGGAGCCATATCGAAGGCAATGCCCGAATCCGCACCCCTTTGGACCTTTGTTGGACGGAAATGGATTGGGAAATCGACCTGCGATGGGAATACGTCGATGATTTGACCAATTATGCCGAGGCGAACTCCGGCTCCGACTGGCGTCCATTCACCGGGCCCGTTTATCTCCGGCAGAGTTCCCAGTCCACGACCGTCTGGGATTGTCTGCGGTTTCCCATGGACGCGAATCCCCAGGACACGGGCACGAACAGTGCCGCCTACTGTTGGAGTGATCCGGTTTCGTCGGGCACGTATCGCCTCTACCCGGGCGGCAAGGAATACACCGTCCAAACTCTGTCCAATGGGAATCTCGGCGATGTACAATACGGTCCGGATTTGCTGAGCAACCCGATCGGGCTGTTCCTCGTCTCGCAGGAACTGCGGCTGAACAACAACGTGACCTTCGAGGGCACCGTGGTCACCTCGGGGGGAGCTGATTCGGACCTCCAGGCCTACGGTTCGGGCAACACGATGTCGTCGTTCGTGCTGCCCCCTTATGAACATGCACCGCAGACCGGCGAATTGCGATTCCGTCTGCCCGCCCTTGTCTCGACCGATGACATCATCCTTCATGACGGGGCTCGGCTGACGATCGACGGCATGGTCTTGGCCGAGGACGATCTCGAGGTCGAACGTGCCGACCAAGGAGATATTCGTCTGCAGATTCGAGGAAACGTGGCCGCCAAGGACTGGAAACTTCGTCGGCGCGAGGAATTCGGCTACCCTGATTTCTTCTGGGAGTATTGGAACGACCTGTTTCATGACGACGGGGACACCTACTGGCCGATCTGGCTGAACACCCACATCGGCATCAGCCCCGTGGCATATATCAAGTTCCTGCCCCCCAGTGATACGATTCCGGTCCGCTGGTTCGACACGAGCACTCCCCTCTTCCTCCCCCATACGGACGATCAGGGACTACAGTGGGACCTGATACGCTGGACGGAGTACTAACCGAAAACCGAGAAGGGCTCTGGTCGGACCGGGTAAAATCGTTCAGTTGGGTTGCCCCTATCAAATCCGGAAACACGAGAACGTCAGAAAAAGGAGTCTGAACATGCGACGTCGGGTTATCACGATGGCAGCGGTTGTCGGGAGTCTGCTGGTCGGGTGCGTGCTAGGGTTGTATGGAACGTCGGCCGCCCAAAACGCGCCCACGCCGACGATCCGGCCATTCGCCAATTCCCAAGGATCGCGAGTGGACACGGTCGAACTGCTCCAGCAGGTCGTCAACGAATTGAAACAGCAGAACAAACTGCTGAAGGAACAAAACGCATTCCTCAAGAGCGGCGAGTTGAAGGTCAAGACGAACTGACCGATTGCCGCGGAAGAAATTGATGTCAAGCCCACGCCGAGCGGCCGGCTTGTCGCTGGTCGAGTTGTTGATCGTGATTGCAATAATGGCCATCCTCGCGGCGGCCATTATTCCGTCGGCCACGCCGGCGGTCGAACAGCAATTGCAGACAGCCGCCCGGGTGCTGACCGCCGATCTGGCCTACGCCCGATCGTTGGCCGTCACCCACGGTAGCAATTATCGCATCACGTTTGACAAGGTGAACAACCGGTACACGTTGGAGCACACGGGCACGAACGGCGCGTTGGACAATTTGCCCGACTCGCCCTACCGCAACGAGGACGATCCACCGAACCAGCACATCGTGTGCCTCGATGACTTGCCCCATACGGGCGCGCCGGTGAAGCTGACCAAGATTGTGCATGTGGCCGATCCCCTGATTGAAACCACGAACGTCGAGTACGGCCCGCTGGGAGAGACGACGGACGAACACAATACCCTAATCCTGTTGACCCTCGGCGAGGGAGACGATCGCAAGGGGATATATATTCTCATCCATGCAGTGACGGGAAACACGTCGATCGGCCGCAAGGCAACCGACTTGTCGGCCGACCTGACTGAAAGTGAAAACAACGCGATTGACGCGGACGCCGAGATGGAGGGTATCAACGTCATGGAGGAGGATGATAAGGATAAGGATAAGGA
>JAFGFF010000177.1 GCA_016931075.1 Pirellulales bacterium | reverse complement strand
GATACCGGCCCCGGGCCCGGTGGCGTACCAGGTCCAGTCGGGCCGCTTTGCGTCGTTGGTGATCTCGATCGGTCGCGACCAGGTCTGGCCGTCGTCCGTGCTGTGGGCGATCCACACGGTCCGCGTGCCGGCGGCCTTCCGGTTCGTAATGGCCTTTTCGCCGTCCTTCTCCAGGTTGTGGGTCATCAGCAGCCAGACGGCGCCGGTCGTGCGATCGATCACCGGACAAGGGTTGCCGCACGTGTTCGGCCCGTCGTTCCAGATCACCCGCATCGGGCCGAACGTCCGCCCGCCGTCGAGGCTTCGCCGCACGAGCATGTCGATATTGCCCAAGTCCCGGCTGCTTTCCTTGCGTCCCTCGCAAAAAGCCAGCACGGTTCCGCGCGTCGTCACGATGATCGACGGGATCCGGTACGTGTGATAGCCCCCCTTGCCCGCAGCGAACAGGACCGTCTTCCGGCAAGTCCCCTTGGCCGGTTGGGTCTTCTGGTTGTCACGCCCAGACGACCGCTGGGTACCAGACGTCCACTGGGTGCCATGCTCAGACGTCGCTTCAGCGGCGGATGAGCATGGGATTGGGAGATCCTTGCCCACATGCCCATCCGCCGCCAAGGCGGTCGTCTGGGCATGGCACCCGGCAAGCAACACGGACCATAACAGGCCAAGAAGTATGGCTCGACGGATCATGGTTGTATTCCCGGAGGACAGGACAACATTGTTTGGGGCGTTGGAGAACAGCACTCTCCGCCCGTCTCAGTACGATAGCATGTCCCAAGACACACTGCCATCCTTTTCCAAATAGAAGTTGAGCGTTCCGGCATCGCCCCAGTAGAGCGAATCGCGTTGGGCGACGCGGCTGAGAGGGATGCCGGCCAACCGAATCGGTTCCGGCTCGTCTATCCATGGATACGGCCATTCGCTCATGCACTCGATGGAACCGAGCGTACAGAGAAACGGCCCATGCGCGGGCCTTTCCGGCACGACGACCTCTGGCGGCGGTGGTGGCGATTTCAAGGCCACGCCGCCGATCTTGGTGCCTTCGAGAACCGCACAACTGCCGTGATAACGTTCAAATCGATGCACCGACTCTGGCAGATCGACCGTCTGGTGTCGAACGCCGTAGCATTGCACGAACGTCCACGCCGGATCCGGAACGTCGGAGGGCGAGACAAGATCGGTCAGGCCAAGCTCATGCCACTCGAAAGGAATCAGGATCACCGTCGATCGCCATATTGTCGCGGGCGAACACGAGCAGCATCCCGGCGGGCACCGCAGGACAAATGTCCAGGGATTCGGCAAAACGGAATTGGGCCAAGAACGTCATGGCCTGCCCCGTGCTCGTTCGGGGCCACGGCATGTCGGCCGGCCGATAGGGTACGCCGCCGATTTGCATCAAGTCCCGTCGAGGCGGTTGGCCTCGCGCGAAGAGGAACAGATCCGTCGGCACTTCCTGCTCAAACGGCCCTTCTTCTTCGCATTCGTCGCGAATCTGCTCGATGATCGCAATATGAGCGGGGCTCGCAATCATCGAATAGCCTCGAATGTGCCAAGGATCGATACTTCGTATCTTGGCAGGCCAGAGGATACGGCGATGCGATCTTCGCGCAGAGAAAGCGCGGGCCGAGAAAAGCGTTTACGGCTCACTGCTATGAGACGCAACGCAATAAAAAAGCAATAAAAAAGTCGTCACCTCAGCCGGGTGGGCGGAAAAACAAGGCGTCGCATTAAGATGCGAACACCGTGTCTCCGCAACGGGTGTGCCACCCGGCCAGGGACGACTTTTTGTTAACGAGTCAGATTTCTCTTCCTACCGGCGTTTCAGTCCGAGCACAGCCAGTCCGCCCATCAGGAGCAGAACGAGCGTCGAAGGCTCGGGGACCTCGCTGAAGCTGAGATTGTCCATGCCGGTGTACCACTTGTCGACGCCACCGTCGTCAAATCGCATGACGTAGCTTTCGCCGATAGCGCCCACGTAGTCAAAATCGACCGTGATTTTTTTCGGTGTGGCATCCAGCGGCTCTGTCACCTTCGTCAGGACGACCGTGTTGTCTGAGACTCGGGTCAGGGTGATCGTCCAACCGTAGGCGGGCACGCTTGACGGCTGGTCGGTGGCATTGGCGAGCTCGAGCGAATGGATCCAGACTCCCGTACTCGCGGTTGGGATGAATGTAATCGTCGGATCCGGGGGAAGGGGAATACTGCCGCTGTTGTCATCGCAGTCCAATTGAATAATCGGCACTGTCAGCCCGTTATTGCTGAACGTGACGGCACTGTGAAATTCCCAAATGTTTGGGGCGGGAGCCCACACCAAGGCGATATTGGGCGTCGGGCCGGTCCCGTCGGTCGTGACGTAATCGGTTGCATCGCCCGTCACGTTGCTTCCGAAGTCCAAAGGCACATCGGAGTTGTTGCCGTGGGTTCCACCAGACGTAATCGTCGTCGCCTGGCCATTGGCCACCAGAATCAGCGCCACGGCCAATGCCGCGACAACACAGACAATTCGTTGTTTCATTCGCACACCTCCCAGAAAGACATCCAAAGGAACTGAATCAGCGAATCTTTCATCTCCGAACAACGAAAGCCGTTCTCTCAATGCTTCTCTAAGGCTAGCAACGAAGATGAGCACCCAGTCACGAGACCATTGGGCATTCAAACACCACTATGTTCATAACTGGTGAAATGTCAACAGGTTGCCTAGATTTTCACACAACGGCTCTTGGGCGGTGGTGTTCAATTTTGGGAAAAGGGGTGAGAAAGGACCGATTTGTTACCATTGCATCCTGTTTCAGGGCAATGCATTGCGTCAAGATGGGTTCTGCAAGGAACAGAAATGGCGAAAAGATAGGGAAACAGAGGAATCGTACATCGTTTGGGGTATCCCAGATGGACGTTGATTATGGAGCGAAACCATCTTCCGTAAGCTCTGGCGGCACAATGCAATCTACTAGCCTGCGAGTTCCGAAGGCTATTCCGTCTGGTCCGCTGTGCCAGCCCTCCGCTGAACTGGTCGCGTGCGGCCGGACTTGATTTGCTCGTCGAGCATTTTGGAAAGCCGCTGGACGATGTCGGGCCGCTCGCGGTAGAGGTTCTTTTTCTCTTGGGGATCGTCCTTGAGGTTGTAGAGCTGGCCCGCGGGCGCGTCGGGCAGGATGGGAACCTCGGTGAACGTGCTGCCGCTGCCTTGGCAGCGGATGAGTTTCCAATCGCCCTGGCGGATGGCGAACTTGCCGAGGTGCGAGTGGTGGATGAGCGACGTGCGGATCGGCCCGGGCAGGTTCTTGCCCAACAGCTCGGGCAGCATGTTGAAACTGTCTTCGCCGGCGTCGTCGGGCAGGTCGTGGCCCAACAGGGCGGCCAGGGTGGCGTAGAAATCGTTCAGGCAGATCAGCGCATCGTTGGTGCTGTGGGGCCGGACGTGGCCTGGCCAGCGGACGATCAAGGGCACGCGGTGGCCGCCCTCGTGGATGTCGCCCTTGCGGCCGCGCCAAGGGGCGTTCGGCCGGTGGCCGCTGTCGCGGGTGCACGAGCCGTAGGGCCCGGCCATGTTGTGGCCGTTTCGGCCCGGCGAACCGTTGTCGGAGGTAAACACAGCAATGGTGTTCTTGGTCAAACCGGTCTCGTCCAGCGCGCCCAGCACCCGGCCGACGACGGCGTCGGTCTCGACGACGAAATCGCCGTAGAGGGTCGCCTGGCTTTTCCCTTGAAAGGGCTTGTTCGGCGTGATGGGCGTGTGGGGGGCCGTCAACGGCAGGTACATGAAAAACGGCTGGTCGGGATGCTGCGTCGCGTGGCGCCAGATGTACTCATCGGCCTTCTCGCCCAGCATGGGCAGGACCCGTTCGAACGTCCAACCTTTTTGCATCCGGCCTGGCTCGCCGATCATGTTTCGGGGCTTGGGCCGATCGGGGACCGGCCCGACCACGTGGTTGTTTTCCAGAAAGCAATACGGCGGGAAGCACGGCAGATCGACGCCGAAGTAGCGGTCGAATCCATGGTCGCACGGCCCGTCGAGAACGGGCTTGCCGAGGTCGATGACCTTGTCGTCGAGCCGGTCGGTGTCGGCCGGGGTTTGCCGCCCGTCGTTGCGAGGCCACTTCATGCCCAGGTGCCATTTGCCGAGGCAGATCGTCGCGTAGCCGTGCTCCTTGAAGATCTCGGGCAGCGTGAGCCGGTCGCGTTCGATCAGCGGCATCGCGTAGGGCCACAAGACGGCCTTCTTCAGCCGGGTCCGCCAGCAGTAGCGGCCGGTCAGGATCCCGTAGCGCGTCGGCGTACACACGGCCGAGGCCGAATGGGCGTCGGTCAGCCTCATGCCCTGCTCGGCCAGCCGGTCGATGTTCGGCGTGGGGATTTTTGACTCCGGGTTGTAGCAGCCCGGATCGCCGTAGCCCAAGTCGTCGGCCAGGATGAAAATCACGTTCGGCCGCTGAGCCGCCTGGGCAAGGGCGCTCGTCCCGAACAGATACAAGCACAGTAGAAGCAAGAACCAATTGCGTCTCATTCCACAAAACCTCCTTAGGCTCCAGGTTTCGCACTATTGAATGCTACATTACCAATGATCGAGCGCCATGGGCGGTCATCGCCGCACGGTCAGCGCTTCTTGCTCGAATTCCGCGGCTTCCTCTTGCGATCTTCGACCGGCTGCCCTCGGATCGGCCGTTCGGGGAACACGGCGTTGGGCATGAGCCGTTGCAGGTCGGGCAGATCATACTTCTCCAGCGCGCCCGGCGCCACGTGGCCGAGCGTGTTCTTGCGATGGGGTTGGGCCACAACGTCGTGAATCCAACTGGTGAGGCAGGGCCTCACGATCTTGACGCGGGTAATTCGCGTGTCCAACGCACCAGCGTGCATCACGGCCGTGACCGCGTCGCCCACCCCGATCACGTGGACGTTGGAGGCGTCGACGTCCGGGCGCGCAAGCAGCATATCGAGCGAAGCCAGGACTTCTTCCACACGGCGTCCGACCAGCGGGCGGCCGTTGTACATGGCGAGCATCGACGTGCGAAACTCCTTGTTCCGATACTTTCCCTTGCGGTCTCTGGTCTCGCCGAAACCGCACAGGTCGAAGGAGAACACGATGCGACCCCGGCGGACGATTTTTTCGACCGGACCGCCGACCTTGGCCCCGGAGGCCTTTCCCGCGCCGTCGATGTAGACGGTCAGGGGCGCCTTGCCGTCGATCTTGTTGGGGAGGAACAGGAGGCCGGGAATCGGGATCTCGTTGGGGCGCGTGATGCGAAGTTTTTCGATGCGGTAGTCGGGCCGATCGATCATTCCCACTTGTGCGACGTCTGGAGAGCCTTTTAAGGGAACCATACCAAGCAGTCGGCGGATTGCGGCCCGACAGGCGTCCGGGTTGTTCTTGCTCCAAAAAGCGTCGCGAAGCGGTTTTGTTTGGAGGGCGTATTCGAGGTTGAGTTTCGCTACGGTCGTTTCTCCGGGAAAACTGGAACGCACCTGGCCGGTCGGCGTGCACTGCAAGGCCGTGTCGGTTTGGACTTGGAGTGTGGCGGGCTCTACCACGGGGGTCGAGTCGCCCAGCAGCCAGGTCTTCATCCATTGGACGGCCGCCTCGCGCCGCGGCTGGCTCCAACCGTGAGGGTCGTCGTAGGTGAACAGGTCGACGGAACTCGCCGCCCCCGCCACCGCATAGGCCTGTTTGGCGTCGGCATAGGCCTGTTGAACTCCCGCGATGGGGAAAAAGTCCTTATTGGCCGCGAGGATGCGTATGGGCGTCGGCGCGCGCAAAACGATCAGGTCGGCATGGTCGATGAGGTACTTGCCTTGGTTCGGGTAGTGCTGTTCGCAATCCTGCGGGCCGATGGCGTTGACCACCCGGTTGAACTCGGAGACGTAGCACGACGGCGCGGCAGCTCGAATGCGCGGGTCGAACGCCGTCGTCCACAAGGTTTGGGTTCCTCCGCCCGAGTTGCCCGTCATGCCGATCTGCTCGCCGTCGACTTCCGGCCGGCTGATCAAGTAGTCGATACCCCGCATGGCGTCCCAGATCTCGTAGGAGCCGGTCGTCATTCCGAGCGTCCGCGCGCCCGTGCCCATGAGCGTGTGGGCCGTGGTGCCGGCAGGCGAGTCGAACATTTGCAGCCGTTCACCCTGGCTGACCGGATCGAAGATCAGGGCGGCCATGCCGTTTTTGGCCAGAAGGATCGAGGCCTTTTGGTAGGCTTCGGCAGCCTTGCCGTTGGCGGAGTGGCCACACGGGACCAGCACGCCGGGCACGCGCTTTTGCACGTCGGTGGGCAAGTAGAGATTGGCCGTCACATGAAAGCCGGGCCGGCTCTCGAAAATGACCTTCTCGATCTTGTAGTTTTCACCCGGGACGGTGATCGCGCCGGTGACCCGCGCGTTCAGCGGCGTTTTCTCCTTCGGCAGATGGCCGACCATTGAGAGGAGGTCCCGCCGGACCTGGGCCTGTCTCGCGGCCAGGGCGGCCGGCGAGGCCACCGCGTCGGCATGCGCCCGGTCCCGTTGGGCGTCCAACGCCGCAAGCTCGGCCGTCAGGGCTTTCCAGAGAAGGCCGTGGGCGTCTTTTCCGAGCACCGAATAGTCTTCGGCGAACGCCGCGGAAACCAGCCCCACGAACAGAGCAACCACGGCGACCGTAAAGCGGACGCACCTTTGGCGACATGTTGGCATGGCGCTGACTCTCCCTCCTTTTCAATGGACTGATGCGATCCACGCATCATGACGCCGATGTCTCCGGAAAATGGCTCGTCTGGATCGTATCGGCGGGGACCATTTTTTGGTTCGTCTTGTCCCAGGCCATCATGCGGCCGGTGCGCCAGGATTCGTTGGCCATGCAGACGGCGGCCACGGCAGCGGCGCTGAAGTCGGCGGGGCAGTGGAGGGGCTCGCCCTTGCGCAGGTGGTTGTGCAGGTTGGTGTGGTGCAGGCGGATGTCCTCGCCGCCCGTCTTTTTGTGCTCGGCCAGGATCTTGTCGTCCTTGTCCTTGGCCACCCAGCCTGTCGGGGTGAAGTACAACGTTCCCCGATAGCCGCGGATCAGGTGGTCGACACCGACGCGGTTGCTCATCGTGCCCAGGATGTAGACGTTCATGCCGCGGGGGTATTCGCAGATCATCTCAAAATTGTCGGGCAGGTCGCGGCCGTCGGGCCACTGCCAGATGCCGCCCATGCCGACGACGCGGCGGGGATAGTCCAGGTCGCACGCTTTCATGATGCGGCTGAGTCGGTGGACGAACAGGTCGGTGCAGATTCCGCCCGAATAGGCTCGGTAGTTTCGCCACTCGAAGTAATGGTGCGGGTTCCACGGCACCTTCGCGGCGCTGCCCAACCAGTCGGTCCAGTTCAGATCGGCCGGCTTGTTGACATATTTCTTTGTCTCTTCCCTTCGCCACGGACCCATCTTGTCATAGCGGCGGACGTATTCGATCTGTGCCTGGACCACGCGGCCTAACACGCCGTTGCGGATGGCCTCGGCGGCCGAGCTGTAGCTGTCGTCGGACATGCCTTGGACGCCGACCTGGATGGGCAGCTTCGTCTCGCGCTGCTTTTTCAAGACGGCCAACGCCTCGGGAATCGTGTGGGTCATCGGCTTCTCGCAATAGACGGCCTTGCCGGCGTCCAGGGCGTCGAGCGTCATTTGGGCGTGCCGATGCTCGGGCGTGGCGATCAGGACGTAGTCGGCGTCCGTGTCGAGCACCTTGCGATAGTCGGTCTGGGCGTTCGAGATGCCCAGGATCTTCGCGCCTCCCGCGGCCCGACGTTTCCAGCAGTCGGCCACCATGACCGGCTGGAGGTTGTTTTGTTTTTGAAGAGGCCGCAACGCGTTTTTCATGTGATTCGTGGCCATACCGCCGGCGCCAATGACGCCGACGCGGATCCGCTCGTTGGCCCCGATCACCCGTGCGTAGCTGGCCGCGGGCCAAGCCGTGGCGGCCGCCACGGCCCCGGCGGTTCGAAGGAAAGCACGACGCGAAACAGCGTATTGGTTGTCGCTCATCGGAAAAACTCCTTGCGTTAAAGAGGACGCGGTGGGGGGAGATTTTTGTGGAATAACGATCGGGTGCCATGCCCACGCAAGCGTGGGCATGTTCTTGACTCCTTACTCCGTCTCTTCATGCCCACGCAAGCGTGGGCATGGCACCCTGTGGTTGTTTCAAAACGCTTTCGTCATTCCTGGCATGGCCAGGGGGTAGTTTCCATCAGGGTCGGGGACGACGGGCGGGGCGTCGGTCCAGGCGAGGTGGTCCAGGCCCGGGGCCAACTCGAATTTCGAGGCCATGGCCTGGTCCCAGGTGACGCGTTTGCCCGACTCGACGGCCATCCGGCCCAAAATGCCCGTCATGGCGGCCATCGCGCACCGCTGGGTCTCGTTGTACGGCTTGTCGTTTCGGATGGCGTCGAAAAACTCCACGTGCTCGTATTGGTAACGGTTGGGTGCTGGGCCGTCGTAGTGCCAAATCTGGTGCTTGGGCGTCTGCACGTAGCCCTTGAAGAGTTTCGTGTCCCACTGGCCTTCGCCCAGGATCGCCGAGCCGTTCGTGCCGTGGATCTGGTTGCCGAAGAACTGCCAGCAGTTGGTCATGTGCCGGCCTTGGGCCAGCAGACGCGTGCCGTCGGCGAACGTGTACTCGACGGAGTAGTGGTCGAACAGTTGGTCGGGCTCGGTGCGAACCTGCCGGCCGCCCATGCCTTGGGCCGCGACGGGCCATGCGTTCTTGGCCCAACAGCCGATGTCCAGGTTGTGGATCAACCAGTCCAGCAGGAAGCTGCCGTTGAGCCAGGTGTAGCACGAGTAATTGTTGATCTGATGGGCCAACTCGCTCATGCCGGGCTGACGGGGCTTGAACGGGACCGGCCCGTGCTCGCGGTAGACCCAACTGCTGACCAACTCGCCGATCTTGCCGGCGTGGAGTTCCTTGATGATGGCTTGCAAGGGCAAGTGATGGCGGCACATCAGGCCCCCGGCCACCTTGAGGTTCTTCTTCTCGGCCGCCTCGCCCGCCTTGATCACGCGATGGACGCCCGGGGCGTCGACGGCGAACGATTTCTCCATGAAAACGTTCACGCCACGCTCGACAGCGTATTCCAGGTGGATCGGCCGGAAGGCGGGTGGTGTGACTAGCAGGACGACGTCGCCCGGGCCAAGCGTGTCGATCGCCTTCTTGAAGGCGTCCATGCCGACGAACTGCCGGTCGGGCGGGACCTCGGCCTTCTTGCCGAAACGCTTGATCAACCCCTTCTGGCACCGGGCAATATGGTCGGGAAAGACGTCGGCCATGGCCCAGAGTTGGGTTGGCCCTTCGGTCGACATAGCATCCACCGCCGCGCCGGTGCCGCGACTGCCGCATCCGACCAGGGCGATCTTGATCGTGTTGTCCTCGCCGGCGTAGGCCCGCGAACTCAATACCGTGCTCAGTCCCAGCCCGGCCACCGCGCCGCCCGACTGGGCTAGGAAACGCCGCCGCGACGGATTGGGTACGGCGGCAGAGGAGTTTTTATGAAACGGACGATTGCCAGCGGAAGACGTGGACATCAGGATTCTCCCGGTTTGAGGTTGCATGTCGATCGAGACAGGCTCCTAGCATTCATCTCGTGCAATCGGCAAGTAGAAGCGGCGCGGGCGCCGCTTTGTAAAGCTGTGTGGAACGCGGCAGGGACGCCGCGTCTACGGGGTGGACCGGGCTGACTCGGGCATCGCCCGGCGTGTGTTGGTGGGTTGGAGGGCAAGGATTTGGTCTTTTCGCCTCGGGTGCGTCTTTGCCGTTCCAATCCCGGGCAAAACAGGACTGCCGCCTGCCACCCCCATTGTGACCGCTCGCACCTCATCTGTCAACGTAGCAGAGCCGTCAACCCGGCCGCGTTTTGCCCAGTTTCTCGACCAATTCGAGCAATCGAACAGACGCCGCACACATCCCGTCTCTTGACGTTCGCCGCGAATCGCCTATCTTCGGACTTTCTGGACCAACCGTGTCATCGGGTAGCCCCGATAGCTCTGCTATCGGGGTCGCAAAGCGACAAGAGGCATCAAGACGCAGGGCGCACTGCCCTTGACCATTATCAACAGTTCAAACCCGAATCCAAAACCTCTTGGGCCTGACGGCCCCCGGATAGCTGAGCTATCCGGGCCACCCCTCTGAGCCTTTTCACCACAGGGTTGTTTCAATCATGGAAACCGAAGTCGCACTGACCGGGGCAGACATTGCCATCATGTTGGCCTATCTGCTCGGGGTCGTTGCCTTGGGCATGTGGATCAGCCGGGGCATCAAGTCGAGCAAGGACTTCTTCCTGGCGGGCAAGTCGCTGCCCTGGTGGGCAGTGGGTATGTCGCTGGTCGTTTCCGACATCGGCGCGAAGGACATGGTTGGCTTGGCCGCCGACGGCTATCGGTGGGGCATCGTCATGATGAACTACGACTTCATCGGCTGTGCCTTCCCGCTGTTGGTGGCTGCGTTCCTTTTCATGCCGTTCCTCTGGATGGCCGGCGTCTATACGATCCCGGAGTACTTGGGCCGGCGTTACAACGTTCAGGTGCGAACCGGCTTCGCCGTCATCTGGACGGTTTTCATGGTCGGGACGCTGGGGACCATCTTCGTCAGCGCGGCCGTCATGTTCCAATGCTTGCTGGGCTGGAGCTTCTGGTTCTCCGTCGGAGTGACCGCCGTGGTCGTTGCCGTCTACACGACCGTCGGTGGGCTGAAAGCGGTCGTCGTAACCGACACCGTGTCCTGCGCGGTGTTGATCGTCGGCGCGGCGTTGATCTGCATCCTCGGACTGAACAGGGTTGGCGGGTTTGGCGGGTTGCATGAGACGGTTAGCAGCCTGGGTTGGACAGAACACCATTTCGACTTGATTCTGCCGCGAGACCATCCGGAATATCCTTGGCCCGCAGTGCTCTTGGGCCTGGGATTCGTGCTCGGACCTGCCTACTGGATCGGCAACCAGGCGATTGTCCAGCGGACGCTCGGCACGAAAAGCCAGCAGCAGGCACGCGCGTCGTATATCTTCTGCGCCGTCATCAAGCTCTTCTTTCCCGTGTTGCTTGTGCTGCCGGGGCTGATAGCATTGGCGCTGCTTCACGATAAGCTTGGCCAACCGACTGCCGATTGGGACAAGAACCAGATTCTTCCCCTGTTGGTCGCCCGGCTGCTTCCGACGGGCGTGTTGGGCATCGTGATGGGCGCATTCTTGGCGGGTGTGTTGTCCAACCTCGATTCCTACGTCAACTCGGCCAGCACACTGGTGGTGACCGACCTTTATCGCCCCTTGGCGCCGAACCGATCGGACCAACACTACCTCGCCGTGGGACGCTGGCTGGTGATCGTCTTCCTGCTCGGAGGCGTGGCCATTGCCTATCCAGTGAAGGAATGGTTCGGCTCGGTTTTCGAGGCGTTTCAAAATTTCCTGACGCTCTTTCAGGGACCGTTGCTGGCTCTGTTGCTCTTGGGAATGCTCACCCGGTTCGCCACGTCGACGGGAGGACTCGTCGGCATGGTCGCGGGGCTGGCTTCATCCATCCTCATGCACGCGTCGGGGATGGTGTTTGGTGAGGACTACGATGTCCCCTTCCTCTGGGTCGCCTGGTGGTCCTTCGTGGTTGCCCTGGTCACCACCACCGTGGTTAGCCTCTTCACACGGCCGTATGACCGCAAACGGCTTGAGGGGCTGGTGTGCTGGATCCCCGTTTCGAAGGAGGCGGCCGAATGAACGTGCTTGGAATGATTCCCTCGGCGGTGATCCTTTTGGGCTCGGGGCCCTGGTTGGGCAAGGCCGCGTTTGCCGGGGTGTTCGTCCTGCTGCTGGTCTGGCTCCTGTTCATGCCGGCCCGGCTGATCGACGAGGACCGGGGCACCGCCTGGTGGCGGAGTGCCCGATGGTGGGCCGTACTGATCTGCTCGGTGCAGATCGCGGTCTACCTGTATTGGGGGTAGCCCCACCCAGGAGGGCCTATTGAACATCATGGCAGCCTGGGTTAGCCTGGGGAGCTGTTAATTTCGCGTTGGCTCACGGTTTTGTGCCAATTGCGCGATCCGGAACAGGCCCTGAACCGGAACAGGCAAGGACGGCCAGCTCGACAAGCATCTCCGGCGCTGCCGGAGTTTCCTGTTCGACGACGGAAGACATGCCCAGGAGGCCGCCCCCGGTTTCTTCCTTCCGGACGTGCGTGGGCTGCGGCCCGCGTGACGTGCGATACGAGCCCACCCGGTTTACGATTACCCACCCGACAGTTCCACAGAGCAAAGTCTGCCTGACGTTATCGCCTTGGTTTGATTGCCTGTCCGTCCCCCATCCTGTCCTGCTTAGTCGAGTCACCACCGAGATGTTCGCCGGCATTTGTTGGTTTTTGTTGGGGCTGGTTGGCCTGATCGTGTTGGGCCACGTCGTGGCTTGGATCGTGTACGTGCCGCTGATCGCCCGGGTGTTCAGCCAGACGCCCTGGCTGCCCGCCCCGTGGCGTCAGCCGTTGGACGAAGGCGATCGGGTCGAGCTGCTCACTCCCGACGGCATCCGGCTCGAAGGGACCTACTTGGCCACGGGCGCGAGGATCCGCAAGGGCGTGGTGGCCTTTTGCCATGAGCTCAACGGCGACCGTTGGGCGGCGATCCCCTATACCGAGGACCTTCGCCGCGGAGGGTACGACGTCTTCACGTTCGACTTCCGCAACCACGGCGTCAGTGGCCGCACGCCCGGCTACGAGCCGTTGCCCTGGGTCACCCAGTACGAGGTGTCCGACGTCCGGACGGTGATCGACTACTTGTGCGGTCGCCCTGACGCCGACCCGCGGGGGATCGGCATCATCGGCGTGTGCAAGGGGGGGACGGTGGCCCTATGTACCGCAGCCGACGATCACCGGGTGCGAACGCTGGTGGTGGACGGGGCCTGTCCCACTGAACGGATGCAGCTTCACTACCTGCGGCGATTCATGCGGATCTTCGTCCGTTTCCCGGCGCTTTACTCCTGGTTGCCCGACGCCTCGTTGCGGGCGGCCTGCGCCTGGGCGCGGCACTTGTTGGCCTGGCGTCGGGGTTGTCGTTTCGTCACGGTCGATCGGGCAGCGCGGCGGATCCGCCAGCCGGTTCTGATGATCCACGGCCACTGCGACACGCATATTCCGCTGGAAGTGGTCCAATCGCTTCGCGACAGCATGCCCAGCCGCCCGAAGCTCTGGGTCACCCCGGAGGCGAAGCACAACGAGTCGATCACGCGTCAGCGGGGCCAGTACGAACGCCGGATCGCCCGATTCTTCAACCGCCACCTGGCCAGTCGGACTCCGGCCGTTCAGCCCTCTCGCCGCCCGTCCGAGGCCCCCCTTCCTCTGCGTCCCGAGCACGCCACCGGGTGATGTCGCGATCGCCAGCGGGAACGCGTCTCATCCCGGCTTGACCCTTCGGGGGGTCGGGCCGTATACTCCAAGGTTTGGTCGGGTGCCCCGACTATCCAAAGCGGTCTCGTGGTGAGGTAGTTTCCCAATGAAAAGCGAACGGCGTCACGAACTGAAGCATAACGAGTTGGCCGACTGGCTGACCCATGTGATCGACAAGGTCCAGCCGTATACCAACACGATTCTGGCCGTATTGCTCGTGGTCGTGATTGTGGGCGTGGCGACGTCGTTTTGGCTCCACCATTCTCGGGCGGAAACGGCCCGGGCGTGGACCGAATTCTACCAGGGCCTCGGGCAAGGCCGGGCGGCGTTGCTTAAGGTGGCCGAGGACCATCCCGCGACCGAGGTCGGCGAGTGGTCCGAGTTGCTCATCGGCGACATTGCCTTGGATCGTGGCAACGCGGCCTTGTTCACCAGCCGCGTCGAAGCCAACCGCGAGCTGGATCGGGCGGCCACCTGCTATGGCACGGTGCTCGGCGAGCGGAAAAATCCGGCGCTGGTCGAACGGGCGACTTTCGGGCTGGCTCGCGTTCACGAAGCGAAGGGCGAATTGGACCGAGCCAGAAAACGATACGAAGAGGTCTTGAAGCAGTGGCCCGACGGGGCGTACGCCAAACAGGCCGAGTATCGCCTGACCGCCCTGGCCCGGTCGTCGACGAAAAACTTCTGCGACAAGTTCGCCACCTACAACCCTTCGGCCGCCTTGATGGGCGAGCCGGGCACCCCGGGCAAGACGTTCTCGCTCGATCCCGACACCATCATGCCACCGGGCGGTTCCAGCTCTGGCGGGGGCCTGATGGATTCGCTTAAGAGCAGCGGCCTGGACGGCCTGACTCCGTCCGGCGATTTGCCCCCGGCCGAAACGGGCGAGCTGAATTCTACTCCGGGCAAAACAGACGAGAAAGAAAAGACGCCCGGTGACAAAACGCCCGACATGAAGACCGGCAACGTCGGCGTCATCTCGCCCGAGGTGCCCGACACCGTGCCACCCATGTCGGCCCCGCCGAAAGAGACGCCCCCGTCGCCCGCCATGCCGGCCCAGCAGCCGCCCAAGTCGGACGCGCCCAAGACGCTGCCCCCGAAAGAAGCCGACGCCCCGGCCAAGGCCGGCAAAAGTTAGCGGATCGCCTTTCTCATGGCCGATGCCGATTCCCCGGGCGACTTGATCGAGTTGGTGGTGGAGCCGGGCCAGTCGGGCTGGCGGCTGGACGCGTTTCTGGCCCATCATCTGACCGACTACAGCCGGATGCACCTCCGCCGCGTGATTGTCGCCGGGGCCGTGCAAGTCGATGGGGGCGGATGCAAGCCCAGCTATCGGCTCAACCCGGGCCAACGCGTCCGGCTTGTTCTGCCTGAGCTACCCCGCGAAGGCCCTCGCGCCGAGGACATCCCGCTGGACATCCTCTACGAAGACGACGATATCGCCGTGGTGAACAAGCCACCGGGCATGGTGGTCCATCCGGCCCGAGGGCACTGGTCGGGCACGCTGGCCGGGGCGCTGCAGTTCCGGTTCGCCGGACAGCTCAGCACTACGGGCGGGCCCACGCGGCCGGGCATCGTCCACCGGCTCGACCGCGACACAAGCGGTGTATTGCTGGTGGCCCGAAACGACCAGGCTCACGCCCAACTGGCCGGCCAGTTCGAGGGCCGTTCGATCCAGAAGGAGTACTTTGCCCTGGTCGCCGGTGTGCCCCAGCGCGACCGCGACGTGATCGACGAGCCGATCGGCGTCCACCCTCACCACCGCGAGAAGATGGCCATCCGCCGCCACGACCCCGACGCCCGCCGGGCCGAGACGTTTTATGAGGTCGTCGAGCGGTTCGCCCACTTCGCGGCCCTGCGAGTGTCGCCCAAGACGGGCCGCACCCATCAGATCCGCGTCCACCTCGACCACGTCGGTCACCCGGTCCTCTGCGATCGCCTCTACGGCGGCCGTTCGCAACTCACCCGCGGCGAACTCCGCGGCGACCCGACCGACACGCTCGTCCTGCTCGATCGCCAAGCCCTGCACGCCTGGCGAATCTCCTTCGCCCACCCCAAGTCGGGCGAACCTATGACACTCGAAGCACCCTTGCCGCCGGATATCGAGCGCGTTCTGGCCGAGCTTCGGGCGGGAGGGGGACAGGGGGCTGGGGGCTAGGGACTCGGGG
>JAFGFF010000176.1 GCA_016931075.1 Pirellulales bacterium | reverse complement strand
CCCCGAGTCCGGAACCGAAGCCCCAGCCGCGCCGCCGGTTCCAGTTCAGCATCCGGGCGATGCTGGTGCTGACGTTCGGGGTGGCGATGGGACTTTCGGCGCATGGGCTCCGGACGGTCATGTGGGCCGAGTGCGTGATGATCGCCGTGGGTGCGTGGCTGATCGTGGGCTTGGCGGTTCAGGCGTATGATCTGGCGCGCGAGCTGCGCCGGCGAAAAGACCTGGCTTCGGAGCGGCGTTGGGCCTATCGGTTCGCCATCGCGTGGCGACTGGGCATGATCGTTGTGCTGCTGGGATACTATGTGTTCCTGCAAGCCACCAAACGAGGGCCGAATCCTTCCGTATCGTTGAACGGTGATTACGACCTCTACGAGCGATGGTTCGTTGACGACTACCTCCGGGCCTTTCTGCCGTGCTTGGCCTTGCTGATTATCGTGGGAAGCGTTTGCGCGCCGCGTCGGCCGGGCAAACGAGTCTGGCTCTCACGAATAGTCGGTCTGCTCGGTGGCTTCGTTGGCTTGGCGTGGTGCGTCTTCGCGGCCGTTCAAGCCGGAACCATTGGAAACCTGGTTTTTATCGCCATTCAGGGCATCGACCTTGCCCAACCACCTCACTTGACTACCGCAGCCTACGGAGCCGAACTGGACTACGCGGTGCAACGATTCTTCTGGGCCGACGTCTCGGCCGTGGGTGCCGTGTTGCTCGGCGCGGCGTGCCTGGTTCAACTGGCACGACGTTGGGAGCGAGGATTTGCCAGCCGGGCACTCTGGGGACTTGCCACGGCGGTGTGTCTAGCCGGGTCCGCCGTCTTCGGCATCTGGTGGCACTATTTTGGCTTGAAGCAACTTTCCCCGTCCTACGCCGAGGGCCTGGGCGGCATCAGCCTGAAATACTGGGCCGTGGTCGGCGTGGCGGCTTTCATGCTCATCACGACCATCGCGTGGCGGCTTGCCCGACGAGCGGCGCCCGACGACGGGCCGCGGGGCGACAGCCCGAACGATCACGCCGATCTGTACTTCCACCAGCACCAGTTCGTCCTGGCCGTGTTGGCGTTGGGAGCCGGGGCGCTCATCGGTCTGATCATCTGGTCGATGGTTCGCCAGGTCATGTCGCCCGGCGTAGGTCTGGTTTGGGCGTTCATACAGTCGTTCCCCTGGACATTGCAGGAAATCTTCATCGAACCGGTCGGCTGCCTGGTCATAGCCGTGTTTATCATTAGCCTCGTCGCCACATGGCAACGCATACGCAGGCCGAATGATCTGCCATCGCCCGGGGCGTTTGCCGTCTCACCGGGGTTCTTTATAACGGTCTGGCTCGCCACAGCAGCTTGGCTCGTCGCGGCCGCCCTGCCGGTGACCTGGCTGGGATTCGCGATCTTGTTGCTCCCGACGATCGGCTGGATCTGGTGACGATCGTCAGATCGAGTCGATACCAGCCCGCTTACGCGCCGCGGTCTTCGCCGAAGTCGTAGTCGACGCGGTCGTCGGCTTCGAAATCGCGGAACGCCCAGTGGTACTTCTGGCGGCCGATCAGGGCGGTCGGGTCGTCGAAGTAGGCGGCCAGTTCTTCGCGGTCGACCTGTTCGGGCAGGACGTCGGCCGGGCGGCGGGTCCATTTGGAAAGGAACAGTATGTTGTAGCGGCCCCGGTCGGGCAACTCGACCGAGTAGGTCCCGTCGGGGCCGGTCCGGGTGTAGACCCCACCCAAATCGCGGATCGGACGCAACGCCGGCGAGTCCTCGGCCAACGGCAGATCGGTCGGCCGGAGTCCGTCCATAAGAATGAGCGCGTCGGGCCGGGCGCCCTCGGGCAAAAAAATAACCACCGCGCCCCGATCACCTTGGCTCGTGTCGCGCATGTCGCGCCACGTGATCGTGCCGGAGACGCGGACCGGCTGCCGGGCCGCCTCTTCCCGAGCGGTGACCGTCTCGAGCGTCGCGTCGCCCCGACCGATGAAGTAGCCGGCCGCCAACGCCAAGAGCCCGAGGGCCAGGAACAAGCCGGCCTGAACGTAGAGCGTCCGTCGCGGCAGGAGAATCATCTCGTCCGACAGGCTGGCCGCCGGTGCGCTTTCCTCTTGGGATCGGGTTGCTTTGGGAGCATCAACTGGAGTCTTGCCCTTGGCTGGCGGACTCGGCTCTGGCCCGGGCGGCGCCGGGATCTCGTCGTAGACGGCCACGTCGGCCAGGCTCGGCACGTCGTCGGAGGCCTGCTGCGGCGAATTGTCAGGCGTCCGGACCGTCGACGCCTCGGGGACCGTTTGCTCCTCGCCACACGTCGGACACTCGATCCGGGCGCCCGCCTTGCGGGACCCGATCGACAGGCGTTGTCCACACGAAGTGCAAAGGAATCGTATCGGCATGGGTTCGCCCAGCAGTGTAGTACCCCATTGCATTTGATCATGTCGGTTGGGCGGCACTGGCGTCTCGCCAGTGTTTTTGGCCACAAGCACTGGCGAGACGCCAGTGCCACCCATCGCCAGTACCACCAAACCCTACTGCAATGAGGTAGTAGGCTCCTCTTTCACCCTACCAGACGGGCCCTCGGCACGCCAGTATGGGCTGAGAAGTGGGGAGTTTTTCCTCGAGTAATGGGAATGAATATTGCTTTCCAGGCCGAAGGTTTTTTGGTTCTCCCAGCCCAAATAGATGCCCACGCAGGGCAGGAGTCGGTCGAGATATTCGAAGTGCCTTTCTTCCACGCGGCAGCCCGACTTCAGCGTGCGGAAGAAGATCTCGATCATCCAGTGGACGCTGTAGTACTGGCCCCTCTGTCGCGCCCTGGCTCGGCCGTGGTCAACAAAACGAGATTGATCCTTTGCTTGTGGCGGACAAAGCCACCGACGTATCGCTGGCCAACCGTTCGATCAATGAACCGACGAAGAAGATGCAAACGAGGGCAGCGGCAGAGAGAGCGATTGGCCCACGGGACGGCGAGCGACTTGGCCGGCCGACTCGACGGTATACGTCTTGGCCTGGGCGTCGACGGTTAGTGTGAACTTCTGGCCGCGGATCGAGAGGTTCGAGAGTTTTAAGCCCGCGATGATCGAGTGATTCACGGGCCGGAAGTGAATCTGCCGGCCGTCGACGCGGATGCCCAGTAGACCGTTCAAGACGGCCTGGCCGCCGGAGAGGCCCGCGATGATGTTGGCGCGGCCGTTGTCGCGATAGTCGCGACTGCCGGCCAGCACGGCTTGGGGAATGTAAGGAAACTCACCCCACCAGAGGATCCGCCGCAACACGTCGACGCCCTCTTGCTCGAAGCCGGCGCCGATCAGGTCGACGATCAGCTCGGGCACGTCGCCCGCGTAGGCCCCCGGGCCACCCCAGTCGGCGTCGCCCGGGTCGTAGCCTTCGTCCCGCTTCGACAGACTGTGAACGCCGTAAGGCCCAAGGAACTCGTCTTCGTTCAAGTGCGACAGAACGGCCTTCTTCTGCTCGGGCGAGAGGACGCCGGTCCGCAGCAGGTCGAAGATCTGGATCGAATAGGCTATTCGCGGTTGTCCCTGTCGATTGCGACATCGGAACCAGCCGAGCCGGGCGTCCCAAAGTTCGTCAATCAGCCGCGCCCGCAGCAGCCTTGCACGCTCGGCCAAGTCGTGGGGCGTCTTTCTCCCAGACCAGTTGAACAGGCTTTCCAACCGGGCGTAGATCAGCACCCGTTCGCTGTTGGGGCTGGGCGTGAAGTGCTGGTAATCGTCGGTGCGTTTAAGTTCGAGCAGGTTGCGGTTCGTGCCGTAGTCGATCAGCTCGGGCGGCCGCGTGAGGTCTTCAGTTCGCAGGGTGTAGCGGTACAGATAGTCGAGAAACGTCTCGCCGCGGATCTTTTCGGAAAGGATGCCCAGATCGCCGGTGAGCGTGACGTAGTCGTAGGCCAGGCGGGTCAAATTATAGTAGTTGTAGCTGTACATCGAGCCCAGCGGACTGCCATCGAGCGGATTGATCGCGTTGCACTCGGTCAAGTCGGCCTGGGCGAACGCCAGCAGGTATCGCCGCACGGCCGGCGCATCGCACAGGATGGCCATTTTCGACGTGTAGGAGAGATCCCACAGATAGGCGCACATGGCCCCGCCGTCGATGCCGCTGGTGGCGTACCAGGGCCGAAACAGCAAGGTGTCCTTGTCCCAACGACAGGTAAGAAACGTCAGCAACGCCCGGCGGTAGAAGGCCGCCAACGCCGCGCTGGGCGTTTCAAGCACCGGGGCCGTGGCCGCAAGACGCTCGATCCGGCGCTGCCAGTTCCGCTGGGCGTCGGCCACGAACCGTTCGGGCGACTCGATGATTTTTGATAGGGCGTCCGACGTCTTCTCCGAAGCATCCAGAACGGCCACAACCCAATACGTCTTACGCTCTCCAGGATTCAATGCGACAGGCACTAGCAGCCGGCCGTTGGTTGTTTTGACCTGACCGCCGGTTATTGCCAGAGCCAGTTCCGCATGTCCGTCTTTGGACCGCAGGATCAGCCGACCGGGCGTCTCAACACGTTTCGTATTCTCGCTCTTGGCCCGGGGAGGCGAAAAGGGCCAATGACGGCTGATACCGACAGTGCCTTCGGCCGTCAAGCCAATCATGGACGAGACTGGCCGGGCCGATCGATTCGTTAGATTCAGTTCGCAAACAACCGCCGGCACGCCTGCCAACGGAACCACGCGCCCCGCGACGTCCAGCCCGACGGTCGGCTTGCCCCGCAGCTCGACCTCCGACGGATACCATGTATAATCGGCCACCTCAATCGGCCGGCCGTCGAGCGTGATACCCACTTGAGCCGGATAGGCCAGCAACGGCGGCGAAAACAGGCTGCTAAATCCAAACTCCTTCACGTCCGGCCGCACCGTCATCCAGCCGCTCGACACAAACAGATGCTTGGGCCGCAAGATCATCCGCCTGGCCGGCACGCCGAACTTGGCAATGGACTCCGGTAGTGCGTTTCCCTCGGGTGGCCCCGATAGCTCTGCTATCGGGGGGTCGTCAGGCCCAAGAGGTCCCTGAGCAAGGTTGCCCTTACTTACACCCGCGACACAAACGGCCGACTGCAAAAACACGGCCACAAGAGCCAAGACGGCGATCGACCGCTTGACCACGTGCCTCTGCTTCTTGGGGTTCACTCGCTCGACAACCACGATTGCTCGATCTCCTCCAGACTTCGCCCCTTCGTTTCCGGCATCTTCCAGACGACAAATAATAACGCGGCCAGGCTGCACCCGGCGAATATCCAGAAGGTCAGCGCGGGCCCTACCCAAGGGCTGTCGCGAAGCACGGGGAAAGCCAGGACCACGATGTTGCAGGACGTCCAGATCGTGAACGTGGCGACGGACATTGCCCGGCCGCGCAATTTAGTCGGGAAGATTTCTGAGGACACAATCCACGGGATCGGCCCCAGGGCCATGGCGAAAGCCCCCGTATAGAGGACGATCGGCGCCAAGAGGGCGATGCCTTGGGTGCCGGTTTGAAACATGATTCCCACCGCGCTCAAGGCGACGACTTGAACGGCCAGCCCGACCAGCAGTAACGGTCGCCGCCCGGCCTTGTCGACCAGGCCGATCGCGATGAACGTGAAGACCAGATTGACCAGGCCGATCCAAACCGATGCGGCAAACGCATTTGTGATGCCTACGCCCGCGTCTTTGAAAATGCCCGTCGAGTAGTACATGATGGCGTTGATGCCGCTGAACTGCGAGGCGGCCATCAGGACTATCGCAATCACCAGCGGGCGGCGAAACCGGGGCGCGAACAGTTCCGAGAACCGCCCCTCTTCTTGCCCGAGCATGGCTTGAACGGCCGCGATTTCTGCGTTTGCTTCTTCAGGGCCGGACATCTGCTCGAGAATGACCCTCGCATCGGATTCCCGACCCGCTTGGATCAGCCAGCGTGGGCTTTCAGGCACAAAGAACAGGAGCACCAGCAGTATCACTGCCGGCACGGTTTCAGCCCCGAGCATCCACCGCCATCCCTGGGCGGCGTTCCAGATCTCGTCACCTAGCCCTTGGATCCGGGCGTTGACAAACAGCGTCAGGAAGATACCAACGACGATGCCCAGTTGGAACAAGGACCCGAGCATTCCTCGCCACGCCCTCGGGGCGAGTTCTGCGATGTACACCGGGCAAACCATCGACGAGGCGCCGATCCCTAGCCCGCCCAGAAACCGTGCCGCCAGGAACTGATAGAAGTCGTTTGGAATGGCCGACAACACGGCCGACGCGGCATAGCACACGGCCGAGAGGAACAGCACCCAGCGCCGTCCCAACCGGTCGCTCAAAAATCCGGCGAACATGGCCCCGGGGATGCACCCCAGAATCGCACTGGCCCCGGCGAGCCCCTTGCCCAACTCGCTCAACTCAAAATGCGTTTTGAGATACTCATTCGCCCCGTTGATCACAGCCGTGTCATAGCCGAACAGGAACCCGCCCATCGCGGCCACCAGCGTGACGAGGACCAACGTGCCGACGCGAAATCCGGTCTTCGAAGTGGTCATGGCTCTGGCGTGATCCGAGGCGAGGCGGGCCGGGCTGAAAACAGACTCGTACCATCATAATGTGCCATTGAAGAAGCGAAAGCAGCCACTTTGGGCAAAAGAACGAATGGGGTAGAGCACTTGCCGTGCTCCGTCGCATGTTTGGAGGGACGCGCTTCGCCGCGCGGCACCTTAGTTCTCGTCTTCCGCCCGGAGCCAGGGGCGAATGGTGGGCTCGTAGGCGTGGATTTCGTCAGGCTGGAAGAAGATGCCGATCTCGCGGGCGGCCGACTCGGGGCCGTCGGAGGCATGGACCAGGTTCATCTGACGGCTGGAACTGAAGTCGCCTCGGACCGTACCGGGGGTGGCATTGAGGCCGTTGGTCGCGCCGACCATCTCGCGAACCACGCGGATCACGTCCAGCCCCTCGACCACCATGGCCACCAGCGGACCGCCGGTGATGAAGGCTTCGAGCGTCGGATACCAGCCCTTTGCGACGTGCTCGGCGTAGTGGCGCTTGGCCAGCTCGGGTGTAACCCTCAACAGCTTCAAAGCGACGACGTTGAGGCCCTTGTCCTCGAATCGGCTGAAGACCCGGCCGACCAACCGGCGTTGCACACAGTCGGGTTTGAGGAGGACAAGCGTTCGTTCCATGGTCAGATTCTCCCGCGAAGACTTTGAGAGTGGGTAAAGACTGGGATTGTAGGCGATCTTTGACGACTGCTCAACCCAGAGGCTATGCACATTTTCGTCACGCGCGGGCCGTGAAATTGGCAAGGAATACCTGTTTTGTCGATGATTCCCGTAATGACGGCTATGCAGGCCCTGCGACCGGGGTGCGCCCGTCCCCGATAGACCGGGACCTTTGGACACGCAGAGGCCAAGAAACACGGCTTCGTTGCCGCTATGCCCACCCGCGGCGAAACGAGTCTCACGCGACAACAACAGGAGCGGTACATTGACGTTTCTGACACTGGTTCGACAACACCGAGACTGCGGTATTGGCAAATTAGGATGGACGCAAAGACTTTGCCGGCTGTTTTTCCTGTTGATCACCTGGGCAGTCGGGTTGGGCAGCCAAGCCCTGGCTGGGCCATCGAGCGTCGATCGGCTCCCGGCTGTCGGTTCATGGGAACAAACCCAGACGATTGCCGGGCCGTCGTCAGGCCTCATGCCCACGTCGCACCAACAGCACTATTCGTGGGCCGAGCAGTCGGATTCCCAACGACCAATCATGTTGGAGCCGCGAAGGCCGCAGCCGAACTACTGTGCCTGGGACTGGCAGGTCTTGCCCAAGGGACTTCTTTATAAGTCCTATCTGGCCGGGCCCAAGGAACCCCGGTTCGCGGCCCAATGGGTCAACGAACGCCAGGCCGGCTGGATTTGGGACGTCGCCCTGGGCGGCCGGGTGGGCGTGCTCCGCTACGGCAACGACAATCCGCTGCATCCGGAGGGCTGGCAGATCGACATGGAAGGGGCCGCTCTTCCGCGATTGTCCCTCGAATCGAGCATGGACCTGGTGGCCTGCGACTACCGGTTCGGCGTGCCGCTGACGTTCGCCCGAGGGAAGCATCACACGAAATTCGGCTATTATCACCTGAGTTCGCACTTGGGCGACGAGTGGATGATTCGTCACCCAGGCTTGCAGCGAATCAACTACTCCCGGGACGCGATGGTCTTCGGCCACAGCATCTATCCGGTTCCCTCCGTACGACTTTACGCCGAGGCGGCCTGGTCGTTTCACTGCGGCCAGGAGACGAAGCCCTGGGAATTCCAGTTCGGCGTCGAATATAGCCCCGCCGACCCGACCGGCCTGCGGCCCGTGCCGTTCGTGGCCGTCAATGGGCACTTGCGAGAAGAAGTCGATTTCGGCGGCAACCTGACTGTTCAGGCCGGCTGGCAATGGCGCAACGTCGCGGGTCGGCTGTTTCGGATGGGGATGCAGTGCTGCCTCGGGATGAGTGACCAGTACGAGTTCTTCAACCAATACGAGAGCAAGGTCGGCTTCGGCATCTGGTACGACTATTGACGCGAATCGTCTGTCCCCGCTATCGCGTTCTTCTCTTGCTGCTTCCTCTGCCTTGGGCCGGGCGCCATGTCCTCGCTTCAATGTGGGATGGGCATACTGTGCAAGGCGACTGAAGCCGTTGCATGAGCATGGCGTCCGATCCTAGCCGTGCATCTTCTTCTCACCTGGGCTGGGAGAACGGCTCCTTTGGAGCGTATTTAGGTGTCGATCGTTTTCGGCAAGAACAGGAAATTG
>JAFGFF010000175.1 GCA_016931075.1 Pirellulales bacterium | reverse complement strand
CCCGTGGCGTTCGCATAGCCAACGGTCACATAGCTGGCCGTGGTAACGGTGCTTCCGTTGGTCATAGTCATGGTTCCGACGCCGCCCGTTCCTCGGCCAACGCCCAGGTAGTCGCCGACGGAGAGCGTGCTGTGGTCCATCGTCAGCGTTCCATTGCTGCCGTCTCCGTTGCCGACGCGCAGCCGTGTTCCGTTGGTTGCCGTGCTGTTGATCAAGGTGAAGGTCGCCGTGGTGTTGGTCACGTCGCCGAGGTGGAGGCTCTGGTGGTTGTAGAAGGTGCTGTCTTCGATGTACAGGGTCGCGCTGCCGCCTTCATAGTAGCCCATGCGACCCCAGCGGGCGGGGACGTTGAACGTGGAGCCGCCCGTGACGTTGACGACGGCGTTGCCGCCGTGCCCGAGCCACCAATTGTAGAGGTTCAGCGTCGAACCGTTGTAGACGTTGATCGTCGAGGTGACGCCCCCGGCGCCCTCGATGTCCTCGCCAAGCCACAGGTCTCGGCCAAGCGTCAGCGTGGCCGCGTTGTCGAGTGTGAGGACGCAATTGTCACCGCCGAAGACCGTGTAGGCGCTGGTCCCGGGTGTGGGAGTAACTGGAGGCAATTCAGCCGTCTTATCAACGACGGCGCCGCTGATGTTGATGTTCGTGATGTCCGAGTTGATGTACGCGTAGTTGGGCCCGTCGGCGGGCGCGTCATTCACATTGGCCGAGGCAACGCCCGAGTATTGCTCGCTTGGCGCGGCCCAGGTCGTCGCGCCGGTGACGGTCCAGTTGGTGGGCGTGTCCCAAGCGGTCGTACCGCCTCCGCCAGTCCAGTCGAAGACCACCGCCGCATTGGCCACGCTGGCCATGGTCATGACGAGGGCTAAAACAAACAATCTTCTAATCATCATGGTTGCTCCTTCTTCAAAATTGCCGCGTACATCAGTTCGAGATTCAAGTGACGAAACCGTCGAGTGCCTTTTCTCTTGCCTCAAAGAAATCCGCAAAGAATACGATCGCTCCGTCGCGAACGGCACATGTTGCTTGATCCCTGAGAAAGACAGGTTCACGCTAGAGGCGAAATGCCGCTGGCTGCCGCCATACGGCTTGCTCCGGCCGACACGGAATACGGTGCATCTACGACGCACCGGCGTCTTCCGTCGACCTAGTTACCGTTACCATCTCGTTGCCAATAACCCCCAACGCCTCTTCCCGGTACCTCTTCTCGATAAGACATCAGATCTCGCAACCGCTTTGTCACGAGCTTTGACCAGACCAATGGCAATGCGACCCTACCCTCAGCCGACATCGTCTAGCTGTCATCACACCGGACTCCCGGTGGCATCCCCTATTGCCCGACAAGGTAGATCAACCTCCATGATAGCCATCACATTCAGGATTGCAACAATTTGATGAAGACAATCGACGCTGAATATACCCGGCATTTTGCGACAAAACACGGCATTTTGCGACATGCCGTGATCCGGGGGATACACGTTCCATGAGATCAGGTAACGTGCTCGGATTCTGCCAAAGGGGACAGGTGCATGTTTTCGGCTTGCGCCTTGACCGCAAGTGGCAAGCCAAGTGGCCGAAAAATGCACCAGTCCCCAGCGTGATCCGGCCTACTTCATTTCAACCCGATAGGGCATGATGGTGAGGATCGGTTCGGCGAAGAGCCGCTGCAGCAGTTCGACGTCGGCCAGGGGACCCAGCAGCTTGGCCGCGGTCCGGGCTTCCTCGGACATGGAAGCCGAGGGGTCGCCGAAGAGTTCCTCGAAGAGCGACTTGGGCTTCGGTAGGACAAGGATCTCGATCTTCTGGCCCTTCTTGACGCCGGCCATCTTCTTCGCCTGGGCGATGGCGTCGTGGAGCGTGCCGATCCGGTCGACCAGCCCGTTGTCGGCCGCCATGCTTCCGCTGTAGATGCGGCCCTGGGCGAGCGCTTCGAGTTCGTCGAATTTCATCTTCCGGCCCTTGGCCGACTTGGCGACGAACTGGTGGTAGGTCTCCTTCATCGAGGTGACCCAAGCGTCGCGTTCCGACGGCGTGAAGGGCTGGTCGCTCGAGAAGATGCCGCTGTTCTGGCCGCGGCTGATCACGGTGGTCGAGAGGCCGATCTTGCGGTAGAGTCCACGGGTGACCATCTTGCCGCCGATCACGCCGATCGAGCCGGTTAGGGTGCTTGGCTCGGCGTAGATCCGGTCGGCGCCCATGGCGATGTAGTAGCCGCCGCTGCCGGCCACGTCGCCCATGCTGGCGATGACCGGCTTCTTGATCCGGACGATCTCGCGCCAGATCAGGTCGCTGGCGATGGCCGAGCCGCCGGGGCTATCAATCCGCAGGACGATGGCCACGACGGTCGGGTCCTTGGCCGCCTCGCGGAGCGTCTTGACCATCGTGGTCGAGCCGAGCGCGTCGCCGCTGAACAGGCCCGAGGCGCTTTTGCCTTGGATGATCGGCCCGACGGCATAGACGACGGCCACCTTCTTGCTCGTGCGGCTGATCCGCTCCGGCTGTCCGCCGACGAGGATTTGCAGGAGCTTCATCATCCCAGTGACGCCGGAGAACTCCTTGGCGTCGCCTTTGTTCTTATACTTCGTGACGACGCGGACGCCGGACGCTTTGAAGCGCCGGCAGAGTTCGTCGAACACCTGGTCGGTGTAGAGGAGCCGGTCGACCAGCCCCGCCTTCTTGGCCTGACTGGCGGTGAAGAGCCCCTGGTCGATGAGCGTCTTGACCTTGTAGTCCTTGAGTTTGCGGTCCTTGGCCACAACGGCGACCAATCGCTCGTAGGAGTCGTCGACGACCGCCTCGAAGCTCTCGCGCAACGGAGGGCTCATGCCGGTTCGGGTGTAGGGCTCGCCGGCGCCCTTGTACTTGCCCATCTGGATCATGTCGGCCTTGACGCCGATCTTGTCCAACAGGCCCTTGTAGAAGGTCACCTCGGCCCGGACGCCTGGAATGACGAGCATGCCCGAGGGGGCCATGACGATCTCGTCGCACGCGCAGGCGATCAGGTAGTTGCCGGGGTCGGCCGCCGTCAGCAGGGCGGTGACCGGCTTGCCGCCGGCGCGGACACGCTGGATGGCCTGGCGGACTTCGTTGACCTTGCCGCCGCCGAGTTCCAGGTTTTCCATCTCGACGACCACGGCGTCGACGTTCTTGTCTTCGGCCAGGGCGTCGAACTTCTCGATCAGCGTTCCCAGCGAGGGCTTCATCTCGCCGAAAGGCCCCGAGGTGGACGGACCTTCGGGATAATCGCCGCGGAGGGTCAGGTGGACGACCACCGGCCGCTTGGTCGAGACGACGGCTGGCTTCGATCCGGGCTTCTTGGTCTCCTTGGCAGCCGTCTTCTTCGTGTCTTTAGCGGCCGTCTTCTTTTCAGGAGCTTTCTGCTCAGGCTTCTCTTCCTTGGCGGCTACCTTTTGGGTCGTCTTCCTCAAGAGCCGAGACAGATAGGCGCCCTTCGACTTCGGAGCCGGCTTGGAAGGCTCGGCCTTCTTGGGCTCGGCCTTCGCGACATCCGGCTTCTTGGGCTCGGCCTTCTTGGGCTCGGTCTTCTTCGGCTGGGCTTTGGCCGCCTTGGGCTTCGGGGCCTTGGGCTTGGCCTCGGCCGGTTCCTTTTTCAAAGCGGCCTTCTTCGCCTTGGGCTTGGTCGCGTCGGCCTTCTTCGGCTCGACCTTCTTCGCGGTTGCCGCTTTCGCGTCCGGCGACTTGGCCGGATCGGCGGCCAGGGCGGGCCCCAGCAGGAAACAACCAAGCAGCAGACAAACCATCATCCACGCAGCGAGATGTCGATTCGGTGTCATGTTGACTAAACTCCTCGTCGAGCCGAAAGAAGGAGTGAATTGGACTACCAGCCCCGCAGGACTGATAACCGTTACATTTTACCACGGTTGGGGCGTAGCGTCTGCCCCCGGGCGGCAAGAATGAGCAGCGGAGTCCAAGGGGGAACCACCCCTCTCGGCCGGCTATCCGGATGATCCGGCCAAGAGGGGCCCAGCGTTCGAAATGGGACGCAAATCGCCCAGTAACCCTACGGCCGTTTTTGGCCTGAGATTCGGGGCCGTACGAAGGGCTCGCCGCGGCCGGGACGCTGTTCGACGGGGAGATCGGTCAGCTTTTGGGGGAGGCTCGAGACGTAGCCAGGGCAGCCTTGGGCAATGTCGCCCACCTCAATCATGAACGCATCGGGCGTCTGACCCCCGACGGCCGTGACGTAGTGGTCGCCCTGCTTGTGCATGATCCGGGCGTACCACATGACGTCGCGCCATTGGGGATTGTCGGTGTAGGCGTACCAGGCCTGGACGATCTGGATCTTGGCCTTGGTGTCGACCTTGGCCTTAAAGATCGAGATGTTTCCCTTGCGCTCGTGCTGCACGTCGGTGATCCGGCTCAGCGGCCGGCCATCGAACGTGTGCTTGACCCACATCAGGAAGTCCATGTATTGGATCTCGCTGAAGTTGTAGTGCCGATAGTTGGGGATCATCTCGATCGTCATCGGCTTTTTGCAGAGCGACTGGCTGATGTTGACGTTGAACATCGTATAGCCGTCTTCGTTCGTCGCTCCCAGGTAGAAGACAGGCACGTGGACCTGGTCCTGGAAGAAGGGGTAGTGGAACGAGAGGTAGGCATGGATTCGATCGGTCCGGTAGACGCCCTCGTTACCCATGATGATGGCCGAGGCGACCCGGTCGTCCATCGCCGCGGCAACCGGCGTGCTCAGCCCGCGTTTGGAATGCCCGCCCAACACGGCGTGAACCTTGTCGACACCCAGGATTTTTTCCATCACGTTCATCGCCTGGATGTAGACGACGGCCAATTGGCAGTTCATGTTGTAGTAGTACTTGCCCGTCTCGCGCATGAGCCGGCCGAGGATGCCGATGTCGTTTTCAATCGGATAATCGTCGGGGTAACGGCCCGGGTTGGAGACGACCATCGTCGGGTAGCCGGTTCGCGCGGCGATCGGCTCGCCGTACTTGGCCACGTGGGCGTCGAAACTGGCCAAGGGCGGCGTCCCGACAATCACGACCTTGCCCCGGCGCTCGGGCGTTTGGTTGATTGAGTTGTCCGCTGGAATGTAGATGACGCACGGGTGGGTCCAGATCTTGCCGCCGATCTTCATGCTGTTGAATCGGGCCGTGATCTTGCGTAACTTTTTCGTCGGGTCGGTGTCGCTGGTCACCATTTCATCGGAGAGCGTTTCCAGAGCCATGGGAACCATGTGCTCCTTGACCAACGGCCACGTCTCTCGTGGCTTCGGGACGTTTCGTGACGCCTCCTCGAAGTTGAAGGGCTTCTTGACCTTTGTGGCCGGCTTGGCCGGTTTGTCAGCATACGCCGGCGTACCCCAGACCATTCCGAAAACAACCAGCGTCAGCAATTCCGGCAGGTGACAAGACGACCACATAGAGCGATTCATTGTCGGTTTTCCTTAAGAGGCGGTAGGTAGAGTAATTTCAATTCGATTCATCCGTCGCACGGCTTGAACGGCCGGCAGCAGCAGGGCGATCAGAACGCCGATGATGACAATGACCGCCAGCAGCTCGACCAGTGGTAATCCCCGTTTCGCGCGGCATGGGACCGTGGAACAACCTCGTGTTCGTTTCCGGGGGTGGTGAGTTACGGCGCAGCCTGCCGCATCACCATTTTCCTATGAGAACGCCGGGAAGTCCAGGCTGTCGACCTATGAGAGACAGACATGAAGAGGTCTGTCGTCTGAACCACGGCCTTTCTTTCCCGCCCCGACGAAAACGACACGGCCGGTAGCGGGCAGGGCAATTCAGGAGATCCCGTTTGTACAACAACAGCGCTGCGGCGTTTCGGCCACGCCCTCCCTCTGGAGCAAAGAGAGAGGGCGTTTTCCCCCGGCCGTTAGTCTCGATACCCGTAGAGGTTGCGCGCGTCGTACGTCTCACCACCATCGATCGTCGCAACAGCCTGGAAGACCGTCACTGACACTGTGTCGCTGACAAAGTTGACCGAACCGTCGGCGAAACAGACATTCACGCCGCCCGTGTGAAAGCTATTGGCATACCACGGCTTGTCTTGATTGTCATTAGGCGTGAACTGGAAGTAGACGTAGGAATGCAGGTTCATGCCGCGACTATTTTCGCTGCCGGTGTGTTCCGGCGTCCTTCGACCCCAGACCTCACAGACCATGGCTGTATTGGAGGTGCCGTCCCTGATGTCCTTGATCTTGATTCGAGAGTCGTTGTAGAACATCCCGTTGTTGGCGTTGCAGTGATAACCATCGTGTTCTCTATCGTCTATAGTGACCACACCATCGGGATGCGCCTTCTCCGAATACTCCCACTCACCGGCCACGGCATAGTAGTGCACAATTCGGGCCTTGGCCTCCTCACCGTTATTGTTGCTGGGCGTGCCCCACTGCGTCGTCAGGCCCCGGTACGGGTCACTTGGGCAATGATACAGAGTGAAATCCATCTGCATCACCTTGACGTTACCCGGATGGTCGTATTGGGGACGATAGCCAAAATCGAGCAAATCGTACGCCCCCTGTTCGCCGACGTGGGGAAGGATCAGATTCAGCCAAATGCCGACTTGACCTTCCCACTGACAATGGCTCTGGTTTCTGTAATAGTTGTGCCCGCGGTAGGCCTTGCCATTGTGTGAGACTTCACCTACGGAGCCGTGCACCTCGCCCGACGGAAACACGCGGTGTTCCGTCTCGTAGTTATGCATCGCCAGGCCGATCTGCTTGAGATTAGAACTGCACTGCAATCGACGGGCCGCCTCTCGCGCGGCTTGCACGGCCGGCAACAGCAGCGCGATCAGAATGCCGATGATTGCGATTACCACCAAGAGCTCCACAAGAGTAAAGCCCCGTTTTCCGCGATGGATCGCCATGGAATATCCTCCTTCTTCTGGATCGCTCGTAGGCCGTTGCCTCGACCGGGACGTTTGTTGTCCGAACAGGCTGGGGCTAGGGCTTCAGGTCAAAATTGAAAACGTTGTCCGTGTCCGCCTTCACGTCGGCGCTCAAGCCGGACTCCGCTGGGCGATCATAGCGTGAAGGAAGGATCGACGGATTGGGAAGCCCCTTCATATCTGGACCAGCTATTTGGGGATCGTCCGACATTTGGATCGCACGCACGCAGACCGTGTGTCGACCTACCGCTGCTCCCCGCTGTTTGGCAGTAAAGACCTCATAGGTCCCGTCCGGCTGGATTTCGCCCTTTCCCGGTGGTCCCATTTCGCCTTTGGAGGTGTCGGGAATGAATCGGACCTGGCCAAACGGCAACGGTTTGCCCTTGTAGGTGATCCTGCCGGTCACCTTGGCTAACGGCGGCAACTTTGGCTTGTACCCGCAGCCACCCAGCATGAGACAACCAACCGATAACATCATCACGCCAAACGACTTTACTATCCCGAAGTGGGTAGTCATTTCACAACACCTCCTCATTACGCGCGCAATGAAGGACTAGAAGTCGCGCAAAAGGCAAGCGAAGACGACTCGCCCGAAGGAGACCACGGACAAAGCTCTTCAAAGCCTGCCCACCCGGCGAGACGATGCCACGCTCGACAGAACGTCGAACAAAGACCTCACGTCGAGGCGGCCTCGTCGCCCGCCTCTCCCCTGTTCCTTTGATCCATCCCAATCCATCCCTTGAACATTATTGTCGCCTACACCCCCCCCGACCGCAACACAGTGCCACACCGAATTGCGGAAACCCGTATGCGTTTTGCGGCAACAACGCTGCAGATGCAGGACGACCAACCCGTTGTGGTTGCGTTGCTTCTAACGGTCAGGCAAGCCTGGCATTCGCACTCACAAACACCGTCTTCATTGAAGACTGTTCATACCAATGGCGAGGCCAGATTCTAGTGTCACGCGGCTCGAACGTGAAACGCCCATTGCCACGAAGCGAGAGATAATTTCCGACCCAGATTAACCCGGGTATTAATAGCTGCCGAACAGGGCGCTCTTGTCGTAATCAACGCCGTCGTCCTTTGATCCGACGGCGTGCCAGACCCATACCGAGACGGTGTCGCTGACGAAATTGACCGAGCCATCGGCGAAGGCGACGTTTACCCCCCCCGGATGGAAGCTGGCGGCCGACCAACCTCGGGATATATAACCAACGCCGCCCACATTGGGCGTCTTGTCGAAGTAGACGTAGGCATGAAGGTCCATGCCGTGGCTTTCCTCGTAGCTATTGGGTAAGGTGGGCTCATTGTCGATGAACTTTCTTCCCCAGACCTCGCCGAGCATGGCCGTGTTCGACGTTCCGTCGGTAACGTCCTTCACCTTGATGCGAGAGTCGTTGTAGAAGATACCGTTGTTGGCGTTGCAGTGGCCACAGGCGTAATGGCATCGATCGCCCGCAGGTGGTGGTGTCATGTAGGTGCCGTCCGGATAGGCAATGGTCGAGACTTCCATGTTCCCTGCCACGGCATAGTAGTGGGCGATGCGGGCTTTGTACCGGTCACCTGTGCCGCCCCACGCTGTCGTCAGACCGTCATAGGGGTCGCTCGGGCATAGGAATATGGGAAATTTCATCTGCATGACTTTGACATTGGCTTCGCTTAAATACTGCTTCCGTATGCCAAAATCAAGCAGGTCGTAAGCGGGCTGTTCGCCGATGTGGGGCAAAATAAGGCTCATCCAGATGCCGACCTGGCCGGCCCAATCGCAATGGCTTCGGCCCGGGTAACACTGGTTGCTTTCATGATAGGGTTGGCCATTGTACGACATCTCGGGATTTGAACCATTCCCATCCGTGCCGCCGGTAAGATACTTCCCGTGGACTTCGCCGGTGGGGTACACGCCGTGGAGGTTCTCGTAGGTGAGACATCCCACGGCGAGTTGCTTGATGTTGTTGGCGCATCTTATCCGACGGGCGGCCTCACGCGCAGCTTGCACAGCCGGCAGTAATAGGGCAATCAGAATGCCGATGATTGCAATGACGACCAGCAGCTCCACAAGCGTGAATCCGAATCTGGAACGACGAATAGACATGAAGGCATCTCCCACTGGTGTCCTACTGTTAACGCTATCTGGTTGGTGAAAGCTCCCGAAATGGAAAATACCGTCCACAGCGGCGCCCGAACGTTCTTATGGTTTGAGTTCGAAATCGCACTCGTTATCCTTGCCTGCCTTGATTTCGACTATCAGGTCGGTGTTTGCAGAAGTCGTGTACTTGCGAGGAACTGTTTTCGTGCTCCGGGGCACGATTTCGTTGCTGTTAGGATTAGGGGAAATTGGTACGATACAAACGCGGTGAAATCCCACCACAACACCTTCGATGTTTCCCCCTTTGCCGTCCCGGGTCGTAACCGTGTACGTCCCGTCCGATTCCACCTGGCCGACCGCCATTGGGCCGTTGGTGCCTTTGGTCTGATCGGGATAGAACTCAATGCAGGCGTTACTGACGGGTTCTCCCCGAAAGGTAATTTTCCCATGCACCTTAGCCATTGGCGGCAGGTTTGGGTGCTTCCCGCATCCGCCCAGCATGAGGCAGCACACCATAAAGGTAATTATGGAACAATGCTTCACGATCCCGCAGTGGGCAGCCATTCGGCAATACCTCCTCAAACATAAGCAATGAACTCGGAGCCAGGGCACTCAGATATTGCCCTCCCGAACTGGATTCGGGGCACCGGGCCTTCAAAGAATGTCCGCCCCGCAGACGACGTCGCGCCCGACAAGACGCCGAAAAGGAACCTCATGTCGAGACGAATTGGTTGTCCGCCTCTTCGAGGTTCCCGCCATCCATCCAATCCATCCTCTATAGGTCATTGTCGTTTGCACACCCACGCCACTGCAACACGATGGCGCGCCGTATTGCGGAAACCCAGATGCGTTTCGCGACAGCAACACTGCGGCTGCAGAATAACTAACCCGTTCATACTGCACTGACTTACGGTGCGGCCAAACGGGGGCGTTCATCTGAACGCAAACCATCCTTTTTTTATTCTGCGGAGTTGCCAACGACGATCGTCTGCAGACTTGCACAGCCCATCCTCTCGGCACACAAGCGCAAGTCGCGCGGATGTGGCAGGTCGGTTACCAACATGCTCTATTGTTGAGTCGCACGACCAAAAAGCGGAATATGGCCTGCACAAATCTGCCCCGCATTGCGCCAAAAGTGATCTTTCGGTGCCTGGACCCGCGAGGAAAAGGCAAAAGGGTGGAAAAGAATGGAGGATTTGGATTGCGGTTCAAATGCCGCGCGTGGGTGGTTCATCGCAACCGTGTGTCGGGAGACCGCAGCAGCATCTTGGTACCTTTGAGCTGGTCTGAAACGTAGTCGACTTCGACGATCATTGGGCCAAGCGGCAGAGGCAGGAAACGGCCCGACTATAAGGCAACCATCCGTCAGACAAGTGCATCGCGCCGAGAACTCATAACGGAAGGCCACGCCCCAGCGTGCTCGACGACGGCAACAACACCTGTAACGGCAGCACCGGCTTTGGCACAAGCGTTTCATGGACGAAGACGCCTGCGCCACCCCAAGGCGTACGCTTGAAAAAACGCCTTGTGTTGCTCTCTTCATAGCTCATGGCGTTCAGGTCCGTCGCAACGGCCGAGAATGGCCTATTGAGGTCTGCATTGCCAATGAACATTTCCCACTAACCGGGGAGCCGATCAGGCCGCGAAGCGGCCCATCGGCGGTGAAGTACGAACATTGACTATGCAGGAATCAATAAACCACGACCCTCAGGGGGCAATTCTCACGAGGTAGAATACGTGGTAGAATGGGCCCGACCCGGCATTAAGCGGGGTGCAACCGGGGTCTGCCGGTGGTGTGGCTCGGACTTGGTGCCGCGCCTAACCGCTCATGGCGCAGGACCCTCAATCGGTTCCCGGTCAGCGAGAGTGGCGGAATTGGCAGACGCGCTGGACTTAGGATCCAGTCCTGAATAAGGGTCGGGGTTCGAATCCCCGCTCTCGCATTTTTCGAGGTTTGCATGGTCGAGGAACACTTCCCTTCCCGCTGCCCGGGGAAGCCGATCGGGCCGCGAAGTGCGAACATCGACTGCGCAGGAATCAAGAGTGGGCTGCCGAAGGCATGCGGAGATCTTGAAGCCGTGCGGCCGGGAGTTCTTTGTGGGCATTGCTGATGAGGGTGTCAGCAAGGCCCCTCTTGCCCAAAAACCACATGGAATCGCTACACACGGCACCGATCCGAAGCGACAGGGAACATCCGGCAGAGCCAGCGATACCCGAATCGTCATCCTTATCTGCGTTCATCCGTGATCATCCGTGGCCCCTTCTGCTTTTTGCGCGAGCGACCGTCCGCTAACCGGGCGTGTCGAGGTAGGGGTCTTGGCCCATTTGGCGCTGCATCTTCTTGCGCTCTTTTTCGAAGTGCATCAGTTGCTTCCGGTCGCGGAAGTGGCGGCGTTCGACTTTGCGCTGGGCGCGGCGGAAGACACGGGCGTATTGTTCGAGGGGGCCGGTGGCCAGTTCGCCGATACGTTTGAACTTCTTGGATTTTTTCGGACCCAGGCCGCCTTCGAGCAGGTCGTCGTCCAGAGACAGGTACTGGCGGCAGGTGCCCGGATCGCCTTGGCGGCCGCAGCGGCCGATCAACTGGAGGTCGATCCGGGAGGCGTCGTGCATTTCGGTGCAGATGACGTGCAGACCGCCCAGGTCGGTGATGCCTTCGGCCAGTTTGATGTCGGTCCCGCGTCCGGCCATGTTGGTCGAGACGGTGACCTTGCCTCGCTGGCCCGCCTTGGCGACGATCTCGGCCTCTTCGGCGATCCGGTTGGCGTTGAGGATCTGGTGGTCGATCCCCTTTTGGGCCAGCATTTTCGAGAGAAGTTCCGACTTGTCGATCGAGCGGGTGCCGATCAGCACGGGTCGGCCTTCGGCGTGCATCTCGACGATTTCCTCGACGACCGCCTCCCATCGGGCCTCGGCGTTGGGAAAAACACGGTCGGGCAGGCGTTTTCGTATCACCGGCTTGTTCGTCGGCACCTGGACGACGTGGCACTTGTAGATCTTGCCCAACTCGCGGCGCGACGACTCGGCCGTGCCCGTCATGCCGGCCAACCGCTCGTAGCGGAGGAAGAAGTCCTGGACCGTAATCCGCGCGGCCTGGCCTGTCTGGACGGTCACTTCGACCCCTTCCTTGGCTTCGACCGCCTGGTGGACGCCGTCACGCCACTTGCGGCCCTCGCCCAGCCGGCCGGTGAACTCGTCGACGATGACGATCTCGCCGTCGCGGACGACGAACTGCCGGTCGCGGATGTACTCGCGGGCGACGACGATCGACTGCTCGAGGTACTGGTAGATGTTGACCATGCCGACCGCGTCCATGGCCTCGGGTTTGGACAGCGTGCGGGCCTTCTGCCGGCCGGCGCGGGTCAATTCGGCCTTGCGCTTGTCGTGGTCGTATTCGTAGTCTTCATCCTCGACGAACTCGTCGGTCACCTTCGCGCTCCACTGGTAGCACTCGACCGCCAGCTTTTCTTCCTCGGTGGGCAGCGCGCTGATGATCAGCGGCGTTCGGGCTTCGTCGATCAGGATGCTGTCGGCCTCGTCGACCAGGGCGAAGTGGGGCTCGCGCTGAACCGGCTTCTCGTTGCCACCCCGGCTGCCCTGCCCGAGCATTCCGCCCAGCAGGTCGGTTTGTCCCTCGCGGATCCGCCGCAGCAGGAGCCGGTCGCGAAGGAAGTCAAATCCAAACTCCTTGGCCGTGCCGTAGGTCACGTCGCAGGCGTAGGACTTGCGCCGCTCGGGCTGAGGCATCTGCGTCTCGATCACGCCGACCGTGAGTCCCAACGCCCGATAGATGGGCTCCATCCACTCAGCGTCGCGTCGGGCCAGGTAGTCGTTCACCGTGGCCAACTGGCAGCCCTTGCCGGTCAGTGCGTTCAGGTACATCGGCAGCGTGGCCGTGAGCGTCTTGCCCTCGCCCGTGCGCATCTCGACAATCGACCGGTTGAACATGGCGATCCCGCCGAGCATCTGCACGTCGAAATGGCGCATGTTAAGCGTCCGGCGGCCAGCCTCGCGGACCAGGGCGAAGCCCTCGGGCAGGAGTCGCGAGAGGGACTCGCCGCTTCGGGCCCGATAGCGGACCGACAGGCTCCGTTTGCGAAGCTCGTGGTCCGACAGGGCCATTAGCTCCGGCTCGAACGACTCGATCTTCGGCAGCAATTGGGCCCAATGGGCCAACCGCACCCGCGACGGGCCGCCGGGCAGGGCGGAGATTCGAGATCGATAACCGGCCGGAATGTCGCTCACCGCGGGGTTCCCTCATCCAGGAAGGGATGCCACACCGGGGGAATCCGCCCGGCGCCATTGGGCAAGTATACCGCGCCACGGCGATTCAGGAGAGGGCAGCGTGAAAAGCCGGCCGCTGTTTGCCCAGGCGGCTCAATAATTGGGCGTCGGGGGGCGGTAGTGCTTCGGATCGATCGAGCGGAACCAGGCGATCGTCTTCTGCAGGCCGTCGCGCAGCAAGACGGTCGGCTCCCAGCCCAGTTTCTCGCAAGCCAGGGTGATGTCGGGCTGACGCCGGGCCGGGTCGTCGGGCGGGAGCGGAAGCTGGACAATCTTCGACTTCGAGTCGGTCAGATCGAGAATCATCTTCGCCAGATCGAGCATCGACACGGCGTCCGGATTGCCCAGGTTGACCGGGCCGATGAACTCGTCCGGGCCGTCCATCATCCGGATCACGCCGTCAATCAGGTCGTCACGGTAGCAGAACGATCGCGTCTGCGAGCCGTCACCGAAAAGGGTCAGGTCGTCGCCAGCTAGAGCCTGGCGGATGAAGTTCGAGACCACCCGGCCGTCGAACGGGTGCATCCGTGGGCCGTACGTGTTGAAAATTCGGACCACGCGGATATTCACCCGATTCATTCGGTGGTAGTCCATGAAGAGCGTTTCGGCCGCTCGTTTGCCTTCGTCGTAGCACGCGCGAGGGCCCAAGGCGTTGACCGCTCCGCGGTAGCTCTCGGGCTGCGGATGGACTTCCGGATCGCCGTAGACCTCGCTGGTCGAGGCCTGCAGGACCTTGGCGCGGCACCGCTTGGCCATGCCCAGGACGTTGATTGCCCCGACGACTGACGTCTTGAGCGTCTTGATCGGGTTGTATTGATAATGGCCCGGGGCGGCGGGACAGGCCAGGTTGTAGATCTCGTCGACTTCGAGAAAGATCGGCAGCGTGATGTCGTGGCGGACCAGCTCGAAGTTGGGCCGGTCCAGCAGCGCGGCGACGTTCGATTTCTGGCTGGTGAAAAAGTTATCCAGGCAGATGACGTCGTGGCCCCGTTCGACTAGCCGCTCGCACAAATGCGACCCGAGGAACCCGGCCCCGCCGGTGACGAGAATTCTCTTGATCGTGCTCACGCGGTCGGCTCACGATTGCAGGTGACGGGCACGGGATTCTCCTACCAGGAAAGTGTAGGCCGGTCGGGTCCTTGCCGCAACCGGCCGAATGGGCCTCGGGGGCCGTAGGCAGCTTTGCGTGGACATGTTTTTCCGTGGTGTCCCGATCTCCGCATGGCCACGCGAGCGTGGATATGGCACCCGGTCCTGCCCGGCAGACACCAGCCCGTTTACCTCCAATCTCCTTCTTTATGCCTATTTCCAGGGCCAATAACACATCTTGCCTTGCTCGCCGGCTTTTCCTACAATCCCGCCGCCATGTGGAATGCTCGGAGGACTGCCGGTCTGATTGGTCTGGCGTGCCTGGCCCTCGGGTTGCGCTTGGGAGCGGTCTATTTCTTGTCTGGCGGGCCGGGGGTAGTCGAGCAGGGGCGAGCTGCTGAGAGCCTGGCGGCCAATCAAGCACACTCGGGCGAATCTCTAGGCGAGGAGGAATCGACCTCACGACAGGCGTCCTTCTCGGCCACGGCCCAGTCTGTTTCCGATGTCGGCGCGCCGGCTGCCCTGTTGGCCGTGCAACTGCTCCAATGCCTCGTCGGCACGGGCTTGGTGCTGGCGGTCGTCTGGTTGACGTGGTCGCTTCTACCTAGCCTGCCCGAGCTGGGCTGGGTCGCCGGGCTGGGAGCGGCCGTCTATCCACCGCATGTTCAGGTGGTGACACAGCATGGCGTTGCGCTTTGGGCCGCGTTCTTCTTGACGCTTCTTCTGGCCGTGGCTGTCTCGCCCCGGTGGTCGATGCGGCGGCGCGGGGCCCTCGCGGGCGGCGTTTTGTCGGGCGTGCTTCTTCTGGTTGAGCCGGTCTTGGTGTTGGCGCTGCCCGTTTGTTTGATGGTGTTCTGGTTGGGCCAACCGAACCGAACCAGCCGAGTGGCGCTGGGACGCGTGGCCTTGGCGGTTGGCCTGGCCGTGGTGATCATCACGCCGTGGCTGATCCGCAACCGGCTGATCCACGGCGAGTTCATCGTTGCCGACTCGACCATGGGCCATGCATGTTGGCAAGGCGACAAACCGAACAGTGGGACATCTGGCGAACCAGGACACTATGCGACGTTGTGTTTGCAACGGCTCCATCACTTCCTGCTGAAGAGCCCCGAGGCGACCGGCCGGTTGCACGGCACGAGCACGGCGGCCTGGCTGATGCTGGTCTTCATTGGGCTGCTGGTCTCGCGCAGCCAGTGGCGTCGGCTCTGGTCGACCTATGCGATTTTCGGTCTGGTTGCCCTGTTCAACACCCTGGTTGTCACAACAGCCGGGGGCCGGATTCCTGTCGAGCCTATGTCATTCGTCTGGGCTTCGGCCGTTCTGGGGCCTTGGGCGTCGCGTCTGGCGGGCCGTCGGGGCGTGCGGATCTACCATCCCGGCCAGTGCCCTCGCGACCCGTTCGATTCCGACCACGTTCTGCAAGGTCCCCACTTCCCTGTCGGGGACCCCCTTCCTCGCCGCCGGGCGGGCTGAACAGGTTCTTCGAGTACATTTTCGTCCTTTCTCCAGTCGGGTGCCATGCCCAGACATCGCTTCAGCGGCGGATGGGCATGTATTCTGGGATAGCCGTGCCAACATGCTCATCCGCCGCAAAAGCGGCCGTCTGAGCATGGCACCCGGCGGGCTGAGCGTGCCGTGGGACTTTCCATCCGACTGTCATCGGCCTAGAATCACTCAAGGCGGGATGGAAGGCCCCTTCAGTGGAGGGATCCACCAACCGGTTGATGAAATCGCAAACGCCGACGTTGAACCATGGCAGCCGAGACAGACAACGCGACAACCGGGGTCCTGTTGAGCGGGGGCCTGGATAGTAGTGTGCTGCTGGGCGACCTGGTCCGGCGAGGACGGCCGGTGCAGCCGTTCTTCATCCGGTCGGGCTTGGCCTGGGAAACGTGCGAACTCGAAGCGGTCCACCGGTTCCTCGACGCGGTCGCCGCGCCGGGGCTGCGGCCGCTAGTGACGCTCGAGATGCCGCTGGACGATTTGTACGGCAACCACTGGAGTCTCACCGGCCGGGACGTGCCCAACGCAACGAGCCCCGACGAGGCCGTTTTTTTGCCCGGTCGAAACGCCCTGCTGATCGTCAAGGCGGCCTTGTGGTGCCAGCTTCACGGGATCAACCGGTTGGCCCTGGGCGTGCTAGGAACCAGCCCTTTTACCGACGCGGCCGGGCCGTTCTTCGAGCACTTCGAAGCCATGCTCCGCCTCTCGGGCGGCCAGCCCGTCCGGCTCTTGCGTCCTTTCGCCGCGATGAATAAACGAGCCGTCATGGAACTAGGACGCGACCTGCCGCTGGAACACACCTTCTCCTGCATCGCGCCGGTCGCCGGCCAACACTGCGGCCAGTGCAACAAGTGTGCTGAACGCATGGAGGCCTTTCGTTCGATCGCCTTGAACGATCCAACAATTTATCACACAACTGAGAAGGTGTTGCCAGCCAATTGACTATTGCGTTCTTCCTCTTGTAGGAGGCGACTCCTGTCGCCGAAGGTTTTCGTTGTCACCCCAAAATCGGCGACAGGAGTCGCCTCCTACAAAGGACTTCAAGAGGCACAGAATCATTATGTTCCAAGTCACGCGCGAAATCGACTTCTGCTACGGCCACCGGTTGTTGGAGTATCAGGGCAAATGCTGCCATCTGCACGGGCATAACGGCCGGGTGTTGATCACGATCGAAGCCCCGAGCCTGGACAAGCAGGGCATGGTGCTCGACTTCAACGAAATCAAGCAGGTCGTGGCCGGGTGGATCGACGAGAATCTGGACCACCGGATGGTCCTGCGGCGCGACGACCCGGCCGTGCCCGTGCTGGAGAAGCTGGGCGAGCCGCTCTACCTGATGGACGCCAACCCGACAGCCGAGAATCTCGCCCGACTCATCTTCGACCAGGCCACGGCCCACGGCTTCCCCGTGACCGAAGTCCGCCTCTGGGAGACTCCTCGCTGCTACGCGGTCTATTGCCCGTGATCAGTGGCCCTCTTCCCCCGGGGTCAAGAGAGACAGAACGCCCAGGCCGTAGAACGTGTATTCGACGTCGGGCGTGTCGTCCCAGACGCCGCCGAGCAATCCGCCATCGGGCAGGGCCAGCGTCTGGGCGTATTGTCGGGCGGCCCGGGTGTCGACCACGTCGAGCGCGTCCAGATCGGCCAGGGCGTTCAACGCGGTGAACGTGCTCAGCAGGTCGGCGAAGGGAATCCGCCCATGGGCGCGAAAACCTCCTTCCGGCGTTTGCAAACCGGCGAGAAATCCGACGGCCGCGTCGCGGATCTCGTCGTCAATTGCACCGAGCAGTTTCAACAGGCCGACGGCCGCGCCGGTCGGGCTGGCGCCGCTCTGACGGACCTGGGGCACCTCGACGAATCCCCCGTCGCTCCGCCGACGCGATTGGATCAGCTCGATCAGGACGCTCCGCAGAACGTTCGAGGTCGGGACGCCGACAAGCTCCCGGGCGGCCACGGCCAGGAACGAATGATAGGTGCTGCTGGTTGTGCTGTTGGCCGTCTTGGCGAAACCGCCGTCGTCGCGGCGATAGCGGTCGATCATCGTCGTGACGGCGTCGGTCCGGTCGTGTCCCGACTCGCCAAACGCCTCGAGCCCGAAGCGGCCTTCGAGCAGGGCGTTGCTGAAGACCAGCGACAGGAACTCGACGCTGGGCAAGGGCCGCTGGAGCCGCATCTTCAGGAACCCGTTGGCCCGGGCGGCAGCCGCTTCGTCCAGCGCGTCCAACAGGATCAGCCCGCGCAGTGCGAAGCTCGTGTAGTACAGATCGCTGGGCCCTTGCCGACCGGCGAACCCGCCGTCTTCGTTTTGGGCCTTTTGGAGGAACGCCGCATGGCGCCGGCGCAGCCCCTCGGGCAGCCGCCGTGCCCCCGCGGCAAGACGCAGCATCAACTCGGCCAGGTAAGATGTCACGCTAGGCCCTGCGACAATTAGCGAAGGTGTCCGCGTCGGCCTACTGTGTCGGCATGCCGGGCATGGCTGGCATCGGTGGCGGCGACGGCATTCCCGGCGTGGGCATGTTTTTGAACATCTCGCCCATGCCTTTGCCCATCTCCTTCTGCATTCTGGCGAACATGGCCTTTTGGAGTCGCATTGCCGCCTTCTGCAGGGGTTCCTTGTATTTTTCTCCAAACGTTTCGACTCTGCGTCAGAGACATCCAGTTTCTGCATCGCCTTGCCCGTCTCCTGCATTTCTTCCGCAAGCTTCTTGATCGTCGCTTCGTCCGCCCCCGATTCAATGGCGTCAGCCAATTTGTTCATTTGCCGAATTGACTTGTTGAGCAGCGACTCCGCCTTGCTGCCGCACCCCGCGCTCAATCCAATCGCCAACAACGCCAGTCCGCAAAGAGCCGTTCTCATCAGGGTCTCCCTTTCGGTAGAAGGTCGTATGCCGGAAAGTCGGGTCATTGTAGCACTGGAAGACCATTCGGCCAATCGGTCCGGATCTTGCCTTCCCCCCGTCCGCAGCGGCCGTGTCCGGGGCGGAGGAGGCTTGCGTCAGAATCACTTGCCGACTTTATTCTGTAGGGAACGCCCTCCGTGGCGTTCCGTGAACCGCGAGTTTGGCCCATTTTCCTCGGCCCGCGGAACGCCACGGAGGGCGTTCCCTACAGTGACGGCGATGACCTCAATTCGGTGAGTTGCTCTTTAACGGATCCTGATTCATGCGGGGCGGAGGAGCCTTGCCGGCGGTCGCCCTGATCGGTATATTCAGCCACGCCGGCCTCGTCGCAAGACAAACTCGTCCCACGACACCCGGCCACGAGACCACCGCCCGATCTTGGAGGAGGAAACGGTTCTCCGACCGAGAGACGGGACCGTCCCCGAGCGGTTTGCCTCATGGAACACTTTCGCGACGTCCTCGTTCCCATCGCCTGCTTCACGATCGTCGCGTTCGCCTCGGGCCAACTGGGCCGGTTCTTCGTCAAGGCGAAGCTGCCGCTGATCACGGGCTTTCTCTTCACCGGCATCCTGGTCGGGCCGCATGTGCTGGGGATGATCCCCAGCGGGGCCGCCGAAAAGCTCCGTTTCGTCGATCAGGCCGCGCTGGCCTTCATCGCCTTCACCGCCGGGAACCACCTGTATCTGAAAGAACTCGCCTTTCGCTTGAAAAGCATCGCCTGGGTGACGACCGGGGTGGTGGCGATCGCGTTCTCGCTGGGCAGCCTTGCGCTCTTTCTGCTGGCCGCGTACGTTCCCTTCATGCAGTCCATGCCGACGGCCCACCGGGTCGCGGTCTCGTTGCTGGGCGGCGTCATCCTGGTCGCGAGGTCCCCCGCCTCGGCCATCGCCATCGTCAAGGAACTGCGAGCGCGAGGCCCGTTCACCCAGACCGTCGTGGGGGTCACCGTCATCGTGGACGGCGTGGTCATCGTCCTGTTTGCCGTGAACTCCTCCCTGGCCGACGGGCTGCTGACCGATCTGCGATTCAACCTGGGATTCCTCCTACTGCTTGCGTCCGAACTGCTCTTGTCCCTGGCAATCGCCTATCTGCTGGCCAGGTTCCTGCAATTCACTCTGTCTCTCCGTGTCGGCAGCTTCACGAAAACAGGCATGATCCTGGCGGCCGGCTACGGCGTGTTCGTTCTCGCTTCCGGGGTCCGCGAATTCTCCCATCAGCACTGGCGATGGGATGTCTTTTTTGAACCGTTGCTGACGTGCATGGCGGCCAGTTTCCTGGTGGCCAATTTCAGCAAGCACCGCCGGGAGCTGTTGCGGATCCTGCACCGGGCCGGGCCGCCCGTCTACGTGGCGTTCTTCACGCTCACTGGCGCGTCGCTCGCCATGGACGTCCTGGCCGAGACCTGGGCCATCGCACTGGCCCTGTTTCTCGCCCGACTGGTGGTCCTTTTCCTGGGCTCGTTCGTCGGCGGAGTCCTGGCCGGCGATCCTATGCGGCACAATCGGATAAGCTGGATGTGCCACGTCACCCAGGCAGGCATCGGCCTGGGGCTGGCCAAGGAAGTGGCCGTCGAGTTTCCCGATTGGGGCACGGCCTTTGCCACGCTCATGATCTCGGTCATCGTGCTCAACCAGATTCTCGGCCCGCCCTTGTTCCGCTGGGCGATCGCCATGGCGGGTGAATCGCACGTTCGGGCCGACACGCCCCTGGCGGCCCGAGGCCGGACCGCGCTGCTTTTCGGCCTGCACGAAGAGTCGATCGCCCTTGCCCGGCAGTTGCGGTTGCATGAATGGCGCGTGACCATCGCCTCGACCGCCGACACGCCCGACGACAAGCTGGCGACCGCCGATCTGGACGTTCAGTCGATCTCCGACCTGACCCGGGACACCCTGCGCCAGGTCGGCGCGGCCGAGGCGAGCACGATCGTCGCGATGCTCGGCGACGAGGAGAATTTCCGGATCTGCGAGTTGGCCTACGAGCATTTCGGCACGGAGAACCTGGTCGTGCGGCTGAACAACCGGACTCTGCTCGAACGGTTCGAGGGCCTGGGCGCGTTGGTCGTCGATTCGACGACGGCCATGATCAGCCTGCTGGACCATTCGGTCCGCTCGCCCTCGGCGACGTCGCTGTTGCTTGGCGTCGAAGAGGACCAGGACATCGTCGACATCGCGGTCCGCAACCCGGTGTTCCGCGACATGCCCTTGCGCGACGTGCGGATGCCCCTGGACACGCTGGTGCTCATGGTCCGCCGCGGAGGGCAGAGGCTCATCTCGCACGGCGACACGCGGCTGAAAGTCGGCGACCGGATCACGGTGGTTGGTTCGGTGCAAAGCCTGGACGAACTGCGATGGCGTTTCGCCGAGCCCTCGCCCGAGTCGGGCTACGGACCGGCGAAAAAAGAAATCGATGCGTCGGGGCTGCTGGTCAAGGACGTAATGCGGTCCGACCCGCAGACGATTCCCGAACGGGCCACGTTCGATCAGGTCCTTCAAACCCTAGACCAGGGCGAGCATGCCATCTTGCCCGTCATCAGCCCTGAAGGTCTTCTGCGCGGCCTGATCTCGTTCCAGGAGATCCAAGACATCCTCTTCGACGAAGGCCTCAGCAACCTGGTCATCGCCAGCGATCTGGCCCACGAAGACGTCCCCACGCTGTTGCCCGAAGACCCTCTCGAACAGGCCATGTCCCTTTTTCACGACTCGGGCATCGGCTCTTTGCCGGTGGTCGATCCGCAGAATCCGCGTCTGTTGGTTGGGTTGCTCGAACAACGATTGGTCGTCCGGATTTATCACGAAAAGGGACGAGGCGGGACGGCGGGCTCGTAATAAGTTTCTGTTGCGGAATGCTGGGTGCCATGCCCACGCTCGTCGTGGGCATGTTGAAAACGCGGGAAGAACGCCACATGCCCACGACGAGCGTGGGCATGGCACCCGTTTCAAAACACGTTCTCAGTTCGACTTTTGCACTTTACACGGCTGCGGTGACCGCGTTTTCCAGTAGTTTTCGTATTTTTTCGCGAACCTGGGCCGTGTAGCGCCAGTGGCATAATGGCCTGGCGAATACAGCGGCGTCGCAAGGTGGTGAGCATATCGGCGAAGGACGGCTGGGTTTTGCCACGATACCATGGACACATGAGCGGGCGATAGTGGCGATGGCCTTGACGAACGAACCAGGACACGATCAGGCTGTAAAGCAACATGGCGACCGGGGCGGTGCGCTCGACGGCCCGGCGAGTCCAGCCTTGGGGCTGCTCGAAGCCCAGGTGTTGCTTGCTGTCGTGGAAGGCGACCTCGATACTCCACCGCATGGCGTACCACATGAGGACTGTTTCGGCGCTCGCGTCGTGGCAGGTCGAATAGAACACCTCCTGCCCACGACCTCCTCGCAACGCTTCGACGGCGACCACCCGCAGGGGCCGATCCGGCGCGGCGTGGACTCGGGCTTCGACGTCGGCCAGTCGCGCTGCTTCGGTGCGACCGTAGATGTCCAGCCAGACGCGGCGACATCGTCCGGCCAGCATCTGCTCGGGCGACGGCAGCCGCGGCCCCCGTTTGCGTGGCCGGCCCTTGGCGCCCGGTTTTCGCACCGGCGGAGCTTCGTACAAACGTGCGTCGATCAACAGTCGGCTGGTCAGGTCGCAGTTGGCTGGCAGGTGGCACAGCACGCTCTTGCCGCCATAGGTGCTGTCGGTGACGACGTGAAAACGCCGTGTATTTCGGTGTTTGCACAGGATCTGGAGCATTTCAACCGCCAGCTCGGGTCGCGTTCGGTACTTCCGACGGTGCTTGCGGGCTTTCGCCTTGTTCAGGTAGAGTCGAAACAGAATCGGCAGACAGAAGACCCGATCCGGCCAAAGCGGAAAGCGGATCAACACGCCCAGCACGACCCAACTGTGGCCCCAATTCATGACCGCCCTGCCACGGCTGGAAAGCAGCGGGTCGTGGTGCATGCCGCAGCCGAAGGTCTTTCGGCCTCGTTTCCGAGCCAGCGTGTCGTCCAATCCCAAGAGGACCGGTCCCTTCAAATGGGGCTCGATCAGGTCGAACAGAGCCAATCCGATCGCATCCAACGACCATCGGGCCGCCGAAAACAGCCGGTGATACGACGAGTAATGCTTGTCGGCCGCCTCGCCCGCCGCCAGGATCATGCGAGTCACCGTCCGACGCTGGGCCAGCACCCAGCCGGTGACGATCGTCACGAAACTCTGGAAGGTCGGTCCTGTCATTGTCGCCGCGACCCCTTGCAACAAAACCACAAAATCTGGTACAAGTTCCATCGTGAGCCTCCTTGCTCAATGCCTGGGTTCGTGAAATCACCAAGCATTGTCCGGAGGCTCGCGTTACATAGATAGGGCAATCTGCCCGATAAAAAGTGCAAAAGTCGAACT
>JAFGFF010000174.1 GCA_016931075.1 Pirellulales bacterium | reverse complement strand
CCTTCCATCGCGTCGGGCAGCCAGACGTGCAGCGGAAACTGGGCGCTCTTGCCGCACGCACCCAACAGGAGTAAAAGACAAATGGCCGTCGCCACGCCGCCCGTGGCGAACAGCGTCTCGTCGTGCAGCCGCGTCTGGCCCAACACGCCCAGGTTGGTCACCACGCCGCCGACCGACGTGTCGTGGAAATCGAGCGTCCCGTATGTCGTCCAGAGCAGGAAGAGCCCCAGGGCGAAGCCGAAGTCGCCGACGCGGTTGACCAGGAAGGCTTTTTTGCCCGCCGCGGCCGCCTCGGGCTTTTCGTACCAGAAACCGATCAGCAAGTAACTGCACAGCCCGACTGCTTCCCAGAAGACGTAGAGCAGAATGAAATTGCTTACCGAGACGAGCATCGTCATCGAGAAGACGAACAGGCCCAAGTAGCTGAAGAACCGCCAGTAGCCCCGGTCGTCATGCATGTAGCCGATCGAATAAATGGCCACCAACAGCGACACGAACGTCACCGTCGCCAGCATGATCGCCGTCAGCGGATCAGCACGAAGGGTCACGTCGATGGAGAAGGCATTTGGCGTGTTGTCGGTGGCAGCGGACGTTTCACCAACCACGTTAGCCCACGTCCAAAGCGTCACCGTCTTCTCGAACCCGATCCCCTCGCCGACGTCGCTGGCCCCGCGTTGGACCTGCACGACCAGCACGAGACTGACCACGACCGACACGGCTAGTGCCACGACCACCGGCACGTGGCTCCTTCGACCCAACCACCGTGGCCCCAGCGCAGCGGTCGCTACGGCCGCCAGAAGCGGCAAACCGGGGATCAGGACCAGGAGCGTGCGGAATTCAAACATAGGGTCGATAATCGGTTTCCTCGGGCGGAACATCGGGCGCGCGGCCGACCGGGGTGAGCGGGATCCAATCGGGGGCCGGGGGAGGCAGCGTCTCCGGGCCGGGGTCGACGGGCGGTTCGATTCCCTCTTCGCGCAGCCGCCGCCAGCCGGCCACGTCGAGGTTGCCGGCTTGGCAAGAGAGCATCAGGATCAGCGCCAACGCGACGGCCGCTTCGCAGGCGGCCACGGCGATGATGAACAGGATGAAGACCTGCCCGCCCTCGTCGCCGTGGAATCGGCTCCAGGCCACCAGACTCAGCGAGACGCCCTGCAGCATTATCTCGACCGATAGGAACATGACGATCAAGTTCCGCCGGCTGATCAGCCCGATGAGCCCGATGCCGAAGAGCAACGCGCCAACCGCCAAATAATCGTGAACCAGGGCCACCGGGTTCATGCCGCGCCCTCCGTGGGTGAATCCATTTGGTTTGCGGTCGTTTGATCTTCGCAAGGGCATTTGTTCCGTCGGGCGAGGATGGCCGCCGCGCCGACCAGGGCCGTCAACAGCAGCACTCCGGCCACCTCGACGGCGATCAGGTATCTGGAAAAGAGCACGGTTCCCAGCCGGGCCACGTCGGGCGTCGGGCCGGTCCCGCCAGTCGCGGCCGAGCTGATCGCTATGGCCTCGGGCAGGCCGAGCACACGGCCCAGGACAATCGACAGCAGGGCCACGATCATCGAGCCGGTGACGGCCGACAACAGGGCCTCGGTGCTCGTCCGGTCGTACCCTGCCCTGCCCTCCGGCTGGGCCAACATGAGGACGAACAGGAACGTCACCAGAATGGCTCCGGCGTAGACCGTCACCGTGGCCACCGCCAGGAACGCGGCCCCAGAGAACAAAAACAGTCCGGCCGTGCCCAAGAGCATCAGCCCGAACCACAAGGCCGAGTAGACCGGATCGCGCGACACGACGGCCGCCGCCGCGGCCACGACCGTCACGCCGGCCAGAATCCAAAAGACGCTGCCCCAAAAGACGCTGCCGGAGAACCACTCGCCCAGCCCGGGCAGTTGCGAGGCCATCAGCCCCAGACCGGCCGACCCGAGAAGCGTCCCGAGCGTCCGGTTCAACGGCCGCCGGAACGGGAAGGAGCCCGTCTGGGGCAACAACAGCCACAGTCCGGCCCCGTTCATCAAAGCCGCCAACAGCATGATTCGGGTGGGATCCATCAGGACGGGCCTCCCGTGTCGCGTGGCGGCGTGGGCGGCCGCCCGGCCGTGCGTCGCGGCTCGGCGTCCTTGGTCATGTCATACACGGCCAAGAGCTTTTCCTTGTCGAAGATCATCTCCTCGCGGCTCTTGCCCGACAGGTCGAACAGGCTGGTCAGCTCGATCGCGTCGACCGGGCAGGCCTCTTCGCACATCCCACAATAGATGCACCGCAACTCGTCGATCGTGAAGCTCTCAGGATACTTCTCCCGGTCGGGCCAAGGGCTCTCGGCTGCCACGATGTCGATGCAATAGGCCGGGCAGGCGGTCGAGCATAGAAAACAGGCCACGCACTTCACCCGGCCCTGGTCGTCGCGGTTCAGCCGATGGACGCCCCGGTAGATCAACGGATCGGGACACTCATAATGCCGGTCGGGGAACGGGATCGTCTTCTTCTTGCTCACCAGGTGTTTTAATGTGGTCGTGAACCCGCCGAGGAAGAGCGACAAGTACGTCTTGCCCGTCGGCCCCATCGGCGGTTCCTTCACCCAGCGGATGTCCGGATCGTTCGGTTTCATCGGCACACCTCCTGGACCACGGGCGACCGTTGGGGCCGGTTGTCCGACGCGCTGGGGGCGAACCAGACGACGGCCAGCCACGCCACGGCCAGCGTGCCCCAGCCGACCGCCGCGGTGGCCGCGAGGTACGACAGGCCGGTCGCCTCGGCCACGGCCCGACCGTATTCCATCCACACGGCCAAGACCACCAGGTTGAGCAGTCCCAGCGGCAGCATCACCTTCCATGCCAGGCCCATGAGCTGATCGAACCGGAAGCGGGGCCAACTCCATCGGGCGACCATGAAGAAGAGAATTGTCAACAGCACCTTGCCCAACAGAACGACCACCCGCAACAGGGCCACCGGCCAGGTGACCACGTCGCTCGATCCGGTCAGTCCCCAGAAATGCCACCCGCCGAAGAACAGGATAACGATCAGGAACGAGGCCGTAAACATGTGGAGGTATTCGCTGACCATGATCATCAGCAGCTTGACGCCCGAGTATTCGGTGTGATAGCCGCCGACCAGCTCCTGTTCCGACTCGGCCAGGTCGAACGGCAGCCGGCCCGACTCGGCGAACCCGGCCACGAAAAAGATCACGAACCCCAGCGGCTGTAGCATAAAATTCCACGCCCCGGATTGGGCCTGGTGACTGATGATGGTTTCCAGGTCGAGCGAGCCGGCCACGAGCACGACGCCCAGGATGCCCAGTCCCAGCGGTAACTCGTAGGAGACCAGTTGGGCTGCGCTGCGCAGGCCGCCGAGGAGGCTGTACTTGTTGTTGCTGGCCCAGCCGCTCAGCAGGGCCCCGTAGACGGCCAGGCCGTTCACGGCGAAGACGTAGACCAACCCGGCCGCCATGCCCGGGGCTACGACCAGCCGGATCGGCTCGCTCAAGCCTTCAACACCGAACCTGGTCGGCAGGACGCTTCCGAACGGGATGACGGCGAACACGGCCAGGGCGGCGGTCAGCATGATCATCGGGCCGAGGAAGTAAAGCGCCCGGTCGACGTGGCCCGGGGTGAACTCCTCCTTGAAGAAAAACTTGCCCCCGTCGGCCGCCGGCTGGCCCAGGCCGAACAGTCGGATCTTCGTCAGCGGCACGCCCACCCGATTCGGTCCGACCCGGTCCTGAATCCACGCTGCCATCCACCGCTCGACCAGCACCAAATAGGCGGCCGCCGTCATCAGGCCCGCGATGAGCAGGGCGATCTTGATCAGGGTTTCGAAAAAAAACAGCATGGTCGGGTTGTTAGAAAGGGGAAGTCAAGGGGCCACAGATGAACACAGATAAACACGGATGTGATATTAACAACTATTTCAGGATTGTAGGAGGCGACTCCTGTCGCCGAATGCCTGCAAGACCAAACCATTCGGCGACAGGAGTCGCCTCCTACAGGTCTTATGTTTCCGTTTCTATATCAATAAATCTGTTTCCTCCCATATCCCCAATAGTTACTCTCTTCATCTGTGTTGATCCGTGTTCATCTGTGGCCCCTTCATTTTTTTATGCTAATAAGTTCGCCCTCAAATCGATACCCGTCGGGCCGACGCCTTTGGCGGCTGGGGCGAAATAGCCGATCGCGCGGGCAACGTCTTCCAGGACGGACGAGGCACGGTACATGCGCTCGCGGCTGAGTAGTTCCCAAAGAAGGCTTCCTTCGGTGCGGACGCCGGCCGGGGGGCGGACGCCACGGGCGGCCGTCTGGAGTTGGTCGGCGTAGTTGACGTACGAGCCCTCCCGTTCGGCGAAGGCAGCACTGGGCAACGCGTAGGTGGCCAGCTCGGACAGGGGCGAGGGGAACAGGTCTTGGACCACGAGCACGTCCGCCCGGGCGAGCCGCTGGGCGGTTGGCTCGTCGATCCACGGTTGACGGTAGCCGCCAGCGACCCAAATCGCGCCGAACGGCAGCCGGTCCAACTCGTCCAACAGCGATTCGAGCGTCCGCAGCCCGCCGGAGGATGCCAGAAGCACCTCCTCGACGCCCCGCCGGTTAGGGCATTTTTCGGCCCGGATGGTGAATCCGCCGGGGAACACCTCATCCTCGCCTACCACCGGCACGGGCCCCAGCACGAGAACCGCCTCGGGATCGATCGATCGGGCGTACTGACACAGCAGAAACGCTTCCTCGACAGTCAGAAACGGCGACAACACGGCCGCCATCCGACCCGCGCCGCGGAGCCGCTCGCCCAGTTCGCGAGGCAGTTTCGTCCAGTCGGGCGTCGTGACCGTGTCGCCCTCACGGCGTCGCGGCAGCAGCAGACGCTCGGGATTGTGGACGTGCGGATAACCGTATCGGCCCTCGTTGCAGATCCACCAGCGGTTGACGGCCAGGTTTTCGCGCGGCTTGAGTCGGTAGATCCGGTCGTGGTTCTCTTCGATCCAGATCGAGCACCCGGCCGAGCAGCCAGTGCAGACGGCCGCATGACGCTTGAGGTACCACACCCGTTGCTTGTATAAAAAGTCTTTATCGCCCAACGCTCCGACCGGGCAGAGGTCGACGACGTTGCCCGAAAGATTGTTGGCCAGCGGAAAGCCCTCGACGACGTCGATTTCCTCGTGTGCGCCACGGCCGGATACGTACAGTTCGCTCGTACCGCTGACTTCGCGGACGAACCGGACGCACCGGCTGCACAGGATGCATCGGTCGACGAACAAGGTGACGTCGCCAATATCGCGCCGGCGGCTGGTGAATGGGCGGACGTCGGCCCGGCGTTCATCTTGGCCGTATTGGAAGTGATAGTCCTGCAGCAGGCACTCGCCCGCCTTGTCGCAGATGGGGCAATCGATCGGATGGTCCAACAAGAGCCCTTCCTCGACCATAGCCCTCGCCCGGGCCACCTTGACGCTGTTGGTCACGACGACCGATCCGTCCACGGCTGGCGTCTGGCAGGCCGGCACGAGCTTGGGCATCATTTCGACCTGCCCGGTGGCCTGATTGGTCATGCCGTACTCGATCAGGCACATCCGGCAGCTCGCCACGACCGACAACCCGGGGTGCCAACAATAGTGCGGGATCTCGATACCCACCCGCCGCGCCGCCTCGATACAATTGAGGCGCTCGTCGTCGCGTAGTTCGAGCGGTCGGTTGTCGATCGTGATGTGGATCATGGCGAAAAAAACAAGACACGGCGTGATGGCGGAGAGCAGGCAAAAAATCTCACGCAAAGGCGCAAAGGCGCGATGGTGGTGTTGGGAACGATAGATTTTCTTCTTGGAATCGTGATCGATGTCATGGAAACACGGCGACAGACGATTTGCCGTTTGTCACTTTTTGAACTACTGGGTTTTTCTCAGGATGGTTCTGGTTGAACGAGGGATAGTAGACATGATTAACAGGATGGAGTCCCAGACATCCTTCTTCTAGACTCATGATTCCCATCAGTTCCAATCCGCGATTGTCCAAGGATCATTCTGAAAAACAATCCTGTTCATCCTGTAAATCATGTCCATTTCTTCTTCCTTTGCGTCTTTGCGCCTTTGCGTGAGATCTTTATGTCGCTCCTTCGGCGATAGGAGTTGCCTCCTACAAGGGTGTTTTTTCTCAGGGCGTGTTCAACGCCTCGACCGGTTCGGTGCGGGCGTAACCTTGCGGGTTGGTTTGGCGAATGGATTCTTCCAACTCGTCGCGGAACTTGGCCAGGGCCGTTTTGATGGGCCAGGCGGCGCCGTCGGCCAGGCCGCAGATCGTCGTGCCGGGCATGACGCCGATCGTGTCGCCGATTTCGGCCAATAGGTCTAGGTCGACCAACCGCCCCCGGCCGGCGCGGATCCGTTGGCACAACCGCAACGCCCAGGCCGTGCCCTCGCGGCAGGGCGTGCATTGGCCGCAACTCTCGTGGGCGAAGAAGCGGCAACTGTTGTGCAGGAAGTCGAGGATCGGATAGGTCTCGTCCAGCACAACCGCGCAGCCGGTGCCCAAGCCGAGGCAGCCGGCGCGGATCGGGCCGGCGAAGTCCATCGGCGTGTCCAGCTCCCGCTCGCTCAGCAGGCCCGTGCTTAGCCCGCCCGGCACGACGGCCTTCGCGCGGCGGTCCTTCCAGACGCCCTCGCCGAACCGGTCGATCAGTTCGCCGCACGAGATGCCCAGCGGGGCCTCGTAGCAGCCTGGCCGGTTGACGTGCCCGCTGAGGCCGAACATTTTCGGGCCGAAGCTGCCGGCGTCGCGCGGGTTGTCAGGTTCGGGTGGCACGCCGATCGACTTGAACCAGGCGACGCCCCGGTCAAGGATGTGGACCACGCAGGCAAGCGTTTCGACGTTGTTAACCACGGTCGGCTTGCGGAACAGCCCCTCAACGGCCGGGAACGGCGGCTTGATCCGCGGCCACGCCCGGCGTCCTTCGATGCTTTCGATCAGGCCCGTCTCTTCGCCGCACACATAAGCCGCCGCGCCCCGATGGATGCGGACTTCGAGTGAGTAGTCCGTGCCCAGGATGTTTTTGCCCAGGTAGCCCGCCTCGCGAGCCTCGCCGATGGCTGCTTGGAGCCGCTGGAGCGAAAGCGGGTATTCGTAGCGGAGATAGATGTAGGCGGTGCTCGCCCGGGTGGCATAAGCGCTGAGGATAATCCCTTCGAGAACCTGGTGCGGATCGGCCTCCATCAGGACGCGGTTGCAGAACGTGCCCGGCTCGCTTTCGTCGGCGTTGACGCACAGGTAGATCGGCCCGGGATGGTCCTTGGGCAGAAACGACCATTTCAACCCGGTCGGAAACCCGGCCCCGCCCCGGCCGCGGAGTTGACTGGCTTGGACCTGCTGGACCACGTCGCCCGGGCTCATCTGCCCGACCACCCGGCGCAGCGTCCCATAGCCCCCGCCGGCCTCGTAGACCGTCAGCCGGTGGGCGTCTTCCTTGTCGACATTCGCGGTCAAGACCGGTTCGAAGTCAGGCACGATAATCCATGAAAATTGCAGGAGGCGACTCCTGTCGCCGATGGGGTGATGATCCAAACAAAAAAGGGCTCACGCAAAGGCGCAAAGACGCAAAGGGACGATTCGGCGACGGGAGTCGCCTCCTACGGATATTTGAGTCACGAAAAGGAATAGACATGATTTACAGGATAAGAGTATATTGGGCCCCTTTCCCGATTCAATCACCAAATGAACTGCATTTCCCGCCACTGCTCAACGACCGTTTCCGAAATTGACAATCCTGTTCATCCTGTAAATCATGTCCATTCCTTCGCCCTTCTTTCCTTCTTTGCGTCTTCGCGCCTTTGCGTGAGCCCTCTTTTCTCCGGGCGTCGCCTATTCGGCTCCCTTCAGGAGCGAACGCGATTACTCCAGCGACTCCAGCAGGGTGTCGATCTTCTTCTTCGTCAGGTTCGAGTAGAGCGTCTCGTTGACCAGCATCGACGGGGCCGTGTCGCAGGCGCCGAGGCACTCGGCCACTTCGAGGGTCACGCGTCCGTCGGGCGTGGTCTCGCCGGGCCGGATACCCAGACGCTCGCACAGATACTCCAGCAGGCTCTCCCCGCCCATCGCCGAGCAACTGATCGACCGACAGGCCCAGATTCGAGTGCGTCCTTGTGGCTTGTCTTGTTTAAAGAATCCGTAGAACGAGAGCGTGTCCT
>JAFGFF010000173.1 GCA_016931075.1 Pirellulales bacterium | reverse complement strand
TGAAAAACGACCGGCCAGGTTCCAGCACGCGAGCCATGTTGCCGAACCAGTCGGCAAGTAGCCTATCGAACTCCTCGTCGGACACGAAATCGTTCTTGAGCACGCGATCCCGCGCACGCAGCTTCTTGTCGGTTTGAGGCTTGCCGCCCTCGGCCGCTTCCTTCGGGTTCCAGCCGCCAAAAGCCTCGCCCAGTTCGGCGCGGGGCATGCCACGACGCTCGCCCGAGGCCCAGGCGTTGTTCGTCCGGGGAGCCACGGCCACGTTGTAGGGCGGGTCCGAATTGACCAGCTGGATCGTGGCGCCGCCCAGTAGCCGGTCGACGTCCTCCGGCTTGCTCGAATCGCCGCAGAGCAACCGGTGATCGCCCAGGATCCACAAGTCGCCCGGCTGGGTGATCGCTTCGTCCGGCGGCTCGGGCACCTCGTCGGGGTCGGTCAGACCGTCCCTCACGCCCGGGTCGAGCAGCTTGGCCAGGTCGTCCTGCGAGAAGCCGAGCAACTGCAGGTCGACGCCCATGTTCTGAAGTTCGGACAGCTCGATCGGCAGTAGCTCGTAGTCCCAGGTGGCCAGGTCAGCCGTCTTGTTGTCGGCGATCCGGTACGCTCGGATCTGCTCAGCCGTAAGGTCGGTGGCCACGTGGACGGGCACCTCGGTCAGGCCCAGCTTCTGGGCGGCCTTGAATCGGGTGTGGCCACAGACGATGACCCCCTCGGTGTCGACAACAATGGGCTGGCGAAATCCGAACTGCCGAATCGATTCGGCCACCGCGTCCACGGCCGCATCGTTTTGCCGAGGATTGTGTTCGTAAGGGCGGATACTGGAAATGGGACGCATTTCGATGTGCATGAAAACCTCCGTGGATTAGCTGAAGAACAGAATCTTGACCAACAGGGCAAACCAGGCGACTCGCCACCCAAAGCGATCCAGGCCCCGGGCGGTCGGCACGACAAAAACGTGCCAGGAATGTCCCCGGCTGTCGCTGGATGACGAAGAGGACGAAGACGACGACTCGGACATGGCCAAAACCTCCTCACGAAAAAAGTCGGACAAGTGAAAGAAACTGTGGTTAACCCGGGAGCTGTTCCCGCAGGCCCGTCTTTTGCCCAAGTTCCGCCAAGTACCTACGCCCGGGGGGCTCGCACGTCGCCGCGCCACGTGGGCCCGTGTGGGGCCGCAGGCGACGATGGTGTACTTGTCCGACGTTGGCAGCGCGACGCAACACGGCGCAAACGTGTGCGACCGTCGGGCAATGGGTTGGCACGGAACGTGTGACGCAGAACGAATCCGTCCCGCAAATACGTCACACACCCCCTCACGCGTGCGTACACGCCACGTATGCGCGGGTGCGTGACAGCGTGACGTATTTATAGAAGAGAGAGATATCTCTCTTATATTTATAGACTTACACCCTCCGAAATCCGTCACGCCGGCCCGTGACACATTGGGGGCGGATTCACCGTTTGGGATCAGTTTCAGTTCGCGCGGACCACCATATCCGTCGCCGTTGCGTGACGGATTGTGACAGATGTGGGACGGATCGAGTCGCAGGTCGCTCATGCGAGTTGATACCCCTGTGCTGGCTTGGTCTTCGTTGAAATCTGCACGGGCACGATGTCGCCCTGCTGCAGGAGCGTGCTGATGATCTGGTCAAAATCGGCCGCCTTGCAGCGCATGGCCCGCATGAGTTGGCGCCGGGCCATTTGGCCGTCCGCCTCCCGGAGCTTGCGCAGCACCTTCAGGCACTCGGCGTGGAACGGGTTCTCGGCCACGTAGCTGGCCGCCAGGAAGATCTGACGACGCGTCTGGTGCATCGCGAAGGCGGTGGCCCACTCGACGGCCGGCAGACCGATGATTGGATCCTCGTGGTTCTCGCTCACCGCGTAGACCAACGCCAGCTTCGTGGCGTTCTCGCAGGTCCGGCTCCAGGCGGTTCGGGCCGCCTCGTCCTTGGCCTCCTCGGCCCGGTCATACTCTGCTTCCGTCGTCCGTTGTAGTTGCCCGAGGGCCAGCGCCGCCTCGGGCGCCAACGGCACCACACGCGGCTCGGGGTGGGCATCCTGGAGATTGCCCGTGCTTGGCCGGAACTCGGCCCACCAACGGGCCGTTTCGACGACGGACGCCGGCAAGTGCCTCGCCGAGCCGGGCGTCTGGCCCGGGCCACGGCGGCCCACATCGACGACGATCATCCGGGCGAAGAATCCGTTCGTGAGCATCCGCTGCGAGAGCGACTCGTAGAAATACTGCGGCGTGGCCGTCCCAAAGAGCGTCAGGTGGGGCTGGTCGATGTGGATGGTTTCTTTCTGGCCGGCCTTCACCCGGACCGGATAGACGTCGTTGGCCGACGTGTAGAGCGTCAGCAGGATGTTGGGGATCGACTCCCTGCGGTTTTCACGGTCGAGGTTGATCTGCCGCAGCACACCGTCCATCTCGTCGTTCTGAAAGAGCATGGCGCTGGAGCGGACCAAGGCATCTTGAATACCCTCGCCGCTGGCGAACTTGTCGCCCAGGGCGCCGACCATCCCGACCTCAAAGAGCACACGTGAATTCACCTTCCGGGGAAAATCCTTGCCGGTACCGCTGCTGGCCAGCGACAAGAGATAGAGATTGGGCCGCAGGTCGCCCGGCGTACACACCTTCCGGCCGGCCAGGAACGACTGCAGGGCCATCGCGCCGCAGAAAGCCAAGCCCACGTTCGGGTAGGGCGCGTTGCCCATCGTGAAGTTCATGACCTGCTCGATGAACCCGGGCACCTGGAAGAGGTGCGCTGGGATCGGGCCCGGATCAGGCACCGCTGAGCCATGGTCAGCGGGTGGCGCCGAGAGGTTGGCCACCAGCGCCGAGATGTCCACATCGCCGTCGGCCGTGTCGTCATCACCGAAGCCATCATCATGCAGCGAGCTGGCCGCAGCAGCGAAATCGCCACCATGCTCCAAAAGGGCATAGACCGCAAACGGCGAATAGGCGCGATTCTGCTCAAAAGGCGCGGCGTTCGACGAGAAGACGTAGAACACCCGATCCCGCAGCGTCGCGCTCCAGCCCTGGTCTTTGCCGGGGCGGCGCCAGCGCTCGTTGTCGCCCCCGCCGACACATTGCCAGCCGTGGCGCACCAGAACGACCCGAATATCACCCCGCTCGTTGAACTCATCCCCAGGGCGGCCGGACATCTCGTTCGGCCCCACCGTCATCGCCACGGCCGGGGTCGCCTCGTTGAGCGACCGGGCCGCCTCGACGAGGATTTTTCGATGGGCCTCGGTCAGGACCGGCAGGTTTTCGAAGCGGCCGCAATCCAACGCGTACCCCGGCGTTGGGTGACACAAGAACAGGCCGCCTTCGCCCCGGGTCTCGATGAGTGTGACGGTCACTTCGTGCCGGTCGCCCACGCGACGGGGCCGATACCGCTTACCGGCGATCACGATCTCCTGGTCGTCCGGAGCCGGGATCACTCGCTGCGCCAGCTTGAGACTGCCGGGGATGGCCGTCTCGCAGCGGTAGGCCACATGGCGACCACCCGACTGTGAGCGTTCCACGACCAGTCGATCCAAGAGGCCGGGGGCCTCGGCTTCGACCAGTTCGGCCCAGGCGGGATACAGCTCAGCCTCGAAGTCGAAATCCACCAGTTCGAGATTGCCGGAGACGGTGCCGGTCAGTAGACACATCCCCTGGGCGTCGACGAACCACTGGCACATCTGCCGCTCGGTGGGCAGACGCTGTTGATACTGCTTCCACGCCGACAGCGCCGGCCGCTTCTCGGCGAGGATCGCCGGCAGCACGCACAAGCCCGAACGGAGATAGGCAATGGCAACGTCGATCAAGTGAATTGGCCCCCAGCTCAAAATGGAATTTCGTCGGGATCATAGGGGATGAACTCGCCCGCCGGGATTGGCTCAGGCAAGGGGCCGAGTTTGTGACGCACGATCCGATCATACTTTTCGCCGGCGATGCTGCGGACGGTGATCTTCTCGGTGTGGGCCAAGCCGCCGCCCTCGGCAATTTCGACGGCCCGCTCGGCCGCCTCGGGGATCGGGTCGGGCGAGCGCTGCCGCCACCAGGCGATCGCCTTTTGACGAGCGTAGCCATCGTGCTCCAGGCACACGAACTCGCTTTGCCAATGGTTGAGACCCAAGCGGTAGTCAACGCGGAAGGTCCGCGGCGCGTCGTCGGGCGCTCCGCGTTTGGTGTGGACGTTGTAGGTGATGTCCTGGACGTCGTATTCGACGTCCGTGACCTGACCGGACAGGATGCCCGCCTCGCTGGCCTTGGCGTCGTGCTTCTGCCGCTCGGGCGGTGGAAATACATACCCACAAACCGGGCATTTTGCATAGCCGGCGGCGATCAGGGCCTGGCACTCAGGGCATTCCTTGGCGGGTGCCTCACCATTGCCGGTGCCAGCCGGCTCGCGAACGCGAATCTGGTCGACCGGCCCGTGACGCAGCACGTTCCCGCCGAAGTCGAGCACTAGGCAGTTGTGCTTATCCGGATGCAGGCGGAACCCTCGGCCACACATTTGGTAGAAGAGCCCCGGCGACATGGTCGGCCGCAGCAGAGCCACGCAGTCGATGTTGGGGGCGTCGAATCCCGTGGTGAGCACATTGACGTTGGCCAGATAGCGTAGTTCACCCGAGCGGAACCGTCCGAGCAGTTCGTCGCGTTCCTTCGTGGGTGTGTCGCCGCAGACGAAGCCGCATTCGTGACCGCTCATGTCCGCGAGCACCCGGGCAACATGCTGTCCATGCTTCACGCCCGAGGCGAAGATGAGGCATGATCGCCGATTATGCGCCACCGAGACGATTTCGGAGCAGGCGGCCATCACGAGGAGATCCTGGTCCATAAGGTCCTCCACCTCGCCGGCGACGAACTCGCCGCCACGGACGTGCAACTGCTGCGTGTCAGCCTTCTCACGACCAGCCTTGGTGACCAACGGGCAGAGATAGCCGTCCCGAATCAGCTCCCGCACGCCCACCTCGTAGCAGACCGCATTGAGGATATTGTCGGGCCCGCAGATCATGCCCGACTTGAGTCGAAACGGCGTCGCCGTCAGGCCGATCACCCGCACCTCCGGGTTGATCACCCGGGTGTCGGCCAGGAATTGTTGATACATGCCCTCGCCGTCGGGAGGAATAAGATGACTTTCGTCGACGATGACGAGATTGAAGCTGCCCAGGTCGCAGGCGCGCTTGTACACGCTCTGGATGCCGGCCACGATCACCGAGTGCTCGGTGTCGCGGCGCCCGAGCCCGGCCGAATAGACGCCAAAATCCACCTCGGGGCAAACCTGCGTGAGCTTGTCGGTCGTCTGCTCCAAGAGTTCCTTCACGTGGGCCAGGATCAGCACGCGTCCGTCCCACAGCCCCACCGCGTCCTTGCAGATCGAGGCCATCACCGGCGTCTTGCCACCGGCCGTGGGGATCACGACGCACGGGTTGTCTTCGCGATTCCGCAAGTGCTCATAGACGGCCGCCTTGGCGGCTTCTTGATAGGGTCGCAAAGTTATCATTCAGAGCTTCTCGATTCGGACGATGGTCTTGCCGCCTTCGACGGGTTTTCGTCTTTCGATGGTCAACCGTTCGATCTGGCTGTCGTCGACGTACGCACCACCATGCTGGAGTGCATCCAGAAGGGCCTTGAACACGTTGTCGATGTCGCGGCGGCGGTTGTCCGGCGGATGGACCTCGACCGATACCGCCAGGCGACCGTAGAGTGGTTGAACACGCATTGCCGCGAGGATCGCCAGAACGCAATGGCGAAACCGACGACCCTCGCGGCTAATCAACGTGCGTGGCCCCACGCGGCGCCAGAGGTGATTTACCGATGGCGGATAAGGCAACACGAACTCCATTACCCGGGCCTCTTCCAGGGCGCCGTCGTGTTGGGAGCGGCGGCCGCCGGCGCTGCCGGCTGCTCCTTCTTGGCATAGCCCTTGATTTCGTTCGTGATCTCGCCCGTGTCGGGCCGCTTCTTGCAGCGAACGTGGATGACCAGCGGCAGATTGTGCAGGTCCGTGCTGTCGCGCGGCGCCAGCACGTCCACAGCCCGACAGATGGCGGACAGTTCCGCCCGGGCGATCTTCACCGCCGTCGCGTTCGGATTGTTGAGGTTGAGTCGGGCCCACAGGAATCTGCCTTTGAACTCGCCGTCGATGATCTGGAAGGTCAGCTGCAGGAAACTGCCCGTGCCGCTTTTCGTTGGCTTCATCTCCGACTCCGTAATGACGGCCAAGTACTTGTTGGCAGGGACCGGGTCAAAGGCAGTGGTTGGTTCGACTTGGTTGGCGTCAAAGCCGGTCAGATCAGCCATTGGTTGTTGCTCCTTGGTTCTCTGGGTTGGACAGGGCCTGGACGAACACCGCCCAGGACAGCGGCAGTTCCTCGACGATTCCGTAACGATTTTTTGCGATGCACGATGGGCCGCCGACG
>JAFGFF010000172.1 GCA_016931075.1 Pirellulales bacterium | reverse complement strand
GCCAGATCCGCAAGGGCGTGGTCAAGAACATCGCCGAGTTCGGCGCGTTCGTCGACCTGGGCGGAATCGACGGCCTGCTGCACATCACCGACATGAGCTGGGGTCGGATCAACCACCCGTCCGAAATGGTCTCGATCGACCAGGACATCGAAGTCCAGATCCTGCACATCGACCGCGAGAAGGAAAAGATCGCCCTGGGCCTGAAGCAGAAGACGCCCAGCCCGTGGGAACAGGTCGCCGAAAAGTACCCCGTCGGCGAGCGGATCAAGGGAACCGTGGTCAACGTGATGAGCTACGGGGCGTTCGTCAAGCTCGAAGAGGGGATCGAGGGCCTGGTCCACATCAGCGAGATGTCCTGGACCAAGCGGATCGGCCACCCGAGCGACCTAGTGCAGATCGACGACGAGATCGAAGTGGTCGTCCTGGGCATCAACCAGGAGAAGCAGGAAATCTCGCTGGGCATGAAGCAGACCCAGGAGAACCCGTGGGACCAGGTCGCCGGCCGCTACCCGCCGGAAAGCCTCGTCACCGGCACGGTCCGCAACCTGACCAACTACGGCGCGTTCGTCGAGATCGAAGAGGGGATCGACGGCCTGTTGCACGTCAGCGACATGTCGTGGACCCGCAAGATCAGCCACCCGAGCGAAGTGGTCGAAAAAGGCCAGGAAATCGAGTGCAAGGTCATTTCGGTCGACCAGAACCGCCGCCGCATCGCCCTGGGCCTCAAACAGCTCAGCGAAGACCCCTGGGCAAACGACATCCCGAACAAGTACGAATTGGGCCAGATCGTCCAAGGGACGGTCACCAAGATCACCAACTTCGGCGTGTTCGTCGGCCTGGAAGACGGGCTGGAAGGCCTGTTGCACATCTCCGAGCTGGCCGACCACAAGGTCGAGAACCCCGAAGAGATCGTCAAGGTCGGCGAGCAGATCGAGGTGAAGGTACTCCGCGTCGATCCCGACGAGCGGAAGATCGGCCTGTCGCGCAAACGGGTCGAATGGGCCGAAGAGGACGAAGCCGAAGCCGCCGAGAAGGAAGCCGCCCAGGCCAACGGCTCCGGCGCGACCTCGCCCGCTCCTGCCGATCTGAAGGGGGGCGTCGGCAATAGTTCCGGGCCGCTGATCCAGCCGCTCGGGTCGTCGTCGGACTCGAGTGAGGCAGAATCCTCAGAACCGGAAGAACCGTCCGTCGAAGTCGCCGCCGGCGCCGAACAGCCCGTGGAATCGGAAGAAAAAGCAGACGCCTAGTCCCGCTTTCTTCCACATCCCTGTCGAAGGACACCCGGCCCCGCTGGTCACGACCAGCGGGGCCGTTCTTTTCGGAATTGCCCGAACCTCGCGTACATCCGCCCCACCTCGGCGCGCCGGCCGTTGTTTGCAGAAACGTTCATTGCCGGGTCGATAGTCCTCTCGGGCAGACAGAGTATATCTCCATGCCGTGACGGTGCGCTTCCTTATGACCACGACCCAACGCAAACCATCGCTCTCCTCGGTGCAGTCTCCGCTGGAAACCTACCTGCGGGAGATCAACGAGACCAAGCTCCTCTCGGCCGACGACGAGCAGGAACTGGCGATCGCCATCGGCAACGGCGACACCCATGCCCGCGACCGCATGGTCCGCGCCAACCTCCGCCTGGTCGTGAACATCGCGCGAGGCTACACCGGCAAGGGACTCGGCCTGCAAGACCTGATCGAAGAAGGCAACCTGGGCCTGCTCCGTGCGGTCGAAGGCTTCGACCCGGCCATGGGCACCCGGTTCTCCACCTACGCGAGCTACTGGATCAAGCAGTCGATCAAACGGGCACTGATCAACACGGCCAAGACGATCCGCATCCCGGCCTACATGGTCGAACTGCTCTCGAAGTGGCGCCGCGCGACCAACCGGCTGGCCGAGGAACTGGGCCGCGGCCCCACGCCCGAGGAAGTCGCCCGCGTGCTGGGCCTGCCCCAGAAAAAGCTGCCCATCATCAAGAAGGCCATCCGCATCTACAACCTCACCCCGCAGACCGATCAGGCCGAAGCCGGCTGGTCGCTGGGCGAGATGGTCATGGACGAACGCGTCCGGACACCCGAAGAGGAGATGGTCGACAACGACAACCTCGTCCACGTCCTAGGCCAACTCGAAACGATGGACCAGCGCGAGGCGACCGTCCTGCGCATGCGTTTCGGCCTGGACAAGAACGAGCCTCGCACGCTGAAAGAAATCGGCGAGACCCTCGGCCTCACCCGCGAACGCGTCCGCCAGATCGAAACCGAAGCCCTGGCCAAGCTGGCCGACAGCCTCAACGGGCCGACGGAGTGAGCTAGAACCGCTCCGCCTCTCAGCGCGACGCATCTCCAGCGGGCAACGCCCGAAGAGTCAGTGCCGCGGAGCTGGCTTGTTTCAGCCACTCGGCATGATCAGGGGCAACATCCTGAAATAGGATCTGGACAGATTGGTTGCCGCGAGCCATTAGGTAAATGACGCCGTGCCTTTCTTGGCCCGCCAGTCCCGCAGGTGCGGCGTTTGACACGATCCCGCCGCAAGAACAACGCACACACGGGAGCCCGTTAACCTCTCCGTGCTCAACGGGTGTCTGCGACCAGGTTGTCCGATCCCGCTTGAGTGCCCCCAGAACCGCATTCAGTGCCTTCGCAAGCGAGGCATTGTTTTCGTGGGCCGGCGTATCGATGATTGTGACAAAAAACTGTGCATAAGTCCCGTTCGTGCGAACCGGACCGACCCAGAGATACGACTTAGTTTTGGGAACGTACTTGATGAAACGGAATTTCGCTGGAGGGCGAATCTCGAACCGTGACATCCGATAGGGTTCACCGAGGGACTGCAAGTCTGCCTCCGTGAGAGACCGCTCTGAAAACACGATTTGATGATTGTCTCGGTCTGCTTCGTCGTTCTTAGTGGGTGCGGCCGCCGCTTGTTTGTTGCTTGGGGGCTTCGGTGCGTTCGAACTTTCGTTGCAGCCACCCAGGCATAGCCCCCCAAGCACGGCGAGCAGGGCCACGGATGTCCTGGCTCCTTGCCTGACGCGGAACAGACTCCCGGGACACTCGTTGCACGTACCCATGATCGTTCTCCAGAGCAGAGCCTGAAGTATTTAATGCCGCTAGACATAGTGAGAAAATGTCCCAGGCATTCTACTTGAACGATCGCGATTTCACAACCCACCGCCCATCCTCCGCGAGGTCTCACCGTCCCGCGCGGCGTTTTTCGAAGACGGCGAACAGCGCGATGATCGAGGCGCCGAGGCAGACGCAGGCGGTCCAGAAGACCCACATTTGACCTTTCTCGAAGGCGGCGTAGAGGATCATTCGCAGGATTGCCACGGTCAGGAACGTGACGCCCAGGTAGAGGAACGGGCGGATCCGAACGAGGATGCCGACCAGGACGCCGGCCACCGAAAGGCCGATCAACACGAGTGCCGGCAGGACGGGGTCCTCGACGCCCGGCACGATTTCGCGGCTCGACGAGAGGTAAACCGTGCCCAGGGCCAGGTAGCGGACGGCCGTGCGCTGGCCTTCTTCGAGCTGGTCGCGGTGCAGGTACTCGGCCAGCAGGGCGCAGAGGGCCACGGGGATTAGCCAGAGCTGCGGGTGGTCGAGGAACTGGACGTCCATCCGGTGCCAAAGAACCCAGAAGCCCATGTTGCCTGCCACGACCGCCAGGCCCGCCAGCCAGAGCGACCGCCGCATGACCGAGAGCAGCCCGTAGAACAGGCCCATCAGGAACCAGAGCGACGCCGGGCCGGCCGGCGCCCACCAGAACCCGACCGCCGGGGCCAACGGCAGGACCAATGCCGTGTTGATCAGCGGCCGGCTCAGCACGGGCATCTTCCGCCGGTGGAACCACTCGCTCAAGCCCGTACCGAGGAACGCCACGCCCATCACGAGGAACATCCAGTACTTTTCGACGATTCCCAGCGCGAACAACTTGGGGAAGGCCATCCACAGGTGAAGCCCGACCAACGCCGCGATGACCTCGGCCGTATAGACGTAGAGCTGCCGGCCGTTAAGGCTCAACCGCAACGGATCGGCCCCCGGCACGACCGCCATCAGGATCATCTCGACCGTCAGGCCAATCAAAACGCCCGTCACGACCAACTCGGCCCAGAGCATGGTCGGCACGTCGCCCGTGGTTGCCCGAAGATACACTTCCTGCCCCAGGACGAGCACCAGCGCGACCAGCGTCACCCCCAACAGCCCGGGCAGCACGCGCCGCGCAGCCGTGTGCAGATCGTCAAGCATCCCTCTCCCATTGGGAGAGGGTTGTGGCGCAGCCGCCGGGTGAGGGCGGGTCGAAGTGTTGGACGGATTGGTGTTTTGGAAAGCGGTAGAGGAATTCTGGCCGCCCTCACCCCCGGCCCCTCTCCCAAAGGGAGAGGGGAGGAAGATGAACAGCCCGCCGGCCAGGGCGGCGGTCAGGCCGGTCGCCGTCATCAGGACGACGCTCCGGTGCAACCAGGGGGCCTGGTCGGCCGGAACCAACCAGACGAAGCCCGGGCAGGCCAACGCCACGGCGACCAGAATCAGCGAGTTGACCTGCCAGTCGAGCCGGTTTTCTTTGGTCGTTTGCAAAACCATCAAGAGCGCGGCGCCGAGGACGATGCATGCCGCGATAACACCGGCCGCCTGACCTGCCAGCCAGTCGACCTGCCCGAGGTAGAGATACTCGGCGAAACGTCCGCTTGCGCTCACCCAGACGGCCAGCGCGGCCGCGCCCAGCACGACGATTGTCTGGGAAGTCGAGAACCAGTTGGGCCAGTGCATCCGGTCGTCGTGGATCCGCAAGGCGTGCCAGAGTGGGTGCATTTGGCGTAATGCGAGTCCCAAGTTGGCGGCCACCAGGCCGAACAGGGCCAGATCGAGCATCCCGGTCCACGCCACCTCGGACCCTTGCAGCCCTCGGGCGTCCAATCCAAGCCCCAGGGCTGTGAAGCACGCCAGATACAGTCCCGGCACGGCCAGTCGCGCGGCCCGGTCCCACAGGAGCACGACGATCGAACCGGCCGTCGCACCCATCGCCGCCCAGGCCAGCCCGGCCGCCGGCGGATGGGCGATCTCAAGGATGCTATAGATCACACGCACGGCCGCCAGAATAACGCACAGGAACGACGCGGTCTGCGAGGCCAGATGGGCGAAAGGCGCCAACCGCCGACCCATTCGCACCGAAGGAACACCGGTCGGCCAGGCCAGTCGGACGAGCGACCAGAGGATCGACCCAGCGCCCAGGGCCACAACGTTGGCCTCGATCGGCGGGGCGATCTGTTCATCTGGTCCCCAGACGTACCAGGCGATCGTGGCCACGCCGTTCAATAGCAGCCCGGAAATCCAAACGTAGCCAGCCCTTCGTCGCCACAGGGCCACCGCCCCGGCCGTGACGCTCAGCGCCAGCAGTACGCTGCCCGGCCACCAGGGGCTGCCCGGGTCACTGCCCGCGTGAATGACAGCCAAGAGCACGGCCGCCACGCCGGCCACGGTCGCCCAGCCTTGCACAGATCCGCCTGGGAGGAATGCGCCGTATCCGAACTTCGTTCCGACAATGCCCAGGGCCACCAGGCCGACGGCCACGGCGGTCATTCCGCCCAGCAGGACGTGATAGGCCAACCAGTCGGGCCGATTGACCGCCAGGCAAGCCGCCATGCCCGCCGCGGCCATGCCGAACCAACCCAGCACATGCGGTAGATTGGCCCGGGAAGTCCGCAGGCCCAACCACGTCACCGCCACGCCGACCAGCGTCAGGGCGAACCATCCGCGCGGCTCGGCTATCGACGCCATCCAGCCAGGCAAACGCTCGCCGTGATAGATCAGGCTGCCCAGCGGTAGTGCCGACAACACGGCCTGGGCGGCCAGCGGAAGGCTCGTCTGAAACGCCAGCAAGGGCGAGCCGCGCAACCCAACCTCTCCCAGCCGGCCCAACCGGTCGACCGCCGCCAGCCAGATCAACGCAACCGCCGCCGAGGCGATCAGGTTGGCCTGGATCAGCAACAGCCACCACTGTTCGAAGGGCAGATCGCTATAAAAATGCCAGACAGCCAGCGAAGCAGCCAGGTTGACGCCCAGGGCGGAAGCCAGGGCCCAGCCTTCGCGGCGTCGCCAGACGGCCATCATGGCCCCGGCCACGCTGGCCAGCCCAACGGCCGTCGCGCCGAGCAACCGTTCCTCGTGGAAGCAAGCCGCTTTTAGTCCCAGAAGGACAGCGAGTCCAGCCGAGGCGCTAACCCATGCCGACGCCGCCCGGACCAGGGCCTGCGGCGGCCCGACAGCGGAAAAGGTGCCAGTCACCTTTTGCCGGAACGGCCCTTCGGGTGCTTCGCACAAAAGGTGACTGGCACCTTTTCCGCCGGCCGCTCCTAACGCGGTCCAAAGCGTGGCGGCCCACCAGGTAGCCATCGCGACGACCACGGCGTAGCCGGCCCAACCGAGCATCAAGCAGGCGAATCCCCAGTCGGGCATGAACCGTTGCACGGTGCAGGCGGCCAGCCCAACGACCGTCATGCCGACCAGCCCGACCAGTTCCGGCTGTACGGCCCGGCCTAGCCCTCGCCGCCGGTAGACGATCGCCCCGGTGGTCGCCGCCAGAGCGAGCCAACCCAACGGGCTGGCGGCCGCCGTGGCCCAATCGTCGTACCACTGGGCGATCAGGGCCAAGGTGACCAGCGCCGGCAGGATCAGGACGACGTTGCCCAGTGCGGCCATGCCCAATTGGAGCGTCATCAGCACGCCGCCCGTCCGCGACGAGCCCTTCTCGCTCCATGCATCGGTCCACGGCCGCAAGGCGATCCACAACACGGCCCAGGCTGCGGCGACCAGCGTGGCCAATTGAATCACCGTGGCGGCAAGCACCTCGCCCGAGGCGTTCGTCTGGAGCAGATAGCCCAGCACGGCCCCCATCTCGACGACCAGCCCGGCCCCGAACGCATAGCCGGCCGACCGTTCTCGCAAGGCGAACGCGACCAGCGACCCGATCACCAGCAACAACGGCGCCAGGTAGGAGCCCGTCTGGCCGATCTGCTCGAAGAACGTGCCCGCCGCCGGACCGTTGGGCGAAATGTCAAGGAATCGAAGCAACGCGGCCAGCAGCGTCAGGCCCACCACGGGCGACACCGCGCCGGCCAGCAGGACGCCGCGCGCCCAGACCGGTGCGTCGGCCGGCAGATCGAGTCGTCCGCCGATCTGCCGGATCCACGTGGCGACCGGCCTTCGAGTGCAGACGATTCCGCTCAGGACGGCCAGCCCTCCGGCCAACGTCCAACGCAGTGCCGAGGCACAGGCCATCTCGGGCGCGAATCGGGCCGCGATCAGACATGGCGCGCTGAGCGCGACCAGCAGCCCGGCGATCATCTCGGCCAGCGTCCAGTGGTGCCAGAGCGCCCCGATAGCCCGGGCGGCCAGCAGCCCGACAAGTAACCACGCCCAAGGCCCCGCTGCGTCTCCCATCAACCCCACGGCCGCCGCCTTGGTCCACGACAGCCCGAGCAGTTCGTTGCCCAGGTTGGGAATCAGCAGGACGAGTAGCAGCCCGATCTGTCCGATGACGAGCCCATGGTGCTGCACTTCATCGACCGCGGGCATTCCAGACAGGGCCAACCGCCGCACCGCTCGATTCCCCACGGTGGCGATTCGCGCGGCCATCCAAAACACGTTCAGCAAGGCCAGCGCAACGCCCAGGACTTGCAGCGACCGGGGATTGGACCACGCCCAAGGTTGTGTCGCCAGCCACGCGCCCGCCGCGGCCAACGCGGCCAGACTGAAGACGATCTGACAGGCCGTGAACCAAGGGGCCGACCGCAGCCGCCAGGCCAACGCCGCCCAAATCAGGCCGATCCACGCCAGGTTCCACGCGGCCATGCCCAAGCCGTCGGGCCGGAAGAGAATCAGGAAACCCAACGCGGCCACCGAGGAAAAGATTGTCGCGTGCAGCAAGGGCGCGAGGTACACCTTCCGAATCGACCGATCGGCCAACCGGTGTACTATTTCCACCGCCACAAGAGTCGCCGTGGCGAATGTGAGCCAGCCCAGCCGCAAGGGAGCGTCGCGCCATCCGAACGCCCAGAGCAACGACGCCTGCACCAGCGCCAGCCCAAGGTAGCCGAGCGACACGTTCCGCCACCGCGCGGCCGACGCCAGGCTCACCAGGCCGTAGACGCCGTACAGAATGGCCGCCCGAAGCGTGTCGCCGCCGCCAGCGAGCCCGTGCCATGTGACCAGCGACAGGCCCACGACGGCCAGCGGGGCACACGCCATGCCGTACGCCCGGGCGTGACGGTGAAGCCCCTGTCGGGCGAGCCACTCGGCGGCGGCCGCCGAGGCCACGAAGACGATGGCCAGGACGTTGCCGCTACGAGCGCTAACCAGGTCAAGGAGTACGATCGCCTGCCGAAAGCTGCCGGCCGCCACGGCATGGTAGGTAGTCAGGCAGACCAGGGCGACCGATGCGACCACGGCCCCGTGAGCGACCGGAAGCCGGTGACCAAACGCGATCCAAGCGAACAGGACCATGTCAAGCAGCCCCACCGCCAACAACGCCCAAGGCGCCGGCCAGGCCATCGCCACCGCGCCGAGCATCACCGACACGCCGACCAGGGCCAGCGTCGTGCCGACCACGCGGTAGGTCTCCAGGCCTGTGGAAAAGGTGCCAGGCACCTTTTGCCGGAACGGCCCTTCGGGTGCTTCGCACAAAAGGTGCCTGGCACCTTTTCCAGGTTCCTTGAGCATCCTTCGGCGGACGAACAGGCCGGTTCCCGCTAGGGGCAGCGCGGCCAGAACGACGATCGGCGAAAGCCAGCCGAGCATTTGTCCCAGGCCGATCTCCTGCGGTTTCCGGGCAATCAGATGCCCTTCGGCCAGCACCACGGCGAACATGGTGACGCCCAGCAGCGTCAACAGCCCCCCGGCCCGCGCGGCGTCTAGACGCCGAGGTTCCTTCAATCGATCGAGGTAGACGCCCAGGACGCCAATCGCCATCCCAACAGGCAAGATCCCGCCGGCCAGGACCCAACCGGCCGAATAGCCGACTTGCACCAGCCGGCCTAGCATGAGCAGGGCCACGGAGTTGCCCAACACGCCCAGCGCGGTCAGCCGAGGTCCCTCGGGCACGATCACCCGGGCGGCCAGCCAACAGAGCCAGCCAAACAGGCCCAGGCCGGCCGCTTCGACCGCCAGCGTGACCGGCAAGCCGTGTTCCCGGGGCAGATCGGCCATGACCAGAAAGCTCAGCGGGGTCAGCAGGGTGCCGATGATCAGCAAGCCCCGGCTGGTCGTGTCCAACTTCCAACGGTGATGGGCATACAGACCCATGCCCAGGACGGCCGCCGCGATGGTCGCGAACAGCAGGAACTGCGAATAGGGAATTGCCTCGAGCTTCTCGCGCAGGCTCACCGCCAGGGCGATCCCGCCGCCCACGAACAGCAGACCTCCGATCAACTCGCCCCACCGCATGTTTCGCTCTTCCATGAACGCCTCGACCATCTGACCCCACGAACGGCGCGGCGGACGCGGCGCGACTGGAGGCGGCGAGCCGACCGGCTGCTTTGGTGCGGGAGATGGCTTGGGACT
>JAFGFF010000017.1 GCA_016931075.1 Pirellulales bacterium | reverse complement strand
GGAGCACAAACATAGCGAGTAGCAGGGTGCCATGTCCACGCTCGCGTGGACATGCCGGAAGCAATAGTGAGGGTGTCCGGAAATTCCAGACATGAGAATACACGACTTGTAGGAGGCGACTCCTGTCGCCGAAGGTTTTCTCAATTCCCAATCGGCGACAGGAGTCGCCTCCTACAGATTTGATCGCCTACTTTGAATCAAGGCCTTTCACCCGGACCTTCGCCAAGTAGATGCACGACTTGCCCTCGTGGCTGGAGTAGTAGCTGACCCAGAGCAGCCCGTCGTGCCAGACGAAGCCCGGGTAGCTCGTGTCGCCGCCCGAGGGCAGCCGCAGCAACTCGGTCAACTTGCCCTTCTCGGGGTCGAGTTCACAGATCGACGTCCGGGTTCCGCCCGGATAGAGGCGCGTGCCAGCCAGGACGGTTCCGTCGGGCAGTTCGATCAGTTCGGGCCCGCCCAGCCGTTTGTCAAGCACTTTGAACGTCCAGTTCGTCATGCCCTCCTTCGCCACACCCACGACCGACCGTTCGCCCCGGCTTTCGCGGGTCAAGGCCACGGTCGAGCCGTCCTTGCGGAACAGCAGGGCCGTCTCGCCCGAGGTGGGCGTCGCCGAAAATCTCGGCAGGAGCGTTTTGTAGTGCTTGCCGTCGGTGCTCTCGTAGAGCCGGGTGGTGACGGGCCGTTTCTTCAAGTCGCCGTAGCCCACGCCGAAGATCGTCCCGTCCGGCCGGACCGCCACGCCCCAGAGCCACCAGTCCAACTCGCCCACCTTGTGCGGCCCATCGGACCAGTCGATCCCGTCCTTGCTGAACCACGCGAACGACTGCCGGCTCCGCACATCGGCCAGCGGCGCGGCGGCCGAGTTGAGCATAAGCCGTCCGTCCTTGAGCACGTTGAGCTTCGCATCGCGCGTGTCCCACTTCGGCCCGACGTCCAACAGCGCGACCGACTCCCACCGTTTCCCGTCCTCCGACCGGATCACCCGCACATCCCCGTCGCCCGCCACCCCGTGCGATTTCGCCTCGCGAAACGCCAGATACCACTTGCCCTGGAACCGCACCAGATCCGTAAACGCATTGTGCGGCGCCTTGTCCCAGACCTTTTTGACCCCCACCAACTCCAGCTCGACCGCCGCCGTGGGCAACGCGATCGTCGATACGATCAACAACATTCCGAACAGACGCAGGCAAGTTGACATGGCGGGCACTCCGTGGGGGGCTAGGGGCGAGGGATTGGGGGCTGGGGATTGAAACCGAGCGGGGGACGTCAGTCCCCTGTTCTGTCGCGGGGCTCGGGACTCGGGGCTAGGGATTAAAAAAACCGAGCGGGGGACATTAGTCTCCTGTTCTATTGCGGGACTCGGGACAAGGAACTCGGGCATGGTAACACCACGGGATGCAACCGGCCATCCGGCCCGATCACTTTCTCTCAGTCTACCAGACCCGGCCCCCGATTTCACGCCCACCGCCCGCGCTTTTCCCCTCACCAATTCACCCCCCCGGCACTCCACTTGCCCACTGGAACCTTGCTTGCCCCAAAAGGCGCGCAGCGATAGATTGAGGCCATGGAGAAGCCCTCTCTAGCTGCGAACAACCTCCGTGTACCGGATGTCAGTCGAGATAGGGCTGAAACGTACTGGATAAGTGGGGCCGAAATATGGCCGAAGAAATCGTACAGCCAGTCCGAAAGTGCATTTACTGCGGAGGCGAAGTCACTGGAGAACGCCGGGGAGAGCACATCATCCCCGAAGCGATCGGCGGGGACCTGACGCTAAAAGAAAAGGCTGGGAAATCCGTTTGCAGGCATTGCAACAACGAGGTACTATCGGTTCTAGACACTGAACTGTGCAGGCGTTCGCACCTCTCCTTAATCGCCTCGCAAGAGATTGATTCGAGCCTCTGGCTGGTATGGGACATTGACCACTCCGCACAGAATCTCCTCGTCGAAGCCAGACCAGAGTGGGAAGACTGTGAGCTGCGGAGTTTGTACAGCTACCCGCAGATGATCTTCGAGACCAACGGTCCACAGATTCGGGGCGACGCCGATGAGATTGAGCGATTGGGAAAGGACCAGTTTCTCAACGTGATGATTCGTGCCGTGTATAGCGCCTTCGAGCGGTTTAATTCAGGTAAAAAGCGAGTATTCCACTTCGAGCGAGTTCGGACCGATCTCTCTTCTCGCAGCTACCGTTTACCACCACGAGTTTACAGTCCGCACTCGATCGCGGAGATTGCCCAGGACATCCAGAGCCAGTCATTCGTTTTCCGTTATCTTACCACCGCTGACCGCCGATGCGCGCTCCGGGCAATGTCACAACTAGACTTGGGCAACAGGAAACAGTTCGATCGATATGCGCACTATCTTGGCTCACGCACGCCCTCTATCTCTGTCTTCTTCGACATGGGGTTGACGATCCGGGCGATGTTGAAGATCGGCTTCAATTTGCTTGCGGCATACTGTACAAACACGATCGTCAACCTTGACACATTTCCGCAGGTGACGCGTCTGATTCGGGGCGAGGAGCACCTGAAACCGATTGACATCGCTGGTAGCGGCTTTGTCTACGCCGAGGATGTTGAGGACTTGGCCCGACCCAGGTGCCATTGCTTCCGCATCACATCTCTGGAGAAGGAATGGGTGATCTACATGTCCTTCTTCGGCGGCAGGGTTGGCAGTGTGGTGTCGTTTCCGGGGCCGAACCGGGAGGACTGGAACACGATGGATATTATCGCGCCACTCCATTCCAAAGAGTGGACTGCGACTCCCAGTCAACTTTTCCTTCCGCTCAAGGTGCGCGTCGAGTGGAGTAAGCACGAAGCAATCACGCCTTCTCTAAAACTGCAGTACGCACAGACTCGGATGCTGGTCAAAGACGCTCCAGCACCAAGATGACATAGCAAGAACACGCTGAAAAAGCGGATGCACTGGAGTCGCCGATCCAGTTGGAGTTGAATAAGAAGGTCATTAACGGCGACCCAGTGATCAGAGACATTGGGTGGAAAGAAATATGACGGATGACACCACAATTGGAGCGTTTGAAGCGGAACTGAGATCCGTTGATCGGCGCTTCAACACTATGCTTTTCGTGTTTCTGGGCATCGCCGTCCCCTTGTCGCTTCTGTACGAACGATCCTCACTCAAGGCAGGCATCCTAGATCTGTTCCTGATAGTGCTCTTTGGCTCCGTGCTTTTTGGTCTGGTTATTGCCTTAGCAAAGGCAAAGGCGCGGACATACAGAAAGTACAGCCTTCTCTGCCCACACTGCGGGAAGACTCCCTATGCCCTTTTAGCCGTCACGGCAATGCGCACAGGGATTTGTCCACGATGCAAGAAAGAGATGAGCGCCCAACAAATGCAACCAGAAGCAACTTCGGAAACCGCGCCGAGCGCGGTCTCCGAAACGTCTGATGTGTGACACTAGGTCCAAGAAGGAATAGCAATATGATACGCAGGAGTACCGTTTTGCTCACGCTCATCGCGATCGCGACGAGTGGTTCTGTTTCAGCGGATAAAGAGAAGCAAAACATCCTGGTCCCCGAGTTAGACGGACGACCAGTCTTCCTCACCTTCGGGATGGCAGTCGTGCATCCCAAAGGGGTGGAATCGCCGCCCAAAAGCTATGAAGGGGTAATGCGAGGTACAACTCCGCTGGCAATAATGAAGATCGATGGAAAGGTCGTTGGTGAGGTCTACGGAAGTCCTTTGAAGGGTAAGGCGAAGGATGAAGCAGACGACATGCGTGGATCGGCCGATAAGAGCCCATTGGTTACCCTGTTGAAGCGGGATTCGGCAGAGCGAGCCAAACACGCGCATCAAATTACCACACTGCGAATAGATGTTCCTAGCAAGCTCGGCAAGCCGTGGATCATCCATTCCCTGTATTTTCAGCGAGGAGATCACTCGGTAACCTTCAAGTTTGTCGCGGGAGAAAAAGACTTTAAGCGAGTTTTGCCACTATTCGACGCAATGCTATTCACCCAGGAATTTATAAAGAGACCCGTGACAAAGCCCGAGCCGGAAACCGGAACAAAAGGGGCAGAACAAGGCGGCAGTGCGAAGGGTGATTGACGCCGATTCTTCGCTTCGCTCTGGAGATTTTAATGCAGCTCTCACACACCTATAACGTTATGCGGCTGATCCCATGACACGTCGAACACTCAAAATCGTGACCCTGATGTCGACCGTGATGCTCGCCATCTCGGTCTTGCTATTTCTCCTCGGTTATGTCATTAGCCCGTGGGATCACTTTCTATCGTTCGGTGACGACTGTCATGTTGGTGTTTGGGGCCGTGGGCTCGATTCTCGTATCGTCTTCTTCAACGATGCCGAAGAAGGGCCGTACTGTGGCAGCATTATCGGGCTTGTCGATGCTGATGGGAATGTTCAGCCACCTCTCGAACGCGAAGCAGCGTTCGGCGATGCATGGGGCATCTATTACCGTTACTTCCAGTGGTCCGACTCAACACTGTGGACTTTGACGGTGACCCTGTGGTATCCGATCGCCGTATTTACAATAATTCTTGTAGTGAGTTTGCTTTGGTGGACACGGCGGCACCGTTCAGCGAGCGCCGCATAACCATCGCATCCACTGGAGTAGTTACCTCTTGCCATTGCCACGTCAGCGAGTCCCGCTTTGCAGGCAGCTTGTCCCACCAGGTCGTGCATCACAAGTGCTACAAAGTACAGGCGTTGGGCCTCTTCCAAGATGAGAGCCTTTCACATCAGATCTCCCGATTTGTTTTTGGCGCAATCTCCACGTTCCCTTTGGTCACGAGCATCTCGCAATGCTTCTTCGGCCTCTGTATACAGACTCAATGCTGACGCATTGTCTCCCTGCTGATGCCTGAGGTCTCCGTAGTTCCTCGTCAATCTCGCGCACTTCAGATCACTGCCCGGCGTAGATGCCCTTTACCTCGCCTTGGAGTGAGGCATGATTGTTCCGTGGGCATAAATAAACAAGGCCGGCCAGGGGGCCATGGATGGGTGATCGGGTTCAGAAAATCTCTTCCATCGGTCGGGCTTCACCGATGGGGATCGGGCTCACCAGGGCGCCGATGCCGATTTCGACGAGGAGCGTGGCCGGCATGGCGGTGAAGAAGGTGATGCCCTGGGCGCCAGTGATCTCTTTCCAGAAACTGATGGCGATGGCGATGATCAGGCCGCAGGCCGCGCCGGTCCAGACGCCCAGCGGTCGGGCCCAGGGGACGAACATGGCCAGCAGGAACAGCCCGGCCAGCGGGACGGTCAGGAGGTTGACTACCTTGTTGCAGACCTCGACCAGATTGCCTTGGACCATGTTCACGTACATGCTCAGAAGGACGACGACCAGGCCGACGACGACCGAGACGAGTCGGAGACGTCCGACGCGCCCGGCGCCTGGTCCGCCCTGTCATGGAAGCCGCCGGGCTCTACGTCGTTCAAGACATGGAATCCCGCACCGAGCCGCATTGCGTACTGCGCGTCTTCGTCGATCCCGAGAAAGCGCGGCAAGCCGAACAGGAAGCCAAGCTGCTCTCCCGACCGCTGGTTGAGCCACCTCAGGTACCAAGAGTTGAGGCAACGCTCGACCGAGACGGCCGATCGCCCGATGCGACGGCGGAAGGAACTCAGGGGAGAGCCACCTGAAAGTCACAGACAAATCCAAGCCCATCCCACTCGAGTAAACTCCATCCCAGCTCTTATCTTCATGGCCGGCCGTATGCGCCGTTCTACCACGGCTTCTTCGGCACGAGGTCTTTGACGCGGTCGAGCAGCTTGGGGCGGGTGGGGGAATCTTCTTCCTTGGCCGGGGCGGCCGGGTCGGAGCGGCGGGCGACGGCGTCTTGAAGGGGGACGTTTTCCTCGAGGAAGTGGGGCCAGTGGCCTTCGAGGAAACGGATGCAGTCGCCGATCTGGTGGGTCTGGAGCTTGAAGTAGGCCTGAGAGTTCATCCAGGCGAGCAGTTGGACTTCCTCGGGCCGGAATTCGAGGTGGCGGAGCTGGACGTCGTCGATCCAGAGTTCGCCCGGCCCGATCAGGCGGAAGCCGACCCGGACGTCGCTTAGGCCGGACAAGGGCAGGTCGAGGGCCAGGTGTTCGAACGGGCGCCACGCGGCGGCGATAGCCGGCGCGTTCTGGCCGAGCAGGCCGACGCTGCTGTATTCCTTGCCGTTGTAGCGTCCGGTGATGGTCAACTCGACGCGGGGCTGCGGCTTGCCTTCCGGCACGCGTAGCCAGATGCACATCTTCAACCGGCCGGTGGTCGGCGGTTGGAACGGTTCGCTGGCCAGCCAGACGGGTCCGCCCTCGCCGACCAGGCGGATCGATTGAGCGCCCTTGGGCTTGTCGGCTGTACCCGGCCCGGCGGTCGGCTCGACGCGGACCTGTTCGACCCGGCCTTCGACGACGCTCCAGCCGGAAATGGCCGCTTGGTTCTTGACCGGTTGTTCGAAGGCCGGATTGTTCAACACGTTAAACGCCAGCCGGGCACGCAGCGCGCCGGCCCGGGACGTGAGATCGCGGATCTGGGCCTCCAGCGACGTGGCGACCTGGGGGGCGACGGTCGTCTCGGGCTCGGACAGCGCGACGTCGGCGGTCGACAGGGTCGCGCCGATCGCGTCGTAAGGCTCCAATTGCACCCGCCAATAGGTCTTGTCGTCGCGGCGATCCAAGCCCGGCACGGGCCGCGTGGCGACCAGCGGCTCAACCCGGCTGCCGGTCGGCGCGTCGACTCGAACCGACACGGTCACCGGCACGGGGCTGTCGTTGGCCGCGTAGAGATAGGTCCGGCCCTGGTACATCGCGTGGCGGACGGTCGCCGGTTGGGCCCGTTCGCCCGGCACGCGCGAAAACGGCACCGCCGGCAGCCGCCGGTAGAGGGCGACCAGGTCGCGCGCCGCGTCTTCCTGGCCCAAGGGCAACATCTGCCCGCCGTCGAAGACGGCCTGCGAATCGAGCATCGCCAGGACGTGGACGAACGGGCGACGGTTCTGCTCGCGCGAGGGGACCAGTTGCGAATGGAGCATCGTGTAACTGGAGCGGAACGGCGCCTTTTTGTCGAACGACTCGACCGGTTGCCGGTTGGGCAGATGGTAGAGCAGACTGGGTTCGCCCCGGAGCCGATCGTCGGCGCCGGCCATCTCTAGCATTTCGTCCGCCTCGCGCTCCAACGCTTCTTCGCCCAGGGTGGGCACGGCCCGGATGCGATCGGGCAACAGCAGCACGGGCCCTTCGGGCTTGCGGTAGTCGGCCACGTTGAACCCGACTTCGAGCATGGCCTGGTGGAAGGTGGCCTGGCGCGGGAGCGTCGGCCGGAGGCGTCGCTGCCAGTGGGGCCCAGTCATCAGGTTGGCCGTGGCCAGATAGATCTTCGCGCCGCTACGGGCGGCGGTCACCTCGGCCTGCATCCGGTCGTAGAACCGCTGGAGCGTTTGGGCCCGCCACGTCAACCACGGCCGGCCGGCCTGATGGAGGAGGAACTCCCAACGCTGTGCGTAGCGATTCGGGCCCGAGCCGCGTGGGACGTGGATGCCCGTCTCTTGCTCGAACCGGGCAAGCGTCGTGTCGTCCAGTCCCCATTGTGGGCCGGGTAGTTGGGCGAATCCATAGCCGGAAAGCTGGACAGCCAGTCCGCCGAACGATTCGTGCCGCGAGGCGTAGCGTTCGACGAGCTCGCGCGTCGCCGCGAGCATGGCATCTTGCACGCGCGGATCGAGGATGTTGTAGTAAGGGCCTTCGCGTCCGGCGGTCGGGTTGGTCTGTTGCCAGGTCCGCCCATCGGACCCGATCCAGGTGAGCCCTTCGGCCTGCGGCCCGCCTTGGCGGAGCACGGCCTCCAACGCCGGCAAAGGCGTGTTGAACTCCATGGCCGGGATGAGCCGCAGCCCTTCGCGGTCGAACAACCGGAAGAGCATTTCGAGGACATCCTTCTGCACGGGGTCCTGGGCCGTGGCGAAGAACGTGCCCTTGTCGAAGCGGGGCGTCGGCTCGAGGACTTGGCTCGGGTAGATCGTGGCCCCTTCGGCCAGCACCGAGACCATCAGGCCCGTTCGGCCCGTGTGGTGCAGGTATTCTACCAACCGCGACCCTCCCTCGAAGAAGGTCTGCCAATCGTCCAGGCTGCGTTGGATGCCCGGGTCGTAGGCCTCGCTGGCGCAAAACGTCTGTGGGAAGAGAGGCCGATCGAGATATCCGGCAAGCAACCGCCCGGGCCGACCTGACTCGTTGGGAAACGCCCGGGGCAAATGGTCCCATCCGGCCAGCACGCGGATCTTGCCGTGGATGGCCGGCTGATCGGCGCGGCGGTTGGTGATCAGCACCATGGGCGCCCGGGTGCGGGGCCAGAAGACGACCTGGTGGCGGAGCATCCGCGGCGCGTCGCCGTCGGCCTCGACGACTTCGCGGCGGACACTGACGCCCGAGTCGAGCTGGATCGGCATCAGGGCCCCGGCCGCGTTCGGTTCAAGGATGCTGATGCCCATCGCTTGCACGTCGCCGCTGGGATATTCGACCTCGAGCACGTGCGGGCGACCGGCCTGCTTGATCGGGAAGGTGTAGGCCTCCCAACTCACGTCGGGCCGCGTGCCGTTGGGTTCCAACAGGGTCAGGCGGCCCAGGGCGTGACGAATCGGACGCGAATGGCCCGAACCTAACGGGCCTTGCCACATCCGCTGCAAGTTCGACAGCTCCAGGCGCTGCAACTGCGAAAGACCCAGCGACGAGGCGGGCCGGGCCAGGCGCTCCCACCAGCGTTCGTTGGCCGGATCGATCTCCTCGACCACCTTCAACGTGCCCTCGCCGACCGGCTGGGCCACCGGACGCGAATCGAGCACGACAAGCTGAACCTTGCGCTGGGCCATCGTCTTGCGCAGGAAGGGCACCCGGCCGACCTGAGGCAACCGGACCCCGGGCGTCTGCATCGCCGAGGTCATCGTGAGCACCAGGTCGTACACGCCCTCCTTCACCCGCAAGGGCACGCGCACCGACACGGGCGAGAGTTTGTCGTCCACTTCCAGCGGCGGGCTTTGCTCCCAGATGGATTTCGTGCCTCGTGCGGGCAGAAGCTGCACCTGAATCTGCGAAGACCCGGGCTTGAGGTGCGGTAAGTGGGGAATCACATCCAGCGAAAAGACTTCGTCCGGCGCGAAGACGAGGTTCGGGCGGTCGAAACGGACTTGCAGGTCGTCGCCCGGCGTGCGCCGGATTAACAGACGCGTGCCCTGGTCGTCCAGATCGGATGTGATCGCCTCGCCCAGCACGTCCTTGAGCGGAACTTCGACGCCGGTCGGCCGGCCCTGGTCGTCGGCCGCCGAAAGACTGACACGGACCTTGGCCGTGTCGACGGGCCCGTCGATCAGTACATCCATCCCGTCGTAGAGCCGCGGGCTTCGCTGGTCGATCCGCACCGTCGCGCCGTCGATCCACATCGAGCCTGGCTCGTCCGCTTCGATCCCCAACGGCCGAACCGAAACGAGCGACCCCTGATCGACCGACACATTCCCCCGCCACACCCTCGGCACGCTCCCGCCCCAGGCCACCCGGATCTTGATCGGGCTGCCCAGAGCCGAGTCTGACGTAGCGACTGCAAGAACAACGAGAGCAAGAAGAGCCCGGACAACCAGGCCAACGGGGTGCCACTCTACGCCGTTTACCCCTCGGATGGAGTTGTTTTTACCGATCCGTGTTAAACGTGGTTCTTCACCGCACGGGCCGAAGGCCCAGCCGTTCTCCCAGCCCAGGGCACCGCCCTGGGGACCGGTTGATCGCGGCATCGGATGTATCGGCCCAACGGGCCAACCGTTCCTTCGAACTGTTGGGCCGTTGGCCCGAAAGATAACTGTGTCACCGACCTGAATCCCCAGGGCGGCGCCCTGGGCTGGGATAACCAGGCCCCGTTGGGGCGAATTGAAGTGACTTACTCGGACCGAGTGCCACCCCGATTGCGAAATGGGCTGGCGCATTTGCCCACGAGGCAGGCCGCACCGTGGGGCACGACTGCAATGCGTCCGCTGCGATGTCCTCGGACTTCCCTGTCCGATCATCGTCGCACCGCCCAACAAACCGTCGGGGAAAGAATGACGTGGCGCCCTTGGTTAGAACTCCCCGCGCGAACCGGTCCACGCGCGGACTCCAAGACGCCCCAAATGGTCGAGGGGGGATTATAGCCAAGAACATCCTCCCCCATCCATGCCAGATTCGCCCAATCCCGAAAGATAATATGTCGTAACAGGTCGGTATCGTGCATAAACAGGCAAGACAGTAAAAACAGGGGCTTTCAGCTTGGGTAAACAAAGAGAAAAGGAACCGCAGATGAACGCAGATAGACGCGGATGAACTTTGTTGGGTTTTTGACAACACATCCTGTTATTATTTAATCTGCGTCTATCCGCGTTCATCTGTGGTTCCTTTTTCCCCTCTTCTTTTCAATTTGTTCACGTCCGGTGACCTTGAACGTCTGGCACGGATCGCCTAAGCTACGCGAACTCACCCGCATCCGCGGGAGTGGCACGTCAAGGAAGAACGTGAAGCCAGGATAGGCACTGTCCTATGGATCACATGCGCAATGACTGCGTTTTGCCCACGGATGGGCAAGATGGGCGGTCCGTCGAACCCGATTGGGCCGACCCCTTCGCCACGCGCCAATTGGTTCCTCCCGTCCGCCAGGCCATCGTCCAAACGCGACAATGGCTCTTGGCCAATCAGCAAGACGACGGGCATTGGTGCGCTGAGCTCGAGGGCGACACGATCCTCGAAAGCGAATACATCCTCTTGTTGGCCTACTTGGGCCGCGAGGAATCGGACCGCGCGTGTCGCGCGGCCGAATATCTCATCCAAAACCAGCGGACCGACGGCGGTTGGGCCCTGTACCCCGGCGGCGACGTCGAGATCAGCGGCAGCGTCAAGGCCTACTTCGCCTTGAAGCTGACCGGCCACGACCCGAGTGCGGAATACATGCAACGGGCCAAGCAGGCCATCCTCGCCCACGGCGGGGCCGACGCGGTGAACAGCTACACGCGATTCTACCTGGCCCTGTTGAGTCAGATCTCTTATGAATACTGCCCGGCCGTTCCGCCCGAGGTCATGCTCGCCCCAAAGTGGTTCCCGGCGAACCTCTACGCGGTGAGCGCCTGGTCGCGGACGATCATCGTGCCGTTGTCGATCATGTGGGCCCACCAGCCGGTCCGCCCGTTGGACGCCCGGCACGGCATCCGCGAGCTGTTCCTCAAGGAACCGAAGGACTGGCCGCCGTTGCGGTGTCCCGACTTGCCCGGGGGAACGGGCTTTTTCAGTTGGGACCGCTTCTTCCGCCGGATCGACTGTGTGTTGAAGTGGTGCCAGCGTCACCGGGTGACGCCGCTAAGACGCTGGGCGTTGCGTCTGGCCGAGAAGTGGATGTGCAAGCGGTTCCAAGGGAGCGACGGCCTCGGGGCCATTTTCCCACCGATCATCTGGAGCATCGTGGCCCTGCGTTGCCTGGGCTATGCCGACGATAGCCCCGAGGTCATCGAGTGCCATAAGCAGCTCGAGGCGCTCATCATTGAAGACAACGAGTCGGACGCCATCCGGCTCCAGCCGTGCAAGTCGCCCGTCTGGGACACGGCCATCACGGTCCGTGCCCTGACGGCCGCCGGCATTGAGGCCGACCGGCCCGAGATCGGCCAAGCTGTCGATTGGCTGCTGGACAAGCAGATCCTCAAGCCGGGCGACTGGTCCGAGACGGTCCAAGCCGAGCCGGGCGGTTGGGCGTTCGAATACGCCAACGATTTCTACCCCGACTCGGACGATACGGCCATGGTCCTCTCGGCCCTGCAGAGCCAGTTCGAATCGCCAGGCGGAAAGCGAGACGGTCTGCCGCCCGATTTACGCATCGCTTCGGGCCGGACAAGCGAGAAGGACCAGATCGCGAGGATCCAGCGGACGACCGAAGCGATCCGTCTCGGGGCGCAGTGGATCCTGGCCATGCAGAACGACGACGGCGGGTGGGGCGCGTTCGACCGGAACAACCACCGGCAGTTCCTCTGCTACGTCCCGTTTGCCGACCACAACGCCATGATCGATCCGAGCACGCCTGACCTGACCGGCCATGTGCTCAGCGCGCTGGGTGAGTTGGGCCACCGCGTGGGCGTCGGGGCCGTCGATCGGGCCGTCGACTATCTCCGCCGCACCCAGGAGCCCAACGGGAGTTGGTTCGGGCGCTGGGGCGTGAACTATATCTACGGCACGGGCGAGGCCATGTCGGGCCTCGGAGCCGTCGGCGTATCGGGCGACGATCCGGCCATGGCCGCCGCCGCCAACTGGCTCCTCAGCGTCCAACAGCCCAGCGGCGGTTGGGGTGAATCGATCGAAAGCTACGCCAAGCCGCACACCCACGGCCAGGGCGCGGCCACGGCCTCGCAGACGGCTTGGGCCCTGATGGGCCTTCTGGCCGCCGGTCGCGAGCACGAACCGGCCGTCACCCGGGGCGTCCAGTTTCTGTTGGACCAGCAATCGGACGACGGCGCGTGGGACGAGCCCGAGTTCACCGGCACCGGCTTCCCCCGCGTGTTCTACCTCCGCTACCATTACTACCGCGTCTACTTCCCGCTCTTGGCTCTGTCGCGTTGGGCCGTGACGGCCGCCGCCACCCTGGCCGAAGTCAGCGCCCCCGCGCTTCGACTGATCACCGAAGACGGCGACGTCTCCGTGCCTGCGGCGGTGGCAAGTGGGTGAAGCGAACACCGAGAATCGAGGCATGACGTCGCACGACGAAGAACACAAAGACGCGTCTAGCGACGAGCGTTCGGAATCGAGTATCAACCCATATCGCTCCACTTTTCGGGGAGTTCTTTCACCTGAGCAAGACTCCCTGCCTAAACCGGATATGCCAAGGGGTCGGCTGGGCATCATCCCTCACATCTTATGCCTCGGACTCCCCCCATGCTGTTTTGCGCTCCTCCTGTCATCTCCGGCTTATGTTCGCGATTCCCTCCGGGATTCCGGTATTGCCGCAATGATTCTGGTTGGAGTGCTGTTCGTTGCAGTTCGGATGTTTCGAAATGGCCGAGTCGAGACGTCACGCAGTTTGGAAAACGCGTTCATCGCCGCCATCGTGCAAGAGACATTGTTCTTGTTCATGGGAGTACTACTGCTCGATGGAGGCAAGGTCTTGTGCCATGCGTGCGTTGCTGGGATTGCTTACTGGATGTTGGCTGGGTTGATCCTCTGCCGAAGGCCATCAACACCCACGAAGTTAGACATACTGTTGGTTGGTTTTGGTCCGATTCTCTTTGCAATCATCCTTTAAACATCGTCGACCCTACCAACACGCCGGGTGCCACTGCTGGCTTGTCCAGCAGTGCTTGTCGAAACGAGCCAACCGAGCACTGCTGGACAAGCCAGCAGTGGCACCCGATGTAAACACCGAGAATCGAGGCATGACGTCATACGACGAGGAACATCCGGTTGGTTCCGGCGACCAAAGTCCGGAGGTGATCGCCAACCCGTATGATTCCTCGCTTGAAGACGACATTGACTTCGACCCTACTTCCTTGACCGGCCGATTGGGATTTTTTCCTCACCTCCTTTGCCTCGGACTTCCGCCGTGTTTCTTCGCTGTCCTTCGGTCATTTCCGATTTTCGTTCGCGATCCCCTTCGGGATTCGTTCGTGGCGGTGACCATTGCGGCCTGGCAACTGGTGATTCTGTTCCGGATGATCCGCAACCGTCGGGCCAAGACGTCGCGCGCCCTGGAAAGTGCAGTCGTTGCCGCGTCGGTGCAGCAGGTGATTATCCTCGTATTGGCTTCTCTCGTGCTCGATATGGGTCAGGCAATATCCCACGCTTGTGTCGCCGGCATGGCCTATTGGATGTTGGCCGGGTTGATTCTTTCCGCCCGGCCGTCGACGCCCACGGCGACGGATGTCGACCTGGTCCGCTTCACCCCGTTCGTTTTTCTGATTCCCATCTGCATCGCAGGCATGGCGCTCGAACTGCACCGCGACGAAGCCACACAGGCCATTCTCCGGAGCTTGTAACCGCCCACTGACTATCCATCCTCCAAAGGACCCCGCTCCCATGCGATTTCCCTTCTCGCTGACCCGTTCGATGTCCGGCTACTTGCTCAAGAAAAAGCTCACGGGGCAGAAGCGTTTTCCGTTGGTGCTGATGCTCGAACCGCTTCATGCGTGCAACTTGAAATGCGCCGGGTGCGGCCGGGTTCGTGAGTATGCGGACACGGTCGGCCAGCGGTTGAGCGTCGAGCAGTGCATGGCGGCCCTGGAGGACTGCGGGGCGCCGATCGTGAGCATCTGCGGGGGCGAGCCGTTGATCTATCCGGAGATCCAGGAACTGGTCGAGGCGATCCTCGCACGGCGCAAACACATCTACCTCTGCACCAACGGGCTGAAACTGGCCGAAAAGCTCGACCTGTTCCGGCCGACCAGCCGGCTGTTCATCAACGTGCATCTCGACGGCATGGAAACCACCCACGACGCGATGGTCGGCCGGCCCGGCGTGTTTGCCCAGGCGGTCGCCGGCATTCGGGCGGCCAAGGCGGCCGGGTTCCAGGTCTGCACCAACACGACCCTCTACCGCGAGACGGACATCCACGAAGTGGCCGTCCTGTTCGAGTACCTGGCCCAATACGGCGTCGACGGGTTCATGCTCTCGCCGGCCTACGGCTACGAGGTGTTCGACCAGCCATGTTCCGACTCGAAACCGGCCGACGAGCTGTTCATGACGCGGGACGAGATCCACGCCAAGTTCCGCCAGGCCGAGAAGATGTTGTCGCAATACCGGCTGGTCACCTCGCCCGTCTACATGGATTTTCTCTGCGGCCGGCGCGAGTTGCCTTGCGCGGCTTGGGCCAACCCGACGTACAACGTCCGCGGCTGGAAGGGCCCCTGTTACCTGGTGACCGACGCCCACTATCCGACCTACGCCGAGCTGGTCGACGCCACCGACTGGACCCGCCTGGGTCCCGGGGCCGACCCTCGCTGCGAACATTGCCTCGTCCATTGCGGTTTCGAGCCCTCCGCCGTCCTGGCCGCCAACCGCAGCCCCCGCGACATGCTGCGCATGGCCGTTTGGCAGATGACGTGAGATTCCAGTCCGGGTAGAATTAGGGACTCCAGTTGGCTTAGCCGATTCTGAATCGTCCCAGGACTGTGCTACGCAATCAGAGGGGTATTAACATGCCGCATTACGTCGAGTATTTCATTTGGGGATACCAGGAGCACTTCCACCTGGGAGCGGAAGTCCAAGCACGGATTCTCTTTGAAAAACTCGACCCGGACTTCGATGTTCGTGTACATCTTGTGGGAATCCTCACGCAAGAACGCGAGGATCGCCACAGTGTTTGCGTTGTGCCTGTCGATTCCACCTACCAGCCAGAAGTATTTGCTGGTGTACCCGAAAGAGCACATGTACTGGGGCGGTATGATCCTGCCGTTCACGGCATTTACACTCACTCCCAAATGCAAGCTGAGGCTGAACATCACATTAAACTTAATGGCATGAAGCGCGCGGTTGAGGAAAGCCTAGGAGAGACTCCCGATCGTTCTGAGTGGATGTTCTTTACCTCAACTCCCATTGATATTGAAGATTATCAGGTGTTAGTAGTGCTTGAGTTGACGCGCAAAGTCTTCAATAGACACTACCACCTTACCAAGAACAAAGCCTGTGGTTGTTGGTCAGAACCGTCGACATTCCCGCGGTCACTGATTGAAGCAACAGCATCCGAGTTTCTTGGTGCATGCAGGAAAGAACTGAGCACACCAGATCCGGGACACTGCTATTTCCTTACATTGAATGTGGATGAAATACTGCGAACTGCTGGCAAGAACATGTTCGGCGCACCGATCCTCGCCGGCAACAGGCACAACTACTTCGCGCCGCAATTCGATGCCTGTTCCACTATTTCAACTCTTCGCTATGAGGGCGCCCATTGTGCAGGTCGTATTGTCTATGTCTCCCGTAATCACCCCTCATTGGAACTCGACATTGCACTGAAGGCTCCCGTGCACCTTGAGCAATACGAGGCGGTGCGAAAACTCTTGGAACTTTCTTCGGAGAACTTGGCGTTGTTATGTGATGCAGCAACGATCTATGGGTTGGGACGTATCTCACACACGTATGACGAATTGCGGGAGGACGTGTTTGAAGTGAGGTTTGAGCGGCAATTCATCTGGCAACTGCTCCATGCAGGCCATCCGTTGATGCATGTACAATATGGGAAGCCGCAGTTGATAATCCCAGACTTCCCCGTCAAGAGGTTCAATCGCGATCTGCCTCGCATTTTCGGTGGTATCGACACTACAGACATCGACCACCTGCTTGCATTGGCGCGATCAGTAGCATCACAGCATCACGGAGCCATGCTTGTGATATCCGATCAGGCTGAAAAGGAGGCCGAGCGATTGTCGAATCAATGCACAAGAGTAGAGCCGTTTGAATTGACTGACGATGCTATTGCACATGTCACATCTATTGATGGTGCTGTACTCGTCAACCCAAAGGGAGTGTGCCATGCAATTGGCGTGATCTTGGATGGACTGTCGGATCCGAGATGTACGCCTGCGCGCGGAGCACGGTTCAACTCGGCAGTGCGATTTGTATACCAAAAGAAAGGCCGTGTTGCAGTTGTGAAATCAGAAGACGGACGCGTCTCCTTTCTCCCAGAACTTATGCCAATGATACACAGATCAGAGATTGAGGAGGCCATGCAGCGGCTGCGCATACTGTCTGAATCACCTGAGGTCAGTGACAGGGAGTTCTTTGAAACGATTGGCTGGTTTAACGAACATAAATTCTATCTTTCGCAAAGAACATGTGACGAAATTAATCACCTTTGCCGGGAAATTGAAGGGCGACTAACAATTCAAAAACTAGCCAATGAGTATACACCTTTCGTTCCCTCACCACACATGGATGAGAGCTACTTCTTTCAAGAATGACATGAGAGTGGGGAGTGATTGGTGGTTAGTGGCTGGTAGTTAGTGGCCAGAAATCGTAGGTCAGGCTCTGCCTGACGATTGGCAGACAGGAGAGAACCATGTGCGTTGAACCTGTTCATCGGTATGTCTCGCCAAGGCTCCTCTTGGGATTGGTCCTGATCGCATTCCTGTTCGCGTCCGGCGTCGGTTGCACGACCTTGCATCTTGCAGGCAAAGGCAACACCAACGCTCTTCCGGCGGTCGAGGATCCGAAGTTGAAGGCGTTTGTCGAACAGCAGTCGGCGGCCAAACGGGCAGCGCTGGTCAGCCACGACTACGACCTGGCCGATCTCGTGGCCTCGGCCCAGACGGAGCTTAGGCACAACCAAGAGGACGCCCAAGCCTTTTTGGCCGACGTTCTATTCCAGCCTCTTTCGTTCATCCCTCCCGATGATCATGCCTCCGAGCGGGTGCGCTGGTCGGGTGCCACTGCGGCGGTCTTGGCCTCGCCCAAGGAGCACGCCCAGATTGCCACGGGCATTCAGGCACTGCGCGAACAAGGGTTTGCCAGCGTGGTCACTTTGGAACTCCGCTTCCTGGTGGCCGAGCCTGACGAGTTGGCGGGCATTGTTGGCGGATGGACCACCGGCAGCCTGAGCACAACAGATGCAGAAGAGGCAGGCTCTTCCTTGGAGGCCGGGCTGCGGGCAAGACATGTCACCGACCGGTTCGAACCGGTTCGCTACAAGGTGCTCGACGACCCGACGGTCATGAAGGTTATGGAGTACGTTGAAGGCGACCGACAGTCCTGTAGCGTGGCGCCGCCCAAGATGACCGTGTGCGGTGGGCAATCGGCCATGATGCGCGATTGTCAGGAACGGCCGTATGTCGTGGCCGTCGAAAACGGGCGCCGGAAGTTCCGCATGATCTCCGAAGGCACGACCGTTCTTCTCCGGCCACTGCTGCAGGAAGACGGCCGCCTCCAGTTGGAGTGTGAAGCGACGCTCTTCAAGATTGCCCGGGTCACGACAACTACCGTTGACGCTCAAAACAAAACAACTGGCGTCACAGCAACAACGATTCAAGTTCCCGAAGTGGAAAGGCTCATTGTGAACGGCTCGGTCGAGATGCGTCCTGACCGATCCCTATTGATTGCCAGACACCAGCGGTTCCGCGAGCCGGGGGAACCTGACCGAACCCTCATGTTGCTGATCACGGCACGGACGCCGTTTGCTGATAACACGGCGAAGAAACCGTAAGTCACATGCACGAAATCCTCCCAAACCGGTTATGGCTTGGCAATGCCGGTAACGCAGCCGACATGGTCGCAGTGGTTGAGGCGGGCGTGGCGGCGATGGTGGATCTGGCCACCGAAATCAGCCCCCCACCCGTGCTGCGGTCGATGGTCTATCTGCGGTTTCCGATCCACGATGGCGACGGGAACCGGCCCGAGTTGCTGCGACTGGCGGTTCAAACGGTGACCGCATTGATCCGCGATCGCACGCCGACGCTGGTTTTCTGCGCGGCCGGCATGAGCCGATCCCCGGCGGTGACGGCCCACGCGATGGCGCTTGCCGAGGGGCGAAATCCCAAAGAGTGCCTGCGGCAGATCGTCGCCGGCCGGCCGCACGACGTCTCGCCCGTATTATGGCAGGCGTTGGAACGCCTGTTCTCTTGATCTCCTTGACGTGGCAATCGCCCGTCGCGGGCGCTGACCAGATACTGGCCACCAAAGCCCCAAAGACCGATCGCGGGTAATCAGGATAGCTCTGTTTTGCGGGGATGTCAGGCCCAGAAGGTCCTGGCGGGCGCGGGGGCATGTTTCTTGTCGCTGACGCGACGGCGATTGAAAAGCAATCGTTGGCGTCGGACCTTGGAAGTTGACGCTTCGAGTCCTTTCCCTTGAATCTCCTCCCGAGCCTCAATTATTGTGCCAAGGGTTTTTGGGCGGTACCTAGTGTGAACTTCTGAAGACGCTTGTTGTTGACCTCGGCGACGTAGAGGTTCTTGTCGGCATCGAGAGCGAGAGAGTGGGGGACGTCGAACTGGCCGGGGGCCTGGCCGGTCGAGCCGAATTGGGCCAGCAGGTTGCCGTCGAGGTCCAGCACCAGGATGCGGTTGGGACCTTTGGGGTTGCCGTCGGAGACGAACAGGGTTTCGTCGGGCGTAAGGAACAGGCCGTACGGCTTGCCGACGTTGGTCCACTGGCGCAGGAATCGTCCGTCGGGCGTGAAGACCTGGATACGGTCGTTACCCCGGTCGGCCACATAGACGTGTCCTGCCTTGTCGATAACGATATTGTGCGGATCGACGAACTGGCCCGGGCCCGAGCCCTCGGTCCCCCAGGCCAGGCGGAACGAGCCGTCGGGCGCGAGCCGAACCACGCGGCGGTTGCCGTAGCCGTCGGTGATAAAGAAGTCGCCGTCGGGCCCGATGGCGATGTCGGTCGGTTTGTTGAACTCGTTCTTGCCCTCTCCGGCCTTGCCCCGTGTGCCGAACTCCCGGAGCAACTTGCCGTCCAAATTGAACTCATACACCTGGTGCAGCCCGGTGTCTGCCACATAGACCTTGTCGCCGAAGATTCGCACCTGGTGTTTATCTTGGATAAGGCCTTTTCCCCAAGCCCGAAGGAACGTGCCATCGGGCGCGAAGACGAGAATCGCGTTGTCCTCCCCCCCGGCGGCATACACCCGCCCACGCCGGTCGACGTCGACTCCGTTGACGCCCACAAACGCCATCCCCTCGGGAAGCTTCGGCCATCCGACAACATGACATGCCGGGCTAGCCGTTTCGCGCGAACGGGGGGTACCCCGACTAGCGTGACGGACCGGTGGGGGATACAGGTACGTCGGAGACCGGGCGGACGTAACTCCGCACATCTCCCAACGGGTTTTCTCCCGCCGGCACGCCGTTCCAACTTGTCACACACACGGCCTGAGCCGAATCTCTGACTTCGGCCGGGTTCCCAAGCGGTGGTCGCAAGTCACCGCCCTCAACCTCGAGCAGTCCGTGTTGTCGTTATCCTCCTTATCTAGACCACGAAATCCATTAACCGGACCATGGCAAATATATCCCAGTTTTTCAAGATCACTTTTAAGGCCACCCTTATCTAGATCTCGCATTGCCCCAATTTTGTCTGACTAAAGTTGCACGTGTTTATCATTGGCTCTGCGCATCTTTACCGTGAAAGAAGACCTGTTTTCCTGAAGCGTAAACAGGTGGTAAAGCGTAGGATCAATCATGAATCCGAATGAAAGAGAAAGCGAAATGAGGACACTACCAACATTCGTACTCAGGAACACGGATCTCCACTTGCTTTAGCGATCCTATGGGGTGTTGTTCTCGGGGTGTGGCTTGCAAGGTACGTTCCCGTCGCCCAGGACTTCGACCTGATGCTGGCCAGCCACCTGCACGGCGGCCAGATCCGCCTGCCGCTGATCGGCCCGATCGTCGCCCCCAGCAGCCAAGGCGTCCGTCACGCCGCCTCGGCACGTTCTACCGCCCCCCCACCATCCTCCACGTCAGCCGCGGCCTCTCCGGCCAACTC
>JAFGFF010000171.1 GCA_016931075.1 Pirellulales bacterium | reverse complement strand
GGCCCGTCTCGGCGTCGATGTCCGACGTGAGCGGCTTGGCGGCATCGTGGAGAAGAGCCGTGAATGTCAGCACGGTTCGTTCACGCTGCGTAAGGGTCGGCCAGTCATCGAGGCGAGCCAACTCGGCACAGACCATTTGTGTGTGCGTCCATACATCACCCTCCGAATGCCAGCCTTTGTCCTGCGCGCACGCTGCCATCGCCCTGCACCACGGCTGGTCGGCCGCCCATGCGAGAAGGTCATCGAGAGACGAATTGGATAGCTCGTTCCACATCATAGCCAAATGTTGGCTCCATGTTTCAACACATTGGGCACGACGGCCTGATGCTGCCAATGCGTGCTCTGTTTGATCTTCTCCACAAACTCATATCGGACATACTTCGCTCGGGCCGTCACGGCCCCTGCCGATTCCGTTCGCACGTAGAGTCCCTCCATTAGGTCATCCGCTCGCTTGGTGACGGGGTTCTCGAATCGGGCGTCAAAGCAGGATGGGCCAACTAGGCTGACCAGCTCGTCCTTTGTGATTGCCCCACGATGCACGACCGGAACCGTATGGATGTTCGTGTCTTCCAGCAAGGCCATTCGCAAGTCCAGGCCGAGGAACAGCGCTTCCTCCTTGTCATAAACGTCGAACTCAAAAAAATAGTGCGGAAGTCCCCTGTAGTGAACGGAGTGCCTGGCATACATCCATTCGCCGAACAGGATATACCGATCCTGCAATCGCTCTTCCAATACCGACCGCTTCACCGTCGTCCATTGCTTGAAGAGATCATACTGCGGGTGCATCCCCTCCGTAATCAAGTGGCCCCGGCATTGCAGCACCAACTGTCCGTCCGATCCAAAGTGAATGCCGACGTTCGTGCCGTCGATCTTCTCTTCGACAATCAGCGAGGGGTCGGAAATGATGCGAGTGGATTCCGCCTCGCCGAGATGCTTGTCATCGTCCGTGCCTTGAGACCCGAACAAGTGTGGTGTTCTCGGGTACTTAATGAAATCGCCGTGCGAACTACCCACGATCCATCTCCCTCATCCGAAAGACCCCCAACTGCGTCGGCGATCCCAACTCGGCGTGTTCTGACCCAATGGGGTGAAACTCAACAGAATAGCCGAAACGCTCGGCTACGCTGCCTGCCCAACTCCGAAACTCCTCTCGCGTCCACTCGAAACGGTGGTCGTCATGCCTTAACGCCCCGGCGGCCAGGTTGGGCCAGGTGGCGTTGTACTCGCGGTTCGGCGTGGTGAGTACGACCGTCGCAGGCCGGGCGCACTCGAAGACGACACGCTCGAAGGCCGCCAGGCGTGGCGGATCGAGATGCTCCACTACTTCAACCACGGCCGCCGCATCGAAGCCGGCGAGACGTTTGTCCCGATACATGAGCGAGCCGTGGATGAGGCGGATTCGCTCTCGCTGGCGAGGCGGCAGGTCGTCCAGCCGCAGCCGGCGAGTGGCGATCTCCAGCGAGCGAATCGACACGTCCATGCCGACGATCTCGTTGAATTGCTTCTCTTTCAATAATTCACGCAGGAGCCGTCCCTCGCCGCAGCCGAGGTCCAACACCCGTTTCGCACCGGTCGCCGCCAGCGCGGCCGTGACCGCCTGAAGGCGCTCGTCGTTGAGGCTTAGCGACTTTTCGAGTGACTCTTCACGGCTCTCCGCCCGAGCGTCAGTGAAGAACTCGTCGGCCGGCTGGTCGTCTTGCTCGATCAAGCGTTCGATCGCCTGTCGGGCAAGCGTCGGCCGGTACTTCAGGTAGCGACGGACAATCGCGTCGCGCCGTGGGTGCGTCCCCAGCCAGCCCTCGCCCCGCTTCAACAGCTTCTCCAGTTCGTCATGGCCTACGTAATAGTGCTTGAAATTGTCGAAAACCGGGATCAACACGTACAAATGCGTCAGCAATTCGCTCAAAGTCGTCGTCTTCGACAGCGTCACCGAATAGTACGGACTCGGCCCCCAGTCGGCGAACATCTCATCAAGCGAGTGCCGAACGGCCGTCACGTCATATCCAAGCGGCTCGAACACTTCGTGCAGAAACTCCTCACCGCCTCGGCAAGGTAGCACTTCGATCGTGGCCACCAGCGGGATGGGTGTTGTTGCCAACTCGGGCCGTTCCTTCGACCGCCCGTCCAAGGCCGGTCCAAACACCTGCGCAATCGCCACGCTCATAAACGACGACGCCACGTAAGGCCGATCGTTCACGTATTGGGCCAGCACGCCCTGCCCGAATCGTCCTTTGCCTCGGACCATGCCCACCGGGTCCACTTCCAGCAACACGGCCGCCGTCGCCCGATCGTCGCTCGCCTCGGGATAGAACACATGGGCATTACCAAAGCTCAGCGAGAAGCTCTGGCAGCGTGCCGGGTTCTTATGCAACAGAAAGCCCAGATCGGTCGCCGGCTGATGAGTTGTCGTGATGGTCAATAACATGAGGAGCACACCGCTGGAACCTGGCCGTGGGTGTCGAATACGGGACCATTGTCGCCTGAAAGAACACTACCAACAAGAGGGGGACAGGTCGTTGTATGTGCCCCGCCCTCCATACAGGCGCTTCCCAGAGACGCAGTACTTCTTCCCACTCGGATTCGGCTTGACAAACCCAATGTGCGGCCGAAAAGTGGGACCCGTGATTTTTGGAGAGAGTGGGGATCATCACGGCCTGACACGGAAGCCATCGCTGAGGCAATTGAAACACTCCGGCGGCAAACGAGGCCCGATGAGTGAAATCGTCGACGATTGCACCTATGCCTTGCCATTGAAGTGCTTAGAGACGATGGGGGCGGCAATGACTATCCATTGTCGCCCCAGCCTCCGTCGACCAGCCGTTTCATCTCCTCGTAACCACTGGAGTAGCCAATCGGCCCCATCGGCGTCTCGTTCAGGCGGTGGGCCAGGTCTACGACATCGCAGATGTCGAGGCCGCCCAGGTGTTCGATGAGAAACTTGGCCTCGGCAATGCGGTTGTTCAGGGAACCAAGGGTGCTGCGGTTCTTGGTTCGGCCGATCGTCATGGCCTGGTGCTGGTTGAGCACCCAGGCGGCCTCTCTTTCGTTGAACCCTTCCTGACGGAGCGTTCGGCCAAGCAAATTCTGGAAGAATGGAACGATCTGGCGGTAGTCCGACTTCCGCACAGCGAGGGCGAGGCAGACGAATAAGGTCTTTTCGTGGATGAAAAGGATGCCTTTGCGGCGTTCGATGGTGAATAGGTGCCCATACCAGGCTTGCCCTGCCGACGTCGTGTCGGCGGTCTCGGCAGGTGGGTCGTCGATTGCGGCCAGCAACTTGGATGTGCAACAGATCGTGGGCATGGTGCGAGGAAGACGCTCCTATTTGGACTTCGAGCCGGCCTTGGACGACTTTATCATGCTACCCGAAGCCGGCCCGGCTGCCAATTCGACTGGAGTCGTCAGCTTCCCCAGAAGACTTGACTTATTTGTCATACGGCGAGACAATGGCGTGGTCCCAAGCTACGGGAGAGGCGTCATGGCAAGAAAGATCGTTGAGTTCGACGGAACGCGCTACGTGCTGGTGCTCGAGGCCGAACTTGCGGCGTTGGAGGGGAGAGACTTTCCGTCGATCGCTGAGGACGGTACTTGCGAAGCACTTTCGTTCATCCGCGCGTCGATCGCACAAGATATTGTCCGCGAACGACGCCGGCTGGGGATGACGCAAATGGAACTCGCCGAGATGGCGGGAATCAGACAAGAAACGCTTTCACGGCTGGAGGGTGGCAAGCACAGGCCGAATGTGCGCACGATCGAGCGCATCGAAGCCGCGCTGACGCGCAGAAGGTCCCGCACGTAGAGGGATCGTGAATGACCGCTGATGAAATCCGTTCTCAGTTCCGCGCGTTCGTGGGTGAAGAGCGTTTTCGTGGATTCATCTTCTCGACGGTAAACAGCCTCGGAACCGACTTCGTTCCGTTGTGTAGCCACGAAGTCTGGCGTTCTTTCCGAGAAGAATGCCCCGCAGCGCCCATTCAACCGGAGGGCATCCGAGGGATGTTGCTGTGGTGCCATGTTCACGAGAGACCGCTCCTGATCGACCAACTGTCGAATCCGACTCTTGATGCCGCGACATTGGCAACCATTACGCACTCTTCCAGGACGAGCGAGTGGTATGAGGCGGCCGAAAGATCATTCCCGCACGGCCATGGCGGATTGGACGTGGTGTGTCCTGAGTGTGTCGCTGCGCATCTCAAGTGGTTGGCGGCGCATCCGCGTTGGAATGAACCGTAGCCACTCATACTTCACGGAACAAACGGAATTAGCCAATGACAATGGAGTATCTGATTAAGCGAACAGACGGCGACTGGTTCGATCTCCATTACGATCAGTTTCCCGAAGCCCTGCATCCCAAATCGCTTCCTTCCGACCGAATCGAAGGCTGGGGCGACTACCGCATTCGCGTCCACGGTACAGAGGTCTCGTTTTCCTACGAAGACCCAGGGATTCACGTTGTATTCGAGGGCAAGGGCATCAGCCGAGAGGTTGCGGATCGAATTGTCGATGAGATTGCAGCCAAGGTGACTGCTGTGACGGGCCAATCGGCAAGTGTGCTGCCTTTGTGATTGCGAACTGTGTCGCACCCGGCGCGCCGGATCAGCGCCGGATAAGCGCCGGATCAGCGCCGGATCAGCGCCGGATAAGCGCCGCGAGGGGAAATTGCCGCGTCAGAGGTTTTTTCGGATGGGGAAAGCGACTCGAAAGGGCAGGGCCGTTTCGTGGTGAGCGAAGTTGATTTCCGACTGAGATTTGACCCCACCCGGTCTGGTCAGCGGCGGCGTTTCAAGTCGAGCTTCAGACACGGTCCACGCTGCCCTGGCCCGCTGCGTCCTCGGAATGATGTCGTCGGATACCGGCTTCGACTTCGCGTCCCAAATCGACTGTTGCGGTGGAAATATGTGGATTTGGCATCGAAAGATGAATGAGGAGAACGAAGGTTTGAAGCTCATCAAGCCGGCGGAGAAGACTTTGTCCCTGTCCGATCTCCCGTCCAATTGGCGAGACCACATCGAGGTTGTCACACGGCGGCGATCGAAGGTCCGGGTTCAGACGGAGTTGACGGACGAGTATCTCGATCCGTTCGAGGCTCTGGCATCCTCTCGGCGGATTGTCCCGCTCGATGACATGCACAATGCAATCATCGACGAACTGACCCACTCTGGGTTTTCAACCATTTGGGTGCCCGATCATCACCTTCTCCAGACACACACCAAGGCGCTGGCCAAGCTGATGGAAGAGAAGGGCAAGGAACTGAACCTCAAGGGCATCTTCCAGACGATTTCCGAGGGCAGTAACCCTGGTTCGCCCAACTGCTTCATGTTCCCGCTGGATAACGGTGGATGGCGGGTCTTCCGATTCTCGCCCGGGGTATCGGAGGCTGAAACCTGGACCCAAGACAAGGAAGGTTGGACCAACTGTTGTTTCAACTGCAAGCCCAACTTGCTGACTGCCTCAAGAGCTATGGGTGCGCAGGAAGACCCGGATCAGGGCGGCTATGTGTTCGATGAAGCGTCCAAGGCCGTTGAAGCCGCAGAGGCGCTAGGGCAGAAGATCGAGTTGCCAGTCGACCTCGAAGGCCACGAAGCCAAATTGAAGTCCCACGCAGACGGTCGGCTGATAATGGAGATCAACAAGACCTCCGAGGAAACAAGCAAGCGTCTGGCTGGTTGGCTTAACAAGAGCGACCGGTGGGTCAAGCTGTTTGATGTCCCCACGGTCCAGAAGCACGAGACCATAGAGCGAGACCGTGACGAACGGGTTACGATTCCGATAATCACGAGTGCGGAATTGGATCAGAACTCCTATCAAGTGAAGTACCTGATCCCAGAAGTATTGGTCGAAGGTCAGCCCTGCCTAATCGCAGGATCAGAAAAATCGTTGAAAACCTCTATCACAATTGATCTGGCGATCGCCCTTGCGGCAGGGGTGCCGTTCCTCGGAGAGTTTGCTGCCGGTGAACCCTGCCCAACGGCAGTGCTGTCGGGCGAATCCGGCTTGTCGACCATTCGTGACACCGCGAAAGCGATATACCAAGCAAGAGGGGTGTCACTTGCCGACCTTGATACGCTGGTGTGGTCCGACTTCTTGCCACAAGCCACAAGTCACCCACACTTGGATGCCTTGCACCGAATGCTTGACGAAAGAAAGCCCAAGGTGCTCATCCTTGACCCTTCGTACCTATCAATACCCGTCAAAGCAAGTGAGGCGGGGAATCTACATGCTCAGGGAGCATTGCTGCGACGTATCAACGATGTCTGTAAGGCTCAGGGTGTCACCCTGGCCCTGGTGCATCATACACGAAAAAGGCCGAAGACTGGCAGCAGATATGAGCCAGCAACGCTTTCCGATGCAAGCTGGTCAGGCTACGCAGAATTCGCGCGCCAATGGCTTCTCATTAGTCGCCAAAAAGAATACGAACCCGGTACTGGGCAACATGCGCTATGGCTATGTGTCGGTGGTTCAGCGGGCCATTCGTCACTCTGGGGCCTCGACATCGACGAGGGTGTGCCTGGTGCTAAGCAATGGCAAGTCACGCTTTCGTCGCCCGATGAAGCCCGTGCCAACAAGAAGGCCGGTTCAATACGGCAACGCATTCTCGACGCCGCCAGTGCGTTTCCGAGTGGAGAGACGAAGACCGTAATCCTAACGACTGCAAAGGCGAGGCCCGACGCTAAGACGCGAGCCATCTTCGACTCGTTGGTGAATGAGGGCCTCCTTATTCACCAGGAGGTTAAGAAACGTGCCGCAACATACAGCGGATTCCGTCTGGCCAGCTAGTCACGGAAGCGGCGAGATTCCGCCCACGTTGTGAATGGCAAGTGCGATATTGTGGTCGGGCACGCCCGACCGCATCGGACAGGTGTCGGGAACGTATGTGGAAGTTG
>JAFGFF010000170.1 GCA_016931075.1 Pirellulales bacterium | reverse complement strand
GAGTACCGGGGGATTTTTATAATACCGAGGTTGGGTGGTCCGTGTCGTCAAGTGAAGGGAGGCCAACAATGGCGGATTCAGAACGCGGTCGGCTCCGAGCGGTGGCTTGGACGGAGATTCTTCCTTGGCTGAGTCTCTTTCGGACGTTCCGGCTGGCCATTGGCCCCCGGATGCTCGTCCTCTCAGCGATGGCGATTTTGCTCACGGCAATGGGATGGACCATTGTGAGCAAAGTATTTTCAGGCACGGACGACACCGCGCTGATCCAACGCATCGGCGGAATGGCTCCAGCCGAGGAATGCCCTTGGCTACTGATTACCAATTCCGTACCCAATCGTCCCATTTGTTTCGATGAGGACAGCGATACCAACTCGAATATGCCCTCGGGGACGTCGATTGGTCCCGTGCCACTTCCCGGACAGATCGCGATTGTTGCTCAGGGATTAAGCCGACCATTCAGCGGCATCTTTTCCGAGAGAGCAACGTTCCAATCGTTGTCCTACTGCCTGCTGACCGGCCTGTGGGTCTTGTTGGTCTGGGCCGTCTTCGGGGCGGCGATTACGCGGACGGCCGCCGTGCAGTTGGCCGTGAGGGAGCAGGTCAGTTGGGGAGCGATGCTTGGGCATGTCCGTGCCCGATGGAAGGACTATTGCGGAGCGCCGCTCATCCCGTTGATCGCCGTGTTGGGGATCACCCTGTTGATGCTCGTCGCCGGGCTGTTGCTGCGGTCTGGGCCGACGCTCTGGCTGGCCGCCATCGCCTGGCCGTTGATGCTCGTCGGCGGAGGCGTCATGGCCGTCGTCCTGCTGGGACTGATGTTCGGCTGGCCGCTGATGTGGGCCACGATCAGCAGCGAAGGGACCGACGCATTCGACGGGCTTAGCCGCGGCTACTCCTACGTCCTCCAACGCCCGTTGCACTATTTGTTCTATGTCGTCGTGGCCGGCCTGTTCGGCGCGCTCGGGTGGCTGTTGGTCTCGAACTTCGCCGCAGGCATCGTCTACCTGACCTATTGGGCCGCAAGCTGGGGCTGCGGACAGGAATTGATCACCGACATCATGTCGGGCAGCGAATCGCTCGACGCGGTCGCCGGCAGCGGGGCCACGCTGATCCGCTTCTGGGTCGGCTGCGTCAAGCTTGTGGCCGTCGGGTTCCTCTACAGCTACTTCTGGACCGCTTCGACGGCCATCTACTTCCTCCTCCGCCGCGACGTCGACGCCACGGAAATGGACGAGGTCTACCTCGACGACAATGACGACGGCCAGGCCTACGGCCTCCCGCCCATCACCCGCGACGCCCAAGGCGCCCCGGTCGTCAACGACACCCCAACCGATCCGCCTGCCCCGATGCCGGACGAACCGGAAACGCCACCGGCGGAGTAGCAAGGCCAGCGTCTACTTGGGTCAAACAGCGGAGGTGTCACCCTATGCTGTTGATTGACGGAAACGTCACTACATAGTGTCTGTCGTTTCGTCTCACTTACCCTTGAATCGCACTGCAACACCAGCGGGCAGCGCGAGACCGGTGGCTGTAGTCAGGGTCAGCGGACCACTGGCAACGGTTCCTTTCGACGGGGCGGAAAAAGCCTCTTCGACCATCCCGCCCAACCGTGCGGCGTCGTAGCCGGGCGTGTGGCAGGTCAGCAACGCAAACCGGCACTGCCCACCGGTTAGCTCGGCGCATGCGGCCAATAGACCCGGCAAGTGTTTTGCGAGCCGCCAGACTTCGCCGCGAGGGCCGTGACCGTAGCTGGGCGGGTCGAGGATCACCGCGTCATAGCGGTTGCCTCGCTTCAATTCCCGCCGGACGAACTTTCGGGCGTCCTCGGTGATCCAACGGATAGGCGCGTCTTCCAGGTTGGAAAGGGCCGCGTTGCTTCGTGCCCAGGCGACCGTGTTCCGCGCGGCGTCGACGTGCGTCACCTCGGCGCCCGCCGCCGCGGCCGCCAGCGTGCTCCCGCCCGTGTAGGCGAACAGGTTAAGCACCCGGACCGGCTCTTCCGACCGGGCAACCTGCTCGGCGATCCAGTCCCAGTTCTCCGCCTGTTCGGGAAACAGGCCCAAGTGTCCAGTCGGCGAAAGCTTCAATTCCAGCCGGACCGGTTCGTGGGCCACGGTCCACCGCTCGGGCAGGGCGTCGTCGTTGGACTCCCAGACACCCTCGTTCTCGCCTGTACGCTCGAATCGAGCACTGGCCCCGGACCACAACTCGGCGTGCCGCCGGGAGATGCCTTCGGCCGTAGGACAGGGCCGATCCAGCCGCCAAGGGCCGAACGTCTCCAGCCGCCGGCCGTCGCCGAAATCGAGCAGTTCGTATTGGTCCGTCCCAAAGGCCACCCTGGTTCCCCTCGATAAGGCAGAAAACCCCCATTTTCGCCCGAAAAACGCCCCTTGGCAAGCTCCCCGCCCCGCCCCGGGTTTCTTCCCCCGGGCGGGTCTCTAAGGTATCTTGGTAGAGTGGCTAGTGGCTAGTGGCTAGTGGCTAGTGGCTAGTGGCTAGTGGCTAGTGGCTAGTGGCTAGTGGATAGAATCATTTCAGGCGTCCTTGTAGGGAACGCCCTCCGTGGCGTTCCCCGATGGCGTCGGTCAACCGAGGAACGGCACAGAGGCCGTTCCCTACAGAGTGCCAAGTCCATGTAGGCCGGGTTGCAACCTTGTCTTTACCCACAAGTACGCGACTGGGAACTGTTTGGTTTGGAGGGAGGATTCGCTGGTTGTCAGTATATCGAAGTGCTTGG
>JAFGFF010000169.1 GCA_016931075.1 Pirellulales bacterium | reverse complement strand
TACTTTCTGCCCTTCTTCCGGCTCGCGCCCGTGCAATGCACGTCGTTCGGCATCCAAGTGACCTCGGGCATCGGGCGGATGGACTACTACCTGTCCAGCTCGCTGGTCGAACCGCCCGACGCGGCCGAGCATTACACCGAAAAGCTGATCCTGGCCCCCGTGCTGCTGCCTTACCGACACCGGGCCGAACTGCCCGAGCGACCGAAAACGCGGCATCAACTCGGTCTGCCTGACGACGGATCGCTGTACGTTTGCGCCCAACACTTGGGCAAGTTCCATCCGGACTTCGATCGGCTGATCGGTGCAATCCTGCGATGCGACCGGCGAGGCGTGCTGGCCGTGGTCGAGGACGAGTCGGGCTACGTTGCCGCGCGGCTTCGGGCGAGATTCGAGCGGACGTTGCCCGACGTGTCCGAACGGATCGTCTTCCTCCCCCGGCTGGCGACGCTCGACTACCGGTGTCTGTTGGCGTCGGCCGACGTCCTGCTGGATCCGCCCTACTTTGGCGGGATGAATTCGACGTACGACGCCCTGTCGGTCAACCGGCCGATGGTGACGCTCCCCTCGCCATATCACCGTGGCCGGGTTACACTGGGGTGCTATCGAAAAATGGGGCTGGATGAATGTGTCGCCGCTGACTCCGAGGACTACGTTGCCCAGGCCGTTCGCCTGGCCAACGAGCCCGATTGGCGAGAACACGTCTGCCAGCAGATTGCCCAGTCGAGTGACGTCCTGTTCGACAATCTGGACACCGTCCGGGAACACGAGCGGATTTTTGAGCGGTTGCTCGATGGGCCATGAGTTGTCCTGCCCATCGCCGGGTGCCATGCCCAGACGCCGCCCCGTCGGCCTGTCCATTTTCCATAGACCGTTAGCGGCGGATGGGCATGTGGTTGGGGTTTCGAACTGAGACCACGAGGAAGCATGGACGACGGCTCCCGTGGGCAGAACTGAAAGCATGTCGCAACGATTGGGCAGAAAGACACCCAGCCTGTCAATCACCCCACATGCCCATCCGCCGTTGAAGCGGCGTCTGGGCATGGCACCCAAGATATTTCAGGCGATATCGTGAGCGATCCCGCTATTCCCGTTCCCCGGCTTCGTCTCGGCCCGGTCGAGATCAGCAATCCGCTGACGCAGGCGCCGTTGAGCGGGTATAGCGACGGGGCCATGCGAGCGGTGGCGCGGCGGTTGGGGGCCGGGTATACGGTCGGCGAGGTGGTGCTGGACCGGTTCGTCGTCGAGTCGAGCCGGGGCGGCAAGGGGGAAAAGCTGCTGCGGATTGGCGACGACGAGCACCCGTGCGGCGTGCAACTGATGGGCAGCCGAAGCGAGGATTTTCCGCCGGCGGCCCTCCATCTGGTCGAGCTGGGCTACGACGTAATCGACCTGAACTTCGCCTGTCCGGTCCGCAAGGTGCTCGGCCGACAGCGGGGCGGCTTCCTGTTGGGCCAGCCCGACACGGCGCTGGAGATCATCACCCGGGTCCGCGAGACCCTGCCGCCGCACGTGCCCGTGACGATCAAGCTCCGGCGGGGGCTCGACGACACGACGGCCAGCCTGGATGCTTTTTACACGATTCTCGACGGGGCCATGGCGCGGGGCGTGGCGGCCGTGACCGTGCATGGGCGGACGGTCGAGCAGCGCTACCACGGCCCGACGTCGTGGGAGTTCCTTGCCGAGGTGAAGGGCCACCTGGGCGATCGGATCGTGTTGGGCAGCGGCGACCTGTTCACGCCCCGGATTTGTGCCCGCATGTTGTGCGAGACGGGCGTCGACGGCCTGTCGATCGCTCGGGGCGCGATCGGCAACCCGTGGATTTTTCAGCAGACGCTTGCCCTGTTGGAAGATCGCCCCTTGCCGCCCCCGCCGTCGACGCACGAACAGCGGGACGTGATTGCCGAGCATTACCGCCGCTGCGAGGCGATTTTCGGGCCCTCGCGAGCCGGCCGCCGGATGCGCAAGTTCGGCATCCGCTACGCCGAGCTTCATCCTTGCCCGGAAGAAGTCCGCGCGGCCTTCATCGCCGTCCGAGGCCCGGCCGATTGGCAAGCCGTCCTGGCCTGCTGGTACGCCGACGATCGACCGGGGCGGTATCCGAGAAGTACTTTCGTGGGCAAATAGAATTAACCGCAGAGGGGCAGAGAAATATTCGGTTATCGTAGGACAAAATAGGGTGTGGCGGGCTCATGTTGTGCCACTTTCTGGAAAGACATACCGAATGCGGAGTAGGTCATGAACGAAAAGTACAAGGAGCCTCGATGGTATTGTCCGACGCCTGGTAGGTTGTTAATCGCGCTCTTGACGGTCGAGATCGTACTGTTCATATCGGAACAGTTCCAGTGGTTCGCGTTCAACTTGCACAAGAACTGGACCGTTCTGATTGCTATGGTCATGGTAGGCGCCGCAGGTGGCGGTTATCTGCTCTGGTGGAGCCTAAGCCTGATCTTTCGTTGGCGTTTCCAGTTCGATCTTCGCGCGCTCTTGACACTGGTAATTGTGGTTGCCCTACCTTGTAGCTGGTTCGCCGCTAGGATGCAACAGGCGAGACAGCAGCGACAAGTAGTGGAGAGGATCGTCGCGGCGGGGGGGCAAGTACACTATCTCAATGGATTCGCTGTCGCCAAGTCCATTCCGCCGCAGAGAATCATTCCCGAATCGCTGACCTTGTCGTCTGTGCTTGGAGCGGACTTCCTGTCGAATCCTGATATGGTCGTCATGGGCTCCAGCACTGTTGACGCTGACTTGGCGGATCTGAAGCGACTTTCGAACGTCAACTTGCTGAGCTTGAGGAACACCCGGATCTCAGACACCGGATTGGCACAGTTAAGGGTACAAGTACACCTGGAGTATCTGGATTTGGCGGGCACCGAGATCACCGACACTGGGCTGGCACACCTGGAGGAGTTAACGCAACTTCGGTTCCTCGATCTGGCGGACACGAAGACTACGGACGCTGGGCTGATGCACCTGCACGAATTGTTGTGCCTCGAAGCCCTTTGGTTGGCAAACACCCGCATCACGGACGCCGGTCTCGTGCACCTCGAAGGACTTAAAAACCTTGTGGAATTAGATCTCACGGGCACCGAAGTTACATCGTCTGCGAAGGAATCCTTTTGGCTCAAACTGTGGGGTGTCCAAAATCACTGAACGACGATGGCTTGGCCACCCACCCTCGCTCCCTCCGCACCTCGGGTCGAGCAGATTTCTGCACTAGCTCGCACCGCAGGCGGGCTCGGAGACCTCTTTCGCGGCGAATTTGGCCACTAGGGCGATCAGCTTATTGCGTTCGACAGGTTTGGTCATGTAGTCGTCGCAGCCGGCCTCAAGACACTTCGCCCGGTCGTTTTTCATGGCGTGCGCCGTCAGGGCAATAATCGGAGCGGTATAGCCGGCCTGACGGAGTTTGCCGGTCGCGGTGTAGCCGTCCATGACGGGCATTTGCATGTCCATCAGGATCACGTCGAACGGTTGGCCTTTTTCTTGCGATTCCAGAGCGAGATCCAGAGCGATCTTGCCGTTCTCGGCCAGTGTGACGTCGGCTCCGGCCTTCCGCAGGACGAAAGCGATGAGCCGCTGGTTGTCGGGCCCGTCTTCCGCCAAGAGCACCCGGCAATCGAGCCGGGACTCCGAGGCAGTATCTCCCTCTTCTCTTTCTTCCCGTGGCAAATCGACGTCGTCCGGGCTCTCCAAGAGTCGTATTCCCTCAAGTGATCCTGCATCAATGGTGACGGTGAACGTGCTGCCTTTGCCCGGAGCGCTCTTCACCGTAATATCACCGCCGAGCTTTTCCGCCAAACGCTTGCTGATCATCAGCCCCAGGCCCGCTCCGCCGTGTTTACGGGTTGCCGAGGCGTCGGCCTGACTGAACGGTTTGAACAGCTTGGCGATTTGCTGTTCGGACATGCCGATGCCCGTGTCGATGATTTCGAACTGCATTTTTGGCTGATCGCTCTGCGCGTCGAGCAACCGCGCCGCGAGGCGGACCTTGCCGACCTCGGTGAATTTGATCGCGTTTCCAACAAGGTTAACGAGGACTTGGCGCAACCGAACAGGGTCGGACTGTATGGAAAGGGGAATCATGCCCTCATACGCAATTTCCAACGGCAAGCCCTGGGCTTCGGCGCGCACGCGCATTAACGACGCGACCTGCGTGAGGATTCGACACGGCGAGCACGGAATCCGTTCCACGGTCACTTTGCCCGCCTCGATTCTCGAAAGGTCGAGAATGTCGTTGACGATGCCGAGCAAGTATTCGCCGTTTTGTTTGATGGTCGTGGCCGCGTCCAATTGTTCGCGGTCCGTCACGCCTTCGACCAGGATGTCCGTGAATCCCAGGATGGCGGTCATGGGCGTGCGGAGTTCGTGGCTCATGTTGGCCAGGAACTCGCTTTTCGCCCGGTTGGACGCCTCGGCAGCCAACCGGGCCTCGACGAAATCGGTGACGTCGACGATGTTGAAAACGATGCCTTGATACTGATCGTCTTCGTAGATCGGCTGGAGCCGCAACACCGTCTGCATGTTGAAAAGCTCCCGATTCATCACGACGGCGTCGCGGGATTCTCCTTTGCGGAATCCCTCGACTACTTTACGCAATTGCGTCGCGCCTTCGGCATCCGGATAGACCACCCACAGCGATCTGCCTTGGATGTCGCCGCGCCGCAGGCCGCATTTCTGCAGAAACCACTCGTTGACGTCGGTGACGACGTCGATCGCATTGGCGACCACGATCCCCTCGTCCATGCCCTCGATCATCGATCGCAGTTTGGCGGCTTCTTGTGTCGCCAACTCTTGAGTCTGAATCAGCGTCAATTCGTTCTGCTTGCGTTTCGTGATGTCTCGGACCACGAGTTGGAGAATCGGCCGGCCGTCCAACACCATGGGAGTCACTAGGACTTCCGTGGGGTACGGTTCTCCCGTATTGAGACGTTTGCACATCCATTCGAATCGCGCGCCGCCCTCTTGCAACGCCATGGCGATATACTGTGGGGCCAACACAGCCGTGTCTGTGCCGCAAGCCTGCTTCTCCGGAGACACATCGACCGGCGTCTTGCCGATCAGTTCAGACTTGTCCTTGCAGCCCCCCATTTGCACGGCTGAATCATTGCAGTCCGAGATCACCCCGCCGTCCAACAACAACACGGAGTCGCTGCCCGAGTCGTACAAGGTGCGATACTTGGTCTCGGAACGAGTCAGTCTTCGATTAAGCTGCCAAACGCGAATCGTGAAAAACATGAGTGCCAAAAACACACTGAAACTCATGAGTATCCATGGCCAGAACCCATGGATCACGTCGCGGGCGGCCGGCTCGGCGAACTCCTCGGTCGGTACATAACCCGCGGCCGTCAGCGCTTGGCGACCGTCGGGCCGTTTGTACATCGTGACGAAGTGATAGAGGTGAGATCCAAAGGGCGGGTAGCCGTCGGTGACCAGATACAGCGGTCGGGATAGAGGGTATTGCTCCCTGGCGACTGTTTCCTGGATTGGTTTGACGCCGTCGATGGCCAAAGGCTTGACCCCGTCGAGGAAACCCCAGTCTACGTAGCCGATCGCCGCCGGGGTTTCCGCAACCCGTTGCTGCACGGCCGAGTTCGATTCGATCTGTTCGCACGGCCCGGGCGAGAGACCGTCCATGACCATCTTGGCGAACATCTTGCGAGTCCCGCTGTTCGGGGCGCGCTGAATCACGACGATCTGCTGGTCGCGCCCCCTTACCTGACTCCAATTCGTAATATTCCCGCAGAAGATCGCGTGGAGTTGATCCTTGCTCAGTGCGCTGACCGGATTGTCGGGATTCACGATGACAGCGATTCCATCGATCGCGATCATGTGAAACACCGGGTGAACGTCATTGGCCACGGCGGCGTTGTATTCCTGATTATTCATGGGCCGCGACATGCAGGCGACGTCGCACTGCTTGTCGATAAGCGATTTGGCCCCGTCGTCGCTGTCGGTGGCTTCCATCGTGATGAGGACGTCCGGATGTTTTTTCGTGAACGCCTCTTTGAACGCCCTGACAATGGGCGCCACGGACGTGGAGCCGCGCAACAGGATCCTCTCTTGCGGATCGTCGGTCGGGGTCCCGTGGAGTCCGGCGGCCTTTTGCACTTGCCCGTGGACGTGCTCGATTGAACCCGGCTGCGAGCTTGCCGTCCCTCCATGACCGGCCAACGCCACGATGCCGCCTGACAGAAGGAGAAGCGTTGCCATGACCGACACAACCGTCGTGCGGATCATGGCGGATCTTGTCAGCGGACAGAAAACGGCTGGGGGCGCGACAATGCCCATACTCGCGTGCTCCGTGCCTTTGATGCTGATCGGATTATGATGGAGGTCTGTATTGCCAATGAACGTTATCCCACTGCCCGGGGAAGCCGATCAAACCGCGAAGCGGCCCATCGGCGGCGAAGTACGAACATGGACTGCGCAGGACTCAATATATCCGGTCACATCTCACTTTATATCGCTATTGGTTGACCGTGTGGATCTTCAACCCACGTCAAGGGCTGAGCCGCTGTCCCAATAGGAACGACCTGCCCCGAGTCGGACAAGTATAGTATGCCGTCGTTCGCCTTATGGTATAGGTGGATACAGTTATGACGTCACGGGCGGATGCGATTACAGACTCCGAGTTACGAATGTCCGGATTGGTGCAATCGAGACAATGAGACCGGTCCCCGGGAAAGCAGATTGACGCAACATGAACGTTATCACGGGGCCAAACGGCTATCCCGCGCGGCGCTACGATCCCTAGCGAGGGGCTCTTCAATGGCCGTCAATCACGGCCGCGACGATCTTGTAGCACCAGGGTGGGCGGTCGCTGCCAGGGCGGGTCCACGGCTTGGTCAGGCTGACGGTCAGAAAGACGTCGTCCGTGTTGCCGAGACAGCCCCGGCGGGCCCGGGAGATGGCCTCGAAATCGGTCACTTTGAGCCGGTAGCGGTTCGCGGCGGCGTCCTGGAACTCGACCTTCAGCCGGTTCGGGTCGTGAGGATCCGGAACGAACCTCAGCCCACGCGGCCGGACGAGTTGGAGCGATTTCCAGTGATCCGGCGGAAGGGTCTCGAGAAAGGACGGCGCCACGCGGTCACCCCGGCTGAAGAAGAGCGGCGCGGTGTCGTCGACGTATCGGGCAAGCGCGTCGGGACGCATCCGGCCTTCCACGCGCCATCGCCAGTTGTGAATGATGTGGTTTTCACATTGGTATTTGGCCACCTTGTCGGGGTGGATCAGTTCGACTTCGAGAATATCGCCCAGCGAAAGGAAGTGACTGCCGAGGAAACAGCGTTCTTCGGGAACGGCGTCGGCGTCCCGCGTGACCAGCCGCGCCCAGCGGCCGGTGGCCACGTCGATGCCCGCGACGCACTGGCCGTCGGGCCGCTTCGAGTTGGCCAAGACCACGATCGCCGCCATCGGTGCCCCCTACAAGTGAATGATGCGGACGTTCCCCCATGCCTCGCGCAGGTATTCGGCCGCCAACCGGCGATGGCAGCGTTCGGCCTCGTGTTCGCTGCACATCAGACAGCCGCCGTCCAATTCGTCGGACCGCAGCCGCCGCTCGGGCCGGCGCTGGGTCAACAGGGCCCTGTATCGCGATTCGTACTCGGCCCAATCGATTTCTTTCTTCTTGTAGCCGTCGAGGATTTCCTTCGTCGGGGCCAGGTCCGTCTCGTGTACGTAGCCAATGTCGGCAATCGCCCTCAAGAAATATTCCAAATCGCGCCGCTTGGCGAAACCGGCCAGTTGCGAGACGTTGTTGAGCCGGACGTCGAACAGGGTTCTTACATCGGCCTTTTCGAGCTTGCCGAAAAACTCCTCGGCCGAGTGGCCGGTGAAGCCGATCGTGAAGATCGTGATCGGCCCGGGCGTGGCGTCTTGGTCGGGGCCCGTCATGGCAGCTCCTCGCGCTGGTCGCGGTAGGCGATTTGGCGTCCTCGTTCCTCGTAAGCCCGGCGGACGAGGGCCTCATGGCTCATGCCCTGGTCAAAAAGCGGATCGACGCCCACGGTATCGACCATTCGCCGCTCAGTGTCGGCGTGGTTCTCGACCCGGCCGTCGGCCAGGATGTGCCGGACCGTCCATCCTCGCTCGGCCAGACGCCGCCCGACGAGCACGGCCCGGTGGCAATCCAGCGGCTCGCGCTCGGCGCACAACAGGGCGAGGACGTTGTGGTCAGCCTCGATATCGAGCCGATCGAGCGCTTCACAAAACAAGGGCAGCTCGGCCACCCGTTCGTAGACGGCCTGCCCGTCGACGTAGCACTCCGGTTCCTCTCGCCTCGCGCCCAGCTCACGGCCGAGGAACAGATAGCCGATGCCCGCGTCGCGCAGCTCGCCGTCGAGATTCTCGCGCCGGAAGTGTTCTAGCCGGCCATAGGGCTGCGATCGGACGTCCACCACCTTCGTCACCCCGTGCTCCCGCAACAACGCGACGAACTCGGCCATCTCGTGGGTCGAGTGGCCGACGGTGAAGATCGTTCGCGGCTTATCGATCATCGTGCTGACTCCGGGCGTTGGGGCTTATTCTACCTCAATCCCGTGGCGAGGCCCAGCACACGTAGCCTGCCGGAATTTCTCAGCGTCTCCGTGCCTCGGCGGTGGGGTTGTCGTACGAACTGTCACCGCCGAGACGCAGAGGTGAGGAATCTTCGTGAGAGTTCGGCGCGATAGGCGCGCTTCCACAGTCTTCATCTATTTTTTACCCGACGTCTGAACCAGCCAATCGAACAAACGTTGTTGCAGCGGATCGTTGGCGGCGGAGAGTTCGGGGTGCCATTGGACGGCGAGGAGTTGAGGGTGGTCGGGTAGCTCGAGGGCTTCGATCAGGCCGTCGGCGGCGCGGGCCGAGACGCGAAGGCCGGCGGCCGGGCGGTCGATCGCCTGGTGGTGCCAGGAGACGACCGGGCATTCGGTCGCGCCCAGCACGGCGGCCAAGTGAGATCCGGGCTCGATCGTGATCTGGTGCGGGACAGGCCGGCTTGGCGGAAGACGGTGGAGGACTTTTTCGCCGAACGCGTCGGGTACGTGCGGGTGCAGCGTGCCGCCCAGCGCGACGTTGAAAATCTGGACGCCCCGGCAGATGGTTAGCGTCGGCACCCGCCGGGCCAACAGGGCCTCGACCAACTCGCGATCAGACTGGTCCTTGCCCGGGTCGACGCCATAGACCGTTGGATGCGCCTCGCCTCCGTACGTCTCTGGATCGACGTCCCCGCCGCCGCCGAGGATCAGCCCGTCGCATCGGGCCAACCAGTCGCCGGCCCCGCTCGGCACGTGCGGCAGCAGCACGGGCACGCCCCCAGCCCGAACCACCGCGTCGACGTACTCGCCCGGCAGGAAGTATTCGTCCTTGTCATTGCGTCCGTACGTCGTGATTCCAATCACCGGCGGCATGGGGCGGTTCCCTGGTCGTTTGGAAAGGTGTTGTCGTCGTGGTGGAGTGCGTTATGGTGACGGAACAGGGGACTTACGTCCCCCGCTCGGTTTCGATTCCCAATCCCCAATCCCCAATCCCCAATCCCCAATCCCCAATCCCCAATCCCCAATCCCCCTCTCACCGCACCGTAACGCTAAATAGCTTCTTCTCCGGCATGGCGGCGATTTTTCGGGCGACGGCTTCGATGCGATGGTCGTGGTGATGATCGTGCTTTTGGCTCGCTTCGGCGGGCGGTTCCTTTTCTTTCTTGTCCTTCGAGCCCTCGGCGATCGGGTTGAGCAGGTCCATCAGTTCGTTGGTGGGCCGGACTTCGGCCGTGCGGCCGGTGCGGGTGTTTTTCAGGCGGACGACGACGTCCTTGGCCTTGATCCATTTCAGGTTGCGTTTGCCCAGCGTCGCGCCGGTCGAGACTTGCAGGCCGTCGAGGAAACAGGAGTGGGGTGGTTTGACCATCGGCCCTTCGACCGTGACGTCCACGTCGAAATAGCCGAACGCGCCGACGGCCTCACGACCGGCCATCCCGGCCCGAATGCCGGCGGTGGCCCAGGGGCCAAGGTGTCCGTGAAACTGAACGGCCTTGGCCAGCCAGTCCGGATCGGCCGGGTCGGGGTGATAGTGCGGCACGGGCAGCCCGGGGGTCGGTTCGCCGGCCAGGCCGCCATGGACAACGAACAGAACAAGACACCAAGCAATGCACAGATGCAGCTTCACCGTTGGAATCTCCTTTCAGGATGCGGATGACCATGGTGATAGAAAGCAACGGCTCTTCATCCTATCCGTCGAAGACGATTCCGACAAGTTGCCCCTCGGGTGCCGGCTGGGTCCATCTTTTCGAAGGCGAGCCTCACTCGTCGGATACGTCTACGTCTCCACCGATCTTCGTGGCCCAGTGTTCCATGATCCGCGCCTTCTTCCGGGGCATCCGCAGGCTCGTGGGCAGGCTCGGCGGGTCGGGGCCGAGGAATTGCTCCACGAATCGCTGTCCCGGATCGCCTGGCGGGAGGGACACCACGGAAACCATCACCTCAGCGAACTCCGGGCTCTGGAGCAGATCGGCATATAGATCGTCCAAATAGGATCCCGTCGCGCCGATCACGACCTCATCCCTGAGGAAAACACTCACCGCGCCGGAGCAGATCAGTTCGAACTGCCCGAGCATCGCATCCTCCAACACAAGAGCGGAGTCAAGGACATTGGGGCAGGGGCGGCGGATTGCGTCATCCCACGATTCGGGCGTGTTGTGTAAGACGCGGGCAATGGCTTGGCGGAACCATTCGAGTTGAGGCGGTTTGGTCAGCAGGACGAGAGAATAGGCGGCCACCCCGGCCGGGGCTTCTTTCAGCGGCGGACCGCCTTGGAGAATTGCTTTTGTTTGCGTATCGAGCCAATCGGACATGGCGGCTTATTCCAGAATGCGGTGGAATCCATATACTCCACGTTGTCCCCTCGGCCACGACGGAGTATGGCCCTCCAGATTCGAGGGTAGTCTTTTTGGCGTTCTACAACACGCTGGCTGCCCAGGGGAAGTGGTTCCAGCCGAGCCAGTAGAAGCCGAGTTGTTCCATCATGTCGGTGAACTGGTCGAAGCCGACCGGTTTGACCAGATAGCTGTTGGCGTGGCATTCGTAAGCCTGGGCCACGTCCCTTTCCGCCTCGGACGAAGTGAGAATGACCACCGGGATTTGTTGAAGTTCGCCCGTGGACTTGATGATACGGAGGACTTCAAGGCCGTCAACCTTGGGCAGCCGCAGGTCCAAGAGCACCAGGTCGGGCCGAGGACTGTTTTCGGGCTCGCGGAACGAACCGCGATGGAAAAGGTACTCCAGGGCCGCTTCGCCGTCTTCGAGCAGGCAGATCCGGTTGGCCACGCGGTACTTGCGCAAGCTCCGCTTGACCAGGTGGGCATGATCCGGATTGTCCTCAACGTGCAAAATATTCAGAGGCTCGCCTTTCATGACAGGATCCTTTCGCAATGTGCTTCCGGCTTCCGGCACGGGATCGCGAAGCCAAATGTCGAACCGCGCCCCTCTCCTTCCGACTCGACCCACACACGGCCGTCGTGGACCTCGACGATGCGTTTGATCATCGCCAGGCCGACGCCCGATCCTTCTGTATCTCGACTCAATTTGTCAAACAACCCAAAAATCCGCTGGTGATAACGGGGCTCCACTCCGACGCCGTTGTCATGCACCAGACAGACGACCTCGTTGTCGATCGTCCGGGCGGTGATTTCGATCCGCGGGTCGGGTTGATCGCCCATGAACTTCGCGGCGTTGTCGACCAGGTTCTGTAACACCTCGAGCAGCCGTTGGCGGTCGCCAAAAACGGTTGGTAGTCCCTTGGCGATTTCGACCGAGACTCCCCGCTGGTT
>JAFGFF010000168.1 GCA_016931075.1 Pirellulales bacterium | reverse complement strand
GTGGGCGTGCACTATCACCGGTCGGCCGATGAGGCTCAGGAGACGGTCCAGGAGCTTCAAGCCCAGGGGGCCGACGCCCGGGCGTTTCAGGCCGACGTGGCCGACGAGGCGGAGGTTGCGCGACTGGTGGACCAGACGATGGACGCCTGGGGTCGGATCGACGTGCTGGTCACCGCGGCGGCCATCTGGGAGCGAAAACGGCTCGAAGACGTCCAGGCCGACGACGTGCGGCGTCATTTCGAGATCAACGCGTTGGGCACGTTCCTCTGTTGCCAGAAGGTCGGCCTGATCATGACGGGCCAGCCCGAGGGGGGCGCGATCGTCACGCTGGGCGATTGGGCCACTTCGCGCCCGTACCCCGACTACGCCGCCTATTTCCCGTCCAAAGGCGCGGTCGAGACGCTCACCCGCAGCCTGGCCGTCGAGCTGGCCGAGCGGAACCCGAAAGTCCGCGTCAACTGCATCCAGCCCGGCCCCGTCATGCTGCCCGCCGACCTCTCGGCCGCCACCCGCACCGACTCCATCGCCGGCACCCTCGTCAAACGCGAAGGCACCCCCGAACTCGTCGCCGACGCAGTGCTCTTCCTCGTCGAAAACGACTTTTTGACGGGCGTCTGCCTGCCGGTGGACGGGGGAAGGACGATCGCGGGGAGGTAATAGAAAAACCAACTGGTCGAATTGTGATTGTACGGTTTCCATGAAAGAACTTGTCTTACCTATTCTCACCGGCAGTAACACTTACCATCCGAAGGAACCGGTCTGCCCGGTCTGTGGAGAGCGGAAGGTACTCGAACCACACTCGATGGCCATCTTATCGGCTGGCGCACTCTTGATGGATCGCAAGACCGACTCTGGTGGGCCCTCGGATGACTTGAACGGATTCTTTGGACTGACTTGGCATGGCGCCCACGATGGCGGGCAAGGAAATGACCGTGATATCTACCATGCCGTTCGTGTGATGGACGATGTCCGAGGTGGTCAAGGAGAAATCTTCTTCTGTTCCACTCAGTGCCTCCGTAAATTCCTGAACCGGTGTGTGGATGAGCTGGAGAAAGGAATCTCGCAAGAGGGGCAAACCTCTTTGCAAGAGTAGGGCTGGGTGCCACTGGCTCTGCCAGTGCTTGTTGGAGTTGGGCGCCACGGAAGCTTCGACCATAATACGTCATCATGCTAGGAAACAGCATGCAAACGCCTGAAGATGCGAAACCGATCACGGCAACGGACCATGGCGAGCCATGTCCCGAGAACTCTTCAGTTCCGGCCCCGTGGACGTTGCGGAGGATAGGAGTAATCTTGGCCTTCGTGGCGATTCCGACGTCCGCATTTTTTCGTGGAGACTACGTTCTGGGGACGTCCGCTGGCGTGGCGTATGCGTTTTTCGCCGTCTGCCTGCTGTACGGGGTCTTCCTTCTAGTGAGGCTTCCATTGGGGACACGTCCGCAATGCAATGCCATGCAAGAAAACGGCGAACAAACGCCGGAGGATGCGAATCCGACCGCGGCATCGGGCAAAGGTGAACCATGTCCCGAGAATCCTTCAGTTCCAGCCTCGTGGACGTTGCGGAGGATCGGAGTAGTCTTGGCTTTCGCGACGATTCCGATGGCCGCATTTCTTCGGGGAGACTTCCTTCTGGGGCCGTTCGCCGGGGTGGTCTATGCGATCACCGCTTCGTATATACAGGGCGTGGTTCTGCTACGTTCACAATGGCCCCGATGGCTCCGAGGCCTTGTTGCCGTTCTGGCGATCCCCCTGGCCTACGTGCTTTGGTTTCCGGCAGACGTCAATCCGGATGTTCAGCACTTCGTTGACAAGCAAGCGTGCGAGCGCGAGGTCCATTCGAGACTCCATGCGATTTTCAAGAGTGATGCTCGATTCTCCCGCCTTTCGGTTTCAACAAAGCAGACGAAATGCATCGTCGCTACTATTCATGGCTCCATCGACAATCGAGAGGACCTGTTTCTGTTGCGGTCTCGTGTGCTGGACAAATCGGACCCTGTCCCTGCTCTTATCCAGTGCGACGTCAAGCTTCGCCATAACGGCGCCACTATCGAGGGCATTGATTGGTGATGATCCTGGACGGTCGCAGTAACCCATCGCCAACACGGCACTGGCATAGCCAGTGGCACCCTGCGCGTGGAGCGAGCGCTGGGCGCTGAGCTGGGTCGAAGCGACATTTCACGAGAAGCTGACGCCGGGTAGAATCGGGGGCGTGTTTCCGGTCGGTGGTGCCTTTTCTAGGGTGTTGTGAATCAAACAAGCTGGGTGCCATGTCCACGCTTGCGTGGACATGTGGCCTTGAAAACGGCCCGGGAAAACATGCCCACGCAAGCGTGGAGCATGGCACCCGGCTGTTTCCGAACCGAGCCGCCATCAATATACTGAGGCGTGTCGGCCGAAGCGGAGCGACGACGGCGAGACGACTTGAACGGGCCGTTTAACGTGGGGATCCCACGGCCGCGTTTGAACCGACAGGAAACAGGTACGTCGGGCGGTCCCGAGCGGATGAAACTCCGCTTGGGCCCCCGGCGGGTTCCCGCCGGCACGCTGTTCAAATTGTCTCTCCACGGTCCGAGGCCGAGCGTCATCCGCCCGGCTGCGGTCCCCAAGCGGTGGTCGTTAATCACCGCCCTTAACCACGGGCAGGCCGTGTCGTCGTGGCGTCCTCTCCTTAAG
>JAFGFF010000167.1 GCA_016931075.1 Pirellulales bacterium | reverse complement strand
GTCAACTTCATGGTGAACGAGCAAGTGCCATGATCAGTACCTCTCAACTGACTAAACCAACCAGACTTTCCTGGCGCACCGAAAACACGAAAAGAAGAGAGAAGGGCGCGAACGAACGCAACCGGGCGCGGTGCTGTAATCCAACGCTCTTCGTCACTTTCGCGTTTTCGTCCTTTCGTGCTTTCGTGGTAAAAAAGGCGAAAAACGTTCGGTTCGGATCGAGGTGTCCTGACCATGGACGTTCCTTATCTATCCACGCTCGCGTGGACATGGCGTCTGGAGATGTTTTGAATACCGTGTTTTCTAGGTTCGAATTCCTGGACACGTCACGCTCGCGTGAACATGCTTTCTTGGGCATCCACGCCTCCACATGTCCACGCGAGCGTGGACATGGCACCCAGCCACTAACCACTAGCCACTAACCACTAGCCACTAACCACTAGCCACTCCCCCTTCATCCGTGTCCATCCGTGTTCATCTGTGGCCGCTTCCCTTTTTTATCCTTGAGTTCAGGAAATCTGCTGGTCTCTTGGCAGTTCTTGGTGGGGCAAGTGTGCCCCACCCTACAATCTTCATTCTCCGCTGGTTCCCGCTCCCAACTCCCGCTCGGGGTCGAGGCCGTGACGCAGGGCCATGGTGGCGGGCGACATGGCGCCGTTGCGCAGGAGGATGGCGTCGGCCTGGGTTTCCTTGAGGCGGTCGCGGACGGCCAGGGTCGGGGGGATGGCCTCGACGAGGACCGTCTGCCGGGCGTGCGGAGCGAGGCGGCCGGCGGCGACGGCGTCGGCTAGCACGCGGTCCAGCAGCTCGAGGTCGTCTTCAATCATGTCGTGCTGCAGGCGCGAGAACATCTTGACCGCCGGGCCTTCGGCCACCATGGTCGAGGCGTAGTTGGCGTTCGAGGCGTCGCTGGTGAGCATGAACTCAGGCATCACCAGTCGGGCGGCGATCGCGCGAAGCTCGGCCTGGAGGACGGCCACATAGCGGCTCACGTCCAGACCGATCGTCGGGAACTCGTAGTCGGTGCCGGCAAACGCGTCGAGGATCGTCCCGGGGGCGTAGCGGCGGACGTGGCGGGTTCGGCCCGAGTTCGGATCGGCCACGGTGGCGTCGGCCGCGTCGGCGACGAACTGCTGGACGCTGGTCTTTGTGCCGGCGTGATGTTTGCGGATCAGGGCGATGGCCGACTGGATCTCGGCCACGACGCTCATGTTCCGCAAGAGCTTTTCGGCTCGGCGGAGGTTCTTGCGGACCGGGTAGAACAGCGGCAGGCCCCGTTTGACGTTGGCGTCGACGTTGGCCTTGCGGTGTTGGATCTCGGCGGCGTCGACGAGCTGGCCGTCGATAAAGTAGCCTCGCACGGTCTCGACGTCGGCCGGGTCGGTCAGGATGCCCAGCGTCGCGGCCGGGTCGTCGGCCCGATCGGTCGGCGTGGCCACCTGGCCCGGCTCGACGAACCGCACGCGGCTGATCCCGTCAGGCGACTGGAACAACCGCAAAAAGACCTCGCCGTCCCGGTCGCGGCGGCGGACGATCTCCTGTTGGCGTTGTCGCCACCGGTTCACGCGGACGAATTCGTCCAGGACGTTTTGCACCTCGTCGACCGGCGCCTCTTCCGGCCGCAGCCCTCGTCGGGCGGCCGCCCGATAGGCGTGGCCGCTGCCGACCAGATAGCTGATCCGGTTCTCATGCCCATTGATGGCAAACTCATTGCCCATCGCCAGCGCCCGGCACTGATTCCGCACCGCCTCGAGCTGCTGCGGCGTCGCACACACGCTGCCGCCGTTCGTCTTCCCTCCCAACGGCGTCCAACACGTCCCGTCTCCGTCCACCAACGCATCGGCCGGGTCGACAAACCCGTCCCACATCTCGTCAAACGCTTCCAGTAAACGCTTCTCCCATCGGTCGTAGTCGTTCTTTAGCATGGTTGTGTCCTCAAACTGATTGGTAGTGGCTAGAGGCTAGTGGCTAGGGGCTAGGGATTGGGGATTGGGGATTGGGGATTGGGGATTGGGATGGGTGGCTGGGGCATTTGCCCCAGGTGGTTTGAGATGGATTTCTTGTCTCTGGGACAAATGCCCGAGCCACACACCGCAAGTCGATAACACGGGACTATCCCCTTTTGCTGTCTGAGAACGTGTTTTGATGTCTTTTGGTGTTTTATGTCTCCGGAGGGCCATGCTCCGTCTTGGCCATGAACCGCCGAGGAAACGGACGCGACGGAGCGAGTCTCTCCATAATTGCCAAGGCATCGTGGACACCTATCAGGATTTCAATACACATCCTAGTCACCAACCACTAGCCACTAGTCACTAACCACTAGCCACTAATCATACAAGCCGATCCCCCAACCCATCGTCTATCGCCTCCATGCCCAATCGTTCGATCGCCAGGCGCAGCGCCATCTCGGCCGCGTCGGGGCCGTCGTCGTGGTCGGCGGCGGGGAACTGGCGGAGTTGTTCGACCAGCAGGCGGGTCGAAGGGCTGTCGCTCTTGAACCGCACGCGTCGCGCGGCCAGGTACGGGCCCAGCCGGCGAATCCGTACGCGTTTGTTCACCCGGTTGTCGATCGTCCACGGCCGCACGCCCAAGACGCCCTGCCGGATGAACTCGTCGGCCAGCAGGCCGGCCAGCAGTTCCTGGAACTGGTTCGTCTCGACACCGAACGCGTCGGGCCGGAACCGGCGATAGAACTCGACGCTCTGCGAGACGATCTCCGGCGTGGACCGCCGGGCCAGATCGGCCTCGAGGTACAAAATACCCCGCCGATCGACGCCCAGGGCGACCAGGGCCGAATAATCCCCCCGACGCGCGTCGGCCCCTTTGCTCGGGTCCAGGGCCAACGTCTTGATCTGCAGTTGGGTCGGCCAGTCGTCGAACCAGATCGCGTCGTCGAAGTACGTCTCGGGCCATTCGCAGTCGGCCGGGTTGATCGGCCGGTTCTGCTTCTCCCGCTCGAACGTCGTCGGCCCACTCTGGGCACGCATGCACATCAACGTGTACAAATCCTCCTGGTCCGGCCACAACACGATCGCCCCGGCGTCCATCTCGCGCCGATGGGCCTCGTAGAACGCCCGGGCCGTCTCGTCGGCCTTCGGATCGGACGGATTGCAGTAGTGCGACTCCCACTCGTGCCAGAGCGACATGTTCTCGGGCCACTGCCGTATTGCCTGGAACGTCTTGGCCAACCAGCCCGGCGTGTCGCACAACTCGACCGCCAGCGCCTCGCGGTGCAGAGCCGTGGCCAGGTTGACGATGTTCGTCTTCGGATCGCCCGCTTTGAGCAGCGCCCCGTGGAACCAGTTTCGCGACGTCTCGCGGTTCAAGGGCGAGCGGATGTGGTCGTCGTTTTGCAGGTCGTCGCAGACGATCAGGCTGGGGCGGTGGGCCCCGTGACGCTGGCCACGGATACTCTGGCCCGTGCCGTAGGCTTCGATCATGATCCCGTTGTTTAATTGGATCGCGTTGCTACGCCATGTGGGACCCTGGCCGACGGCGTCGGGATAGTCGACGGCCAGTCGCGGGTTGTCCTCCAGTTCGGCTTTGATATTGGCCAGGTGGCGGCAGGCCTGTTGACGGGTGTCGGAGACGATCCAGATGTACGGTTCGCGACCGCGCAGGGCCTCGCGAAGCGGATAGGCCAGCGTGCCGATCGTCGACTTGGCTCCACCCCGCGGGCCCAGGACGTTGAGCTTGGCCCCGCGCATCGCCGCCATCGCGTCGAGATGCATGCCCAACCAGGCGTGCATGGCCGAGGGACCGCACCGGAAATGGTCGGGAAGGTAGCGGCGTCCCCAGGCCAACAGGCGTTCGTCGGTGGGGCAGGCCGCCTGGCGACGCCGCGACTCGCCATGGCGTTGGGCTAACTCGCCATGCAACATGGCCGCCAACGCGCCAATCTGTCCGGGGTTCAGCCCGGCAACCATGAAATGCCAGTTAGTCTGCATTGTCTGCCTTCTCCCACTCCGCCAGGTCGAGCCCCGGCGGTTCCTTCCCTGAGCAGTCCGGCCCGTCGGGCAACATTTCGCCTGACAGGACACGGAGTTTATGCAGGAAGGCCTTGCGTTGGTTCGGGTTGGGCACCTCCGCCATCACGATGTCGGCAAATCCGGCCAGGACGTGCCGCATCTGGTCGACCGTCAGCACGTCGGCGCCCCGTCGGGCGTAGTGGTGGGGATAGCAACGCTCCAACGCCCAGGCCGCCGCCCGCCAGTATTGGGCCTTCGTGGCCGCGTCCTGGATGCTCCGCATGAACCCGAGTTCCACCATCGGCCGGGCCTTCTGCAGCCGATAGGCGAACGTCGGATCGCTCGCGGCCAGCCGTTGAATCACGCCCGGCGAACACCCGACATAATTTGCCGCCGTATCCACACTGCACCCGACGCCGAGAATCGCCAGGATTTCGCGCTTATTGAAATCGCTGAGTTTGGGAGGTTGAGGATGAGGGACTGGGGATTGGGAATTAGGGACTGGGGTAGAGGACGGGGGCTGTTGGGGTGCGTCGGAGCGTTTGTCGTCGGGCTCGTGTGCACCGGTTTCGTCGGCAATGGTTGGTGGATGATCGTTCTTCTCGTCGTCACGCATGACGTGTCGCGCCTTTCGTCCTAGCCGAACCAACATGCTTCATCCGTTGAATCCTTCCCTCCGCCCCCAATCCCCAATCCCCAATCCCTCATCCCTCACCCACTCAAACGACACCACCGCCCGGCCGACGGATCCGTGGTAGTTGTGAATAAACCGCTCGGTTCGGCGCGAGCCCGTCTTGCGGATGCGGACGGTGCGCCAGTGGGGCGAGCGGCGGCAATGGGCGATCAGGGCCGGGTGGCTGGCCGTGATGTTCATCCGGTGGCCGTCGTCGCGGTACATCTGGGCGATCGTCTCGAGCAGGCGCGTGCCGATGCCCACGCCTTGAAAATCGGGCAGCACAACCAACCGGCTGATTCGCCAGTGACGTTTACGCCCGATCAGCGACACGACCGCGCAAAAGGCCACCGGCGTGTCGTTCCATAGGGCCAAGTAGCACCGCGCGCCCGTGCTGAGCAACCCGCTCAGATAGTGATGACGCGCAAACAGCCGCCAGACAGCGCGCCGCGCGCGAAAGACCTCCAGTCGGATCGGCGGCCGCCGAAGGCACCTCCGCGAAAAGGTCGAGGTCGCCATGTCCAGCACCCAGTCGGGCGCGAGCCACTCGGCCACGTCGTAATGGCACGTCACGGCCACGAACCGGCAGCCGATCTTGCCCGAGCGGATCGCCTTGGCCAAGGCCGCCGAGCCGATTTGAGCTACCGTCCGATCGACCACGCTGGTGAACTCGTCGAAGGCGAGGATATTGTCTGATAAATCGCCGTGTGCCTTGTCATTGGGTGCCATGGGCGGCTTGTCCGCCCTTGCCGGGTCACGACCCGGCTTACGGGAATCGTGTGTCGAGGACTCGGCCAGCGCCCGGGCAAGGTCGCAACGGAACCGTTCGCCGTTGGAGAGCACCGGGTACGGCTTGATCCAACTCGGCGGCGAGCCGAATCCGACGGCGGTCAGCAGGCCAACGATCTTTTTGATCGGCAGCTCGCCAAAACAATCGACCACGGCCCGATCTTCCGGCCAGGATCGGCCGCGCCATAATTGCTCTCCAAAAAGCTCGGCGGCGATCGTGCTTTTGCCGCTGCCCGAGGGCCCGACGATCAGGCCGATCCGCCAATCGTCGCCCAACTCGGGCATCTCGACGCGAAACGTCTCGCTCGCCCGCTGCTGGATCGGTACATCGAACAGCCCGGCCACTTGCTGGACCCGGAAGGAATCGAAGACGGGACAGGAGACGGTGGATTCAAGCATGGGGAGAAGGGGGATTGGGGATTGGGGATTAGGGATTGGGGATTAGGGGGTGGGAATTGAGAACGGGTTGGGGACAAATCCCCCAATCCCTAATCCCCAATCCCCAATCCCCTCTTCAAATCGTCAACAACCGACAGCTCAGTCCTTCCGTCTGGAAACGCTCGAACAGCTCTCGCTGCTGGGCTTCGTCGCGGCAGTCGACGACGATTTGGAACGATTCGGGAATCAGGGGCTCCTCGGCCGGGGCGGGCGAAGGCCAGGCGGGGGCCGAGTCTTTTAATAGGCCGTCCAAGACTCCTTGGACGGATTCGTTTTCCGTTGCGACGTCGGCCAACAGTTCGGCCAGGACGTCGGTGTTCGTCTCGGCCAGTCCGGCCAAGGGATCCAACAAGGCCAGGAGCTTGGCCGCCTCGTTTTCGTCGAGGTCCAGCACCAGCACGGGCACGTCCGCCTCGGCGGTCAGCTCGGCTCGAAGGTGCCCGTCGATCAGCTCGAGCGAACCGTCCTCCAGTTCTCTGGCCAACAGCGCGTCGGCCAGTCCGATCTCGGCTAGCATCCCGCGCATCGCGTCCCTTTGCGCCGGCGGATGCTCTCGCCAATTCCTCGGATGCGGCCGCAGTTGGCTCGCTTTCACATAGCGGAGTTCTCGGATTCGATTGCGGAGGTGCATGGTGGGTGGGGGGATTAGGGATTAGGGATTGGGGATTGGGGGTGGAACTAGAGACCGGGTTGGGAGCAAAGCCCCCTAATCCCCAATCCCTAATCCCCCAAATCTCGCAGCCGCTCTCCGATCTGGGCCAATTGGACGTCGTGGGTTTCGAGTTTGGCTTCGTGCCGGGCGTGGACTGCCCAGAGGCGGTCGTGGACGTCGACGGTCCGGTCCATCTTCTTGCATAGTGCGTCGACTTGACTGGCCAAGACGGCCAGCTTGGCGTGGACCATGAACATCCACGGACCCATCGCCAAGATGGCCGAAACCACCACGCCGACGACGATGCTCCACTCTTGCACGCTCATCGGGCTACTTCGTGGTGGTGGAGGTGGTGGTTGATGTGGTGCGTTCCAGGTTGGGGCTGGCCGTCGCGCCTTGCGGCTCTTCCGTCGGGCGGACGCCGTGGACGATCGGCACGCGGTTCTCATCGCCGCCGAAGCTCTCGCACAAGTCCCACAGCTCGCACAACGAGCCGTAGAGCATCAGCGACTCGCGCGGCGTGATCCGGAACGTGGCGAACCGGCTGTCCAGACGCGTGGCCTCGACGATGTGCTGGTCCAGGGCCGTGACAAACATCCGGGCGTCGACGTTGCGAAGGTCGATCTGGCCCAACAGCGGGATGTTCGGGTCGGTGCCGTCCAGCTTGTACGGCAGATCGAACTCCCTGCCCGTCGGTCGAGCCACCTCGTCGCCGGCAGGGCTCTTTTCGTTCATGTCCTCGGGCAGGGTCAGCTTCAAATCGCGGGCCTGCTCGACGAGCGTCTGGAGATCGACGTTCTGCGGGTTGTGGGTGATCTTGCGACGCAGGAAGTCCAGCCGCAACAAGTGCTCCTTGATGAACTGGTTCGTCGCGCTGTCCCACCCGCTGAGCACGCCAAACTCGCCGTCCTGCAAGATCTGCCCTCGCATCGTCAGGCAGTGCCCAACATAGGTGTGAATCGATCGGTTGCGAAATCGCGTGATCGCATCTTGAAAAGTGTCCGCGCCTGGCATGATAGGGTTCCTGTTGGAAAGGGGATTGGGGGGGTTAGGGATTGGGGATTGGGGATTGGGGATTGGGGATTGGGGATTGGAAAAACCGAGCGGGGGACGTTAGTCCCCTGTTTTGTTGGCGCTACGATTGCTTTTTCTCACGACCCATTATTGGGAGAGGGAGGTTTGTGTTTTCAATCGCTTGTTCCGTGACAGAACAGGGGACTGACGTCCCCCGCTCGGTTTGAGTTTCTATCCTCCCGCGACCGGCTCGGCCGGGGTGGGGGTGGCGTCGTGGATGCGGTAAAAGCGATCGGCGACGCGGCGGCGGAGTTTTCGGGCCCAGGCGGACAGGGCGGCGTCGCTGCTCTGCTCGGCGAGGGCCAACTCCTGGTCGTATTCGCGACCCAGCGTGGCGTCGGCCGTGGGGCTTCGGCCCGAAAGGGCGAAGACGTCGGCCAACTGCTGGGCGTATTGGTCGTTCGTGATCGGCACGGTGGAGGAACCGCCTGCCAAACGATTGGTCAGTCGTTTCGTCGCGCCGGTCGATTTTCGCTGCTTCTTGCCAAGCCGCCGGCGCAACACGACCGCGCCGACGTGCAAGGCGAACATGGCGGCCAACGCCGGCGGACCGGTCCAGCCCAACGCGGCCATCAGCCCGGGCAGCCACGCCTTGGTCGCGGCCGGCGTCGTTTCGGACAGAGCCAGTCCGGCCACCTCGCGGGCGATTGCGCGAAGCCGGTCGTGGTCGATCTGCGTGGCCAGGTCGACGACCTTCTCGATCCGCTCCAAGTGACCGCCGAGCCGATCGATCCGCTGGCCCAACCGGCCGATCGCCGTTTCGGTCCGCGAGTCGTCAGGCGATGCGCCCGGTATCGTCGTCCCGTTGGGTTGAGTGTCCTTGGGACGTGGAGGACACAGCAGTCCGGCAAGGAACTGGCGGATTCGTCCGCAGTACGTGCCGCCGACGATCCGGCCGTTGGTGCCCCAGAGGACGGCGACCAACCGGCCGTGGCGATTGAAGACCGGTCCGCCCGAATCGCCCTGCCGGGCCATGCCCAACAGCTCGAGCGTCTCGTGCCCTGGCCGCCCTTGCACGACGACATACCCGCGCGCGACGCCCTGGTTGCACCAGTACCTTCCATTCTGCCCGTAGCCGCAACTTCGCAGCAGCTCGCCCGGCCGGGGTGCATCTTCTGCTATCGCTACCGGCTCGGCATCCGGTCGGGCGATTCGCAGCGCGGCCAGGTCCCACGACCGGTCGACGGCCGTGAGCGTCGCGCCGAACGACCGGCCGTCGGGGAAGGTGACAACGATATGGCCGGCGCCGTCGGAGAACAGGTGGGCACAGGTCACGATCAGTCCTCGCGAGACGTCTCGCTCGATCAGCGTGCCGGAACCGAAATACCGCGCCGGTCCGACTTGGTTCACGATCCTCACCACAGCCGGGTGGGGCGCCTCCGCCGCCGGGCACGTGCCGGGGGTACACTGTGCCCGGGCGACGGAGGCCGGGAGGAGGATCAGGAGGAGGAGAGTGAAGTGGTGCATGGTGGGG